>CAYJNV010000119.1:0-12264 GCA_964370975.1 uncultured Caldilineaceae bacterium | reverse complement strand
ATTTCGAGCTGAGCTACGTCTGGAATCACTCGGAGATTGCGCTGCCCACATTCTATAAATTCGCGGCCCTGTGGGGGGGGCAATCGGGCAGCCTGCTTTTCTGGGCGCTGCTCCTTACAGGCTTTGGCGTGGCAGTGGCGCTGCAGAATCGCAACAAGCACCAGGTGCTGATGCCGTATGTCAACGGCGTGCTCATGTTTACGACTGTCTTCTTTCTTACGCTGCTTGTGTTTGCCGCGAACCCCTTCGAACGTGTGAGCTTTGTCCCCGCCGATGGGCAGGGGCTAAACCCGTTGCTGCAAAACTACTGGATGGTCATCCATCCCGTCATGCTCTATCTGGGCTATGTGGGGCTGGCGGTGCCCTTTGCCTTTGCCGCTGCTGCGCTCATCAGCCGCAAGCTCGACAACGAGTGGGTGCGCACCGTGCGCCGCTGGACGCTCATCCCCTGGCTCTTCCTCTCGGTTGGCATCATCATGGGCAGTCAGTGGGCCTACATGGAGTTGGGTTGGGGCGGCTACTGGGCGTGGGATCCCGTGGAGAATGCCTCGTTCCTGCCCTGGCTCACAGGAACAGCCTTCCTGCACAGCATCATCATCCAGGAGCAGCGCGGCATCCTCAAGGTGTGGAACATGGTGCTTATCTGGGCCACCTACTTCCTTGTGATTCTGGGCACCTTCACCACGCGCTCGGGAGTGCTCGAGAGCGTGCATGCATTTGCGCGCAGCAATGTCGGCATCTACTTCCTGGTCTTCCTGATTATTGTGGTCTTCAGTTTCCTCTACCTGCTCTTCAGCCGCCTGCCACTGCTCAAGGCCGAGCAGCCGATCGACTCTTATATGAGCCGCGAGGCCGCATTCCTGGCCAACAACTGGGTCTTCGCAGCGATTGCCTTTGCCACGCTGTGGGGCACCTTCTTCCCAATGTTCAGCGAACTGCTCACGGGGCAGCGGATTAGCGTGGCCGCGCCCTTCTTCAACAAGGTGAACGGGCCGCTCTTCATGCTGCTCGTGATCCTCATGGGCGTAGGCCCTCTGATGGGCTGGCGGCATACAAGCGCTGCCTCGCTGCGCAAGCAGTTTGTGTGGCCATTGATCACCATGGTGGTCGTGGGTGTGGCCACCTACTTCATCGGCAATAGCGTCTTTGCCTCGCTGGGGCTGGCGGTGCTGGCCTTTGCCGCGGCTACAATTGTGCAGGAGTATGTGCGCGGCATCATCGCACGGCGCACCACAACGAGCGAGAATGTCCTTGTGGCCATGGGCAACCTCTGGCGGCGCAACGGCCGACGCTATGGCGGCTATCTCGTCCACCTCTCCATTGTGATGATTGGCGTGGCGGTGGTGGGCAACGAGTTCTATCAACTGACGACCAATGTCACGCTGGCGCGTGGTGAGGTTGTGCAACTCGGCGGCTTTGACCTTGAGTTCGGCGGGATGCGCGTCGACAGCGAATCAAACCGCGACTCGTATGTGGCGGAGATGACGGTTTACGACACCGCCTCGGGTAAAGCCCTGAGCGAGATTGCCCCCAGCCGCAATGTCTACTTCAAGACGCCCGACATGCCCACCAGCGAGGTGGGGCTGCGCATGACGCCAATTCAGGATGTTTATGTCGTGCTCAACGGTTGGGATGATTCGGGCAACTCGGCGACCTTCACGATTTACATCAACCCGCTGACCATGTGGATGTGGATTGGTGGTCTGGTGTTGATGCTGGGCACGCTGATCGCGTCTTGGCCCAACCCCGCGCGCCGCCGCACCGAGACCTATTCGGCGGTGGCCTACGCAACGGGGGACTGACGTAATAGTGAGCTGAAGCGCGCTTGTTCAGCGCAAGGACGCGGGGTGCATAAAGACGCAAGGAATCGTGCGTTGCGGACTGGTATGGGATGTGAAATCCGTTCCTGTATCGCCGAAATCCCTGATGGCAGGGCGTATGATTCCAAACAGTGCCAAGGATCGTCATGAAAACAGTCAAGGGGTTGTCAGCGGCACAGCGTGAAGAACTACTTGGAACGTTGAGAGCCCGTTTTGACGAACATATGGCCCGCCATGAAGGAATTAAGTGGCCTGACGTGCACGCAAGGCTGGAAGCCGACACCGAAAAGCTGTGGTCGCTCAATGAAATGGAAATAACTGGTGGTGAGCCGGATGTTGTAGGTTACGACGAGAAGACGGGCGAATACACCTTTTATGATTGTTCACCGGAAAGTCCCGCTGGCCGCAGAAGTCTCTGCTACGACCGTGAAGGGCTGGAGTCACGGAAGGAAGCCAGACCAGAGAATAGCGCGATTGATATGGCGGCCGCGATGGGCATTGAGCTCTTGACGGAAGAGCAATATCGAGCGTTGCAGAAACTTGGAAAGTTCGATACGAAGACCTCGAGTTGGGTTCAAACTCCGGCGGACATTAGAAGACTCGGCGGCGCGCTCTTCTGTGACCGCCGCTACAACACCGTCTTCGTGTATCACAACGGTGCGCCCTCTTACTATGCCGCCAGGGGATTCCGTGGCTCGCTAAGGGTATAGATTTCGCACAGACAGCCAAATTTGATCTCGAGAATTTGATCTAGCAACTGGTTTGGCTGCCGCTGTTCAGGGCTGCTACGATGCTCTCGCCGGTTTGCGAGACGCACCACTGAAGCCGCCGCCGCACAGCGCCAGCAATTTGCCGCAACGAACCGTAATTTCACGAAACAGGTAGATCATGCTTGCAGTCACGTTAATTCTTGCGCTTCTTATTTCGCTTGCCGCGCTGGCGTGGGTGGTGTGGCCGCTGCTAAACCGCGCACCGGCGCTGCCGCTGGTGGAGGATGACCGCCTGGGAACGCTGATCGGGCGCAAGGAAGCAGTGATGACAGCCATCAAGGACCTGGAGTTTGACTACCATGTAGGCAAGCTGGATGACGAGGACTACCAGCGCTATGATCAACGCCTGCGCCGTCAGGCGATTGGGTTGATTCAGCAAATTGAGCAGCTTGCGCCGCAAAGCACGGGGCTGGATGCGACGCTGGAAAACGAGATTGCCCACCGGCGCAAGGTGGCGGAGCCGACAGCGGCGGCGGTGCGCAGCGCTTCCATCGCACAGCCGGCAGTGGCCCGTCCCCAACCCAGCAACGGCGGCGCAGCAGTGGCCACATCTGCAGCAGTGGCAGCGCACACGGCTGTGGTTGCAGCCGCATCTGTCTCCGGGCCCGGCGACGCGCCAGCGCGCTTCTGCACGAACTGCGGCACGCGCCTTGAAGCCCAACACAAATTCTGCGCCAACTGCGGAACGCCGGTAAGCGTGTAAGCACCCCTTCCGCTGTGCGGGCGGCTTGTATTGAGCCGCCCGTTGACCAGCACGCCATTCAGCGACGTCGGCCGCTTTCCACGCCAGGCGTTCGGACCACTGCACTCCCCGTCGATCCCGTCGACGCCATCGATCCAACTGCTCCCACCGACCCGCTGAACCGCATGCACGTGATCGGACGCCGCGCATCACGGCGTCAGGAGCGTTGTGCAATGATTTTGAAAAACCTGTGGCGGCGCGGCACGCGCAGCCTGCTCACCCTCATTGGCATCGCCACGGGGGTCGCGGCGGTTGTGGCGCTGGGTTCAATTGGAAACGGCATTGCCAACAACTACGGCGGCGCGCTGGGGCTCAACAATGAGCTGATTGTGAACCAGGCAGGCGCGATTGATGTCCTCATGGGTGGCCTTGACGAGAAATTGGGCGAACGTATTGCCGGCATCCCTGACGTGACCAATGTGGACCCAGGGGTGTTCGGCTTCATCAGTGTTGAGGGCAGTTCCTTCTTCCTGATTTACGGCTATCCCCCCACCAGCGCCGCGACGCGCCACTATCGCATTGTGGAGGGCAAGCCGGCGGTTGCCGACGGGCAGGTGGTGCTTGGGCGCAGCGCTGCCACGGACATGCGCTTGGGAATTGACGACACCATCAACCTTGTTGGCGCGCCCTATCGCGTGGTTGGTATCTTTGAGACGGGCCAGGCCATGGAGGAATCCGGCGCACTGGTGACACTCACCAGCGCGCAGGAGATCACGTCGAAGGTCAACAGCGTCAGCCTCTTCCAGGTGGGCGTGCGCAAGGGCGCCGATATCGACACGGTGATCACGCGTATCCAGAATCTGGATGACGAACTGGGCGTAAGCAAGTCGGGCGAGTACAAGTCGGGCGAGCAATTCACCGGCTACTTGAGCGCGATGGCCTATGGCGTGGCGGCAATTGCCATCCTGATAGGCGGCCTGGGCATGATGAGCGCGATGGTGATGAGCGTGCTCGAGCGGACGCGCGAGATCGGCACGCTGCGCGCCGTGGGTTGGAGCCGCAGGCGCGTGGTGCGTATGATCCTGGGTGAGGCCGTACTGCTGAGCCTGGCGGGCGGCGTGATCGGCGTCTTCTTTGGCATTGGGCTGGCGTGGTTGGCCTCACGCGCGCCCGGCGTAGGGGCGATGCTGAGCGGCGGCGTTACACCAGGCACCATCGTGATTGGCATGCTGACGGCGCTGGTCCTGGGGCTGGTGGGCGGCTACTATCCGGCGCGCACTGCGGCACGGCTCGAGCCGGTGGAGGCGCTGCGCTACGAAGGCGGCGCGGTCGACGCGCCTGCGGGCGGTTGGGCCCGTCTTGGTGGGCAGGCCTATCGCAACCTGTGGCGGCGGCGCTCGCGCACGCTCATCTCGGCCACGGCAATCGGGATTGGCGTCGCCACCCTCGTCATGATGGGAGGCCTGCTGGACGGTGTCATGGCCACAATGAACGGGATGTCAGGCAGCCTTGACCAGGGCAACATCACGATCATGCAGGGTGGCGCGGCGAGCATTAAGCTGAGCAAGATGGACGAGCGGTTGGTAGCACAAATTGCCGCCATGCCCGAGGTGAAATCGGTGAGCCCTTCGCTGCTCGGTTTTCTCACCGACAAGGAGCTGATGTTCTTCATTTTGATCGGCGTAGAGCCTGGCTCGCGTGCTGCGGAGCACTATCAAGTCTCGGAGGGCAGGGCAATTCAACGCCCCAACGAGATCATGCTCGGTCGCGCCGTGGCGGATTCTCTGAAGAAGCGGGTTGGCGAAACACTCCAGCTTGCAGAGAACCGGTACAAGGTCGTTGGCATCTATGAAACGGGTGTGGGCTTTGAGGACGGCGCGGGCACGCTGGCGTTAAGCGAGGCCCAGCGACTGCTGGGCATGCCGCGCGCGATCTCATTTATGTATGTCGATATCAAGGACCCGACGCAGGGCGCGGCTGTGGCCGCGACCATCAATGCGCGCTTTCCCGAGGTGCGCGCTTCTCTCAGCAGTATCTTCGCACAAACGGGCAACGACATGGCCACTATGGGCACGTTGCTCATGGTCATCCGCTTTATGGCGATTTTCGTGGGCGGCATCGTTGTGGCCAACACGATGATCATGTCGATCTTTGAGCGCACGCGCGAAATCGGCACCTTGCGCGCTGTGGGCTGGACGCCGCGCCGCATCATCCGCCAGGTCGTTGAGGAGAGTCTGCTTCTCACACTGCTGGCTGCGCTCTTTGGTTCGGTGCTTGGCGTCTTCTTCATGTATGGGCTTGCCTCCATTCCCGTATACAGGGGCATCCTGGTGCCAAAGTGGACAGTTGGCACCTTTGCGACCGCAATCGCCGTCGCAATTGTGTTGGGGATTGTTGGCGGCATCCTGCCGGCGTTGCGCGCAAGCCGCCTGCAACCCGTGGAAGCGCTGCGTTACGAGTAGTTGCATGCGTTGCCAAGCCGGATCAAGGAACCGGACGCCGGCGTCAGGCCGGACGGAAAGCTGACTGATGATTCTCCGCAATCTGTGGCGGCGCGGCACACGCAGTCTCCTGACAATTCTGGGAATTGCCGTGGGCGTGGCCGCGGTGGTTGCACTGGGTGCAATTGGCAACGGCATGGCCGCAAGCTACGGCGGCGCCCTGCGTCTCAACAATGACGTGCTGGTGAGCCAGGCAAATGCCGTTGACGTGGCCTTCAGCAGCCTGGATGAAAGCATCGGCGAGCGCCTCGCCTCAGTTCCCGATGTGACTAATGTTGACCCTGGCGTCTTCACGTGGATATCTGTTGGCGACAGCCCCTTCTTCCTCGTGTACGGCTACCCCGCAGGCAGCGTTGCGTCGCAGCACTACCGAATCGTCGAAGGGCAGCCTGTGTTGACGTCGAAACAGGTGGCAATCGGTCGGCGCGCCGCCGAGGCCTTGAACGCGGGTATCGATGACAACATCCGACTCAACGGCGTTCCCTATCGGGTCGTTGGCATCTATGAAACCGGCCAGGGCATGGAGGAGTCCGGCGGGGTCGTCACGCTTGATGATGCGCAGGAGATCACCGCCAAACAGCGCGCGGTCAGCATTTATCAAGTGGGTGTGCGGCGTGGTGCGGACATCGACACAGTCGTCGCGCGCATCAAAAATATGGATGACGGCCTGACCGTCAGCAAGTCCAGCGAGTATGATGGCAACAATCAGTGGACGGGCTATATCAACGGTTTTGCGTGGGGGCTGGCGGCAATTGCTATTTTGATCGGCGGGCTGGGCATGATGAGCGCTATGGTGATGAGCGTGCTGGAGCGCACTCGCGAGATCGGCACGTTGCGCGCGATGGGCTGGAGCCGCGGCCGCGTTGTACGCATGATCCTTGGTGAGGCCGTGGGGCTCAGCCTCGTTGGCGGTGCGATTGGTGTCGTCATTGGCGCGCTGGCAGCAATGGGTGTGGCGCAGATACCCGGTGTAGGGGCCATGCTCGAGGGCGGACTCACCGTGAGTATTGCGGTGCAGGGTATGGTGACGGCGATTGTACTCGGGCTCGTGGGCGGCCTTTACCCTGCGTGGACCGCCGCCAACCTCCAACCCGTCGAGGCGCTGCGTTACGAAGGGGGCGCGACCACAGCGCCCACGGGCCGCTGGGTGCGCGTCGGTGGACAAGCCTTTCGCAATTTATGGCGGCGACGCACACGCACACTGATCTCGGCAACGGCGATTGGCATTGGCGTCGCGACGCTTGTCATGCTGGGCGGCATGGTCAATGGACTGATGAGCCAACTCAACGGGCTCGCAGGCAGCACCGGTACGGGCAACCTGACGGTCATGCAGCGCGAAGTGGCCGACATGAGCCTGAGCAGCCTGGACGAGCGCATGGTCGCGCAGATTCGCGCAATGCCCCAGGTGGAATCGGCGAGCCCAGCCCTGCTGGGATTCGTCATGACCAAGGAACTTCCCCTCTTCATCATTATGGGGATTGAGCCCGGGTCAAGCGCGAGCGCGCACTACAAGGTAGTTGACGGCGCGCCGCTGGACCGCCCCAATGAAATCATGATCGGGCGTGCGGCCGCCGACTCGTACAAGCTGAACGTGGGCGACACAATGGCGCTCTTTGAGAACCGCTACAAGATAACGGGAATCTTCGAAACGGGCGTGGGCTACGAAGACGCCGGCGGCGCGCTCGCACTGCGCGAAGCACAGCGATTGCTGGGCAGGCCGCGCGCCGTATCGTTCATCTTTGTTGACGTCCGTGATCCCAAGGATGCAGGCGCTGTCGTGGCGAACATTAACGCACGTTTCAGCGATGCGCGCGCCACGCTCAGCAGCGAGTTTGCCCAGAACACGAATGACATGCAAAACATGGAAGTCCTGGTCATGGCAATCCGCCTGCTCGCCATCTTCGTGGGCGGGATTGTGGTGGCCAACACGATGATCATGTCGATTTATGAGCGAACGCGTGAGATCGGCACACTGCGCGCACTGGGTTGGAATCCGCGCCGCATTATCGCCCAGGTTATGCGGGAGAGTCTCTACCTCTGCCTTGTGGCCGCCGTGCTCGGTTCCATACTGGGCGTACTGATCATGGCGGGCGTGGCACGCATTCCCGCCTATGGAAAGATGCTGGCGCCAAAGTGGGACGTAGCGACCTTCGTGGTTGCGATCGGCGTTGCACTCGTGCTGGGCCTGCTTGGCGGCATTTGGCCTGCCTGGCGCGCAAGCCGGCTGCAGCCCGTGGAGGCGCTGCGCTATGAGTAGCCGCACACGCGCTGCACTTCAGCGCAAAGGCGGTGGTCACGATGCCTGATACGTGAAGGGGCGCCTGCGGGCAGCACGCACACTCGTCACGTCGCCAATGCCAATTGTCAATCATCAGTTTTCAGTAACGTTGTTCCCCGCTCACTCGAGGAGCGAACCAATGAAGCGAGCCATCATCATCCTTGTTGTGCTGGCCGTTGTTGCGGCCGGCGGCTGGTATGCATACAGCAATTACATGGCGCAGCAGCAGGCTGTTGCGGATCAGGCCGCCGCTGAGGCTGCCGCCACTGAAACGTTGGCCGACCTCATCTGGGCGTCGGGCAAGCTCCAGCCTGTCACATGGGCGGGGCTAAACCCGGCTACGGGCGGCATTGTGAGTGCCATCCATGTGCACGAGGGCGACACGGTTCAGCCGGGCGATCTGCTGCTGGAGATTGCCAACGAGGGGCTGCAAGCGCAGGTGCAGGTGGCCGAAGCAGCCGTGGTCGAGGCCACAGCGGCACGTGACGAAATCATGGCAGGCGCGACCGAGGCGAATCAGGCCGGCGCTGAAGCCGCCGTGGCCGCGGCGGATGCAGCCGTCTCACTTTCGGCGGGCCAACTGGGCGAGGCGCAGGCCGCCGTAGAAACGGCGCAGGCCCAGGTGAACATCGCCCAGAGCCAGTATGCAGAGGTCGCCAGCCACCCAACTACCTCCGAAATCAGCGCCGCCAATGGGCGCGTCGCGATGGCGCAGGCCGCTGTCGAGACGGCCCAGGCTGCTTACAACCTTGTGCGCGGCGACGCCGAAATCGGCTCCCTGCCCCAATCACAGGCGCTGCGCCAGGCCACAGCGGCACTGGAAGCCGCGCAGGCCGAGGCGGCAACGATTACCAGTGGAGCCACAGTCGAACAACTTGCGGTGCTCTCGGCGCAGGTGACTGCGGCGCAGGCGGGCGTGGATGCGGCCCAGAGCCGCATGCCAGGCGCCGAGGCCGCCGTCAAGTCGGCGCTCGCCAACCAGGCCAGTGCGCAGGCGGCGCTTGATGCACTGCTGGCCGGCGCTACCGCCGAGCAGATTGCCATGGCCGATGCCCACGTGCAATCGGCGCAGGCTGCGCTGGCGAGCGCGCAGGCCAACCTGCGTCAAACACAGATCTTCGCACCCTTTGCCGGTCAGGTCGGCCTGATCAACACGCGCGTCGGCGAGATGTCGGCTGTGGGTGAGCCGCTGTTGATGCTGGGTGATGTCTCATTGCTCCACGTGGAGACGACTGACCTGCGTGAGACCGACGTCGTGCGCCTGCGCGAAGGCATGCCCGTCGAGGTCAGCTTTGACGCGCTCCCCGATCGATTTTTCAAGGGTACGGTGACGCGCATCGCCCCCATGAGTAACGTCGAACAGGGGAGTACAAACTACAAGGTGCTGGTGGATCTGATCGATCTCGATCCGAGCCTGCGCTGGGGGATGACTGCGTTCGTCAACATCAATCCCGAAGCGGCTACGGCGAACGCTTCGGAAGGCGGCAACTAAGCATGGCACGCAAAAGAGACGATGGCAACTACACGCTGATAGGCGGGCCGCCGCCAGCGCGCGGCCAGCGACCAAAGTTGGTGGCTTCGCCCGCCGCGCCGCCGCCCGCGCCTGCAGCGCCAGTGCCGGAACCGAGTCAGCAAGAGCCACCTGTAGCCGCACCAGTCGCGGCCGCTGCCCCAGCCGCGGCGCCGCCGCCCCCGACGCCGCAAGTCGCCGATCCGCCACCCCCGCCCGCACCGCCAGTACAACCGCCGTCGACACCAGTTGCGGCCGCTGCCCGCCCCACAACAAAACCCGCACTGCAGGTCGTGGCGCCGCAGCCTGCTCCACGCCTGCAAGCCGCCGAACCGCTCATCCGCGCCGTGGGGTTGAGCAAGCGCTACGGCTCAGGCGAGACGGCTGTGCACGCGCTCAAGGAGTTCAGCCTGACGGTGCAGCCGGGAGAGTTTCTTGCCATTATGGGGCCAAGTGGCTGCGGCAAGAGCACGCTCCTCAACCTGCTGGGCGCACTCGATCAGCCGACCGCTGGTGAGGTGTGGGTGGCAGGCGAAAACCTGGCTCACCTCAAGAATGTGGACCGCTTCCGCGCGCGCACGATTGGCTTCGTCTTCCAGTTGCACAACTTGCTGCCCACACTCACTGCGCAGGAAAATGTGGAAGTGCCCATGATCGGCCAGGAGGCGAATGCAGCAGTGCGCAGCAAATGGGCGCGCGAACTGCTCGACCTGGTGGGGTTGGCCGGCCGCTCCGGTCACCTTCCAAGCCAGCTTTCGGGCGGGCAGCGGCAACGAGTGGCCGTGGCACGTGCCCTGGCCAATCGCCCCGCGCTGCTGCTGGCCGACGAGCCCACGGGCTCGCTCGACAGCCAGAGTGGCGAGGAGATCATGACGCTGCTGGGCGACCTTAATCGCACGCAGGGTACAACCATCGCGGTCGTCACACACGACAGGCGCGTGGCGCAGGCCACGCAGCGCATTCTCATGATGCGCGACGGCTACCTGGTGGATGACCACCGGGTGGGTGACCCCATGAACGAAGACCTGCGCATGCTTGCCAACAGCCGCCTGGGGCAGGCGATCCTCGACAATGGCAACACACCCCTTGCGCAGATGACGGCCGACGAAGAGCGGCTGCTGCGTACGCTGCTCCAACGCGCGCGCAGGGCAGGCGGGGCGTAGGCTGTGCTTCAAGAATTGCGTGTGATTCGAAGACGATGGCCTGCAGACGCATTTGCCTCGCAGGCCATCGTCTTGTACAAAGGAGTCCATGACCCCACATCCTTGGAAAACCCTCTCCACCCGCCCCATCTACGCAAACAAATGGATACGCGTGCGCGAAGATGTGGCCGCGCTGCCCAACGGCGATACCACGCTTTACGGTGTGGTGTCGATAGGTCATGCAGCGGGCGTGCTCCCCTTTGTGGACGCAGAACACGTTCTGCTCGTGCGCCAATACCGCTATGTCTTCGGCGAGGCGCACCGCTGGGAGATTCCCACGGGTGGGCTGCACCCTGGCGAGGCGGCCGAGGCGGGCGCACTGCGCGAACTGCAGGAGGAAATCGGCTACACAGCGCAGAGCCTTGAGTGGGTGAGCACCTTCTACTCGTCCAAGAGCATTTGCGAGGAAACCTGCCATCTCTTTATCGGGCGCGGCCTGCAGCCGGCGACATTACCCGCCGACGCGACGGAGGAGATCGAGGTCGCCAAATTCGCCTTTGCCGATGCGCTCGAAATGGTGCGCTGTAGCGAAATCCGCGATGCGATGAGCGTGATTGCGATTCTGCATGCGGCGCAAGGGCGCGCGTAGCGGCGGCTTCAGCCGCCGTTCTCGAGGACATACGCGATCCACACTAACAAGGGCTTAAGCTGCCGCTACGCAAGCAAGGAATTCTCATGCGCCAGAGCGAAATCATCGAATTGTACGCCTACAATCGTTGGGCTAACGCACGCATCCTCAACACTGCGATGGGTATTGACGACGCGCAATTCTGCGCGCCGCTGCTGCCCGGACTGCCCAGCCTGCGCCACATCCTCGCCCATGCGTACGGAGCCGAATGGATCTGGCGCAAGCGCTGCGAAGAGGGCTTCTCGCCGGTGGCCATGCCCTCTGCCGACGAGTTCCCCAACGTCGATGCGCTGTACACCCTCTGGATGCCGGAGCAGGAGACCATGCGCGCATATGTTGGGCAGTTGAGCAATGCGCAGCTTGAGGAGAAGATGGCCTATCGCACGACATCCGGGAACAAGTTGGCCGCGCCGCTCTGGCAGGTATTGTTGCATGTTGTCAACCACGGCACGCAGCACCGTGCCGAGGCTGCCGCAGTACTCACGGCGCTGGGGCGTTCGCCCGGTGACGTTGACCTTATCGTCTATGTACGCGAACAGCAAGCAGCGGGACACGTATGAGCCTTGAATTGCGCCGGCATGCCGATGCAGAGGCCTTTCTGGCCGAGGCGCTCGAACCGCTGGAAGCCGCAGAGACAGCCAACAACCTGATTTTGGGTGTACCGCTGGGGCTGCGCCTGCATCCCGAGCGCAGCGCGGCCGACGCATACTTTGCCACAGTCCACGCAGACGGTGCGCTTGTCGCCGCGGCCTTGCGCACGCCGCCCCATCACCTGGTTGTGCATGTGGAGGACGCCGCGACGGCAGACGGCGATGCGGTTATCGCGCGCCTGCTGCAGGATGCACGGTCGCACGCGGGCGATCTCAACGGCGT
>CAYJNV010000118.1:9369-12420 GCA_964370975.1 uncultured Caldilineaceae bacterium | reverse complement strand
TCCACTTGAGTGGACTTGTGTTGGCTAGCCGGGGGTTTCAACCCTCGGCGGCCCCGACGAAGAACGCTGGTCTATTTCGGAAACAGTCATAGGCCGCCGCTACGAACCGCACGTACCGTAATGGATTCCAATGAGCGATAAGCAGAAGAACGGCAAAGAAACGAACGGCGCCCCCAGCAACGGCGCCGTCATGACAGCCCACGCAGGCCTTGTGCGCTCGGCCGACATCGTTGGCGAGATGCAGGAGGCGTACCTCGATTACGCCATGAGCGTGATTGTGGCGCGCGCCCTGCCCGACGTGCGCGACGGCCTCAAGCCTGTGCACCGGCGCATCCTCTACGCCGTTTGGCACGACCTGGGGCTGACCCACGACAAGCCCCACAAGAAGAGCGCGCGCATCGTCGGTGAGGTGCTGGGCAAGTATCACCCCCATGGCGATACGGCGGTTTATGACGCCATGGTGCGCATGGCGCAGCCCTTCTCGCTGCGCTACCCGCTGATTGACGGCCAGGGCAACTTCGGCTCGGTGGACGGCGACAACGCCGCCGCCATGCGCTACACCGAAGCGCGCCTCGCCGCCATTACCGACCTCATGCTCGAGGACCTGGACAAGGAAACCGTCGAGTGGGGGCCCAACTTCGACAACACGCTGCGCGAACCCATGGTGCTGCCGGCGGCGCTGCCCAATCTGCTCATCAACGGCTCCAGCGGCATTGCCGTGGGCATGGCCACCAATATCCCGCCCCACAACCTGGGCGAGGTCGTGGACGCCGCCACCTACATGATCGATCACTTCGACAACCTCGACGAAGTGCACACCACCGACCTCATGGAGTTCATCAAGGGGCCGGACTTCCCCACGGGGGGCATCGTCTACCGCTTCCGCGATGACGAGAAGGGCAACGGATCGGCGGCGCGCAACTCCAGCGCCAACGGCAACGGCGCTGAGGGTGTAGGCAACGAAACGGTGGATGTCATCCACCAGGGCTACTCTACAGGGCGGGCGCGGCTGATCATGCAGGCCAAGGCGCACTTCGAGGAGTTGACGCGCGGGCGCATGCGCATCCTCATCACCGAACTGCCCTACCAGACCAACAAGATCGCGCTGCTCGAGCGCATTGCCGACCTTGTACGCAACGGCAAGCTCGAGGGCATCAGCGACCTGCGCGACGAGAGCGACCGCACGGGCATGCGCGTCGTCATCGAGCTCAAACGCGATGTGGACCCCAAAATTGTGCTGCGCGACCTCTACAAGTTCACGCCGCTGCAGCAGACCTTTGGCATGCAGCTCCTGGCGCTGGTGGATGGGCAGCCCAAAACGCTCAACCTCAAGCGCATGCTCGAGCACTTCATCCACCACAGGCAGGAGATCATCCGCCGCCGTTCGGCCTTTGACCTCAAGCGCGCCCAGGAGCGGCTGCACATTGTGGAAGGGCTGCTGCGCGCGCTCGACATGCTCGACGAAATCATCGCCACCATCCGCCGCAGCCAGACTGTGGACACGGCGCGCAAGAATCTGATTGCCAACTTCAAGTTCAGCGAACTGCAGGCGCAGGCGATTCTCGAAATGCAACTGCGGCGGCTGGCCGCGCTCGAGCGAAAGAAGCTGCAGGAGGAGCACGACGAACTCATCAAGCGCATTGCCTGGCTCGAGTCGCTGCTCGCCAGCCCCGCCAAGGTTCTAGCGCTCATCAAGAGCGACCTGCTGGAAATCAAGGAGAAGTACGGTGACCCGCGCCGTACGCAGATTGTCGACCTGACACGCGGCGCGCACACCACGCACGACCTGCTCCCCGAGCAGGAGGTGTGGGTGAGCGTGGGCAGCGACGGCACGTTGCGCCGCACCGACGCCGGCCGCCTCACGCAGACGTCGCTGCGCCAGGCGGCAAAGGGGGCCGAAGCGGCGCTCTTCCAGGCCAACGCGCGCGATCTGCTCTATGTTTTTGCCGATTCGGGGCGCGCCGCGCGCCTGGGCATCCACGAACTGCAGGCGGACAACAAGTCGGCCGCCGAGTTCACGGGGCTGGAGCGCAAGGAGCGAGCCACCGCCGCGCTGTGGCTGCCGCGCGTGGCCGGTCCCGCCGGGCCGGGGAGTGTTGAGGGCGGCAGCGCAGCCGCGGCTGATGACGCCGGCGGCTACCTGCTCCTCGCCAGCGAGCGGGGAAGCGTCAAGCGGGTGGGCCTGGCGCATGTATCGGAGAACGTCAACAGCGGCTCGGTTGTCATGAATCTGGACGACAAGGATCGCCTGTGCTGGGCGCTGCGCACGGACGGCGCGCGCGATCTGCTGCTGGTGAGCAGCGGCGGCCAGGCCATCCGCTTCGCCGAAGAGGAAGTGCGCAGCATGGGGCTGCCCGCCGGGGGCGTGGGCGGCATGAAGCTGGGCAGGAGCGAGAAGATTGTCTTTGCAGGCGTAGTCGAGGCTGACGCCCTGCTGATGACCTACACCGAAAAGGGTTTTGCCAAGCTCACGCCGCTGGCCGATTTCCCGCGCCAGGGCCGCAATGGCGGCGGCGTGGCGGCGCACAAGCTAAGCGCACGCACGGGTGGGTTGACGGCGGCAGCGATACTGCCCGCTGCGCGCCTGCCCAAACTCCTGGCACTGGTCATCCCCAAGGCCACGCCGCGCGTGCTGGAGTTGAGCGAAATACCCAACCAGGGGCGCGCTTCGCAGGGCAAGCAGGTGGCCGAGCCAACGCCTGGTGCGCAGGTGGTCGCCATCCGTTGGCTGGAAGGCAACGATCCGGCCGAGGCGCCGTCAGCGCGCAGCAGCGCCCCGCGCCTGCTGAATGAGGAGGCCAAACCGGCGGCGGCCCCGGCGGGCAAAGTAGCGCCTGCGGCGGCAAGAGCCAAGATTCCAATCACGCAGGCAGCAGCTGGGCCCGCAACGCCCAAGACAGTCGAGGCAAAGGCTGCGGCAGCGCAGGATGCGACGATCAAAGCCGCTGCGCCACGGGCCGCTGCAGCAGAGCGCACGGTTCCTGGGGATAGCGGCGGCAAGCCCGCCACGCGGAAACCCGCAGCGGCCAAGCCGCCACCGGCCGCGGCCAA
>CAYJNV010000118.1:0-9269 GCA_964370975.1 uncultured Caldilineaceae bacterium | reverse complement strand
GCACCGGCCGCGGGCAAGCCGGTTGGCGAAGTTAAGACCACGCCGCGCGCAGCGCCGCCCGCCAAGGCGGCTGCACCCAAAGAGCCTGCAGAGCAGCCCGGTCTCTTTGGCGAGACGGAGTTGCCGCCCGCCGCAAACACCGGCAAGGCGGGCAAGGGCAAGGCGGGCAAGTTGAAGACTGTGACGTCCGTGAAGAAGTAATGGCTGTCCCGAAAGACCCCGGCGGTGTTCGTAGCGGAATGCCTCCCGGCCTTCGTTGTGCGGGCGCCGCAAGTTCTTTAGGGTGAATTGCAGCGCAAAAGGAAGGGTTCAAGACGGATGTCCGTCTTGAACCTTTCCTTTTCTTTGCTTCCTCTGCACCTCTACGTTGATCCTGTGCTTCTAGCGCCCGCTGCCGAGGACTGCGCTGAGGATGCCGCCGACCATAACAATGAAGCAGCAGCCAATCACAAAGAGGACGAGCAGAGGCGCGAGCACGACGATGATCGAGCGCCCCGATGAAAGCTTGTGTTCCACGCGTGTCGCGTAGTAGGCCAACACAAGCTGGTAGATCCACAGGATGAAGCTGATGCAGCCACCCAGCAGCGGCACAATCCCGAGTACGCTGCTGACCAGCGTAACGGGTACGTAGATGGCCGCCAGCAGATAGGTGTACTTGCTGAAGCTTCCCGTGCCGCCTAGAAGCTTGGCGACAAGCTGCAGCACGCCGGCAAAAATGATAAAGGAAATGATGGCGCTGAGAATGCCCGTGGTCAACGCACCGATGCCGACGCCTGGGCTTCCCATACCGGGGATGAACCCCGCAGGCAATTGGTTCACCTGATCCATCACCTCGGGCGGCAGGTTGAATTGCCCCAGGATGCCCTGCACGCCGCCCATTGCCTGGAACTGGCGCACCGCCATTGCCCCCTGGATCATGGCAAAGATGCCCGCCACCAGCGCCGCCAGCCCCACCCAGATGGCGGCGGTGGTGATGTTGGCTTGCGGCTTGGCGCGCTCTTCTTCAAAGGCCGGCTCGCCCGGTCGCGTGGTTATGTTTAGCCATGTCTGGAACCAGCTGCCAATGTCCATGAGTCCCCCTCGTTGATAATTATGATTTGTACTGCTGCGCTGTTGCGCCGTGTTTGCTTATCCGGCCAGGTGGACGGGTAACGGTGCTACTATAGCCCGAATGTGGGGCTGCTTCAAGTGAACAAAAAGCAGCGAGGCTTCCAGAACCGGAAGCCTCGCTGCGGATTGGTGTGTGCTAAATCTGCACGCTGTCGTCGCCTACGGGTGTAACCTCATTGGCTGCGGCTGCGGCGAAAGTTCGCTCGGTCTGCACAGCCTGCACAGGCTGGGCAATCGGCACATTCTGGAATTCGCCGTTGTGCCCATTGGCGCGCGCCGTACTCTCGAGGTCGGAGACCCAGTGCGAGCCCTCTTCGGGCACCACCAGCGCCAGGGCGAAGTAAACCAGTACACCCAGCCCCATGCTGCCCAGGCTGAGGATGACCCAGGCCAGGCGGATCAGGTTGGCGTCAATGGCCAGCTTGTCGCTCAGCCCGCCACAGACGCCAAGCACCATGCGGTTGCTGCGGCTGCGGCGGAAGGGCATCTGCACGGAAGCCCCGCGCACGTTGCTGTTTGCGTTGCGCACGCTCTCGCCGACACTCTCGCGCATGCCGCCGAATTGCGTGCGCAGCCCATTGCCGCGGCCCTTGAGCAGCATGTAGCCAACCGCAATCAGCAGCAGCGGCCAGAAGAAGAGACGCAGGAAACCGCCGGTGGCGCCGGCCAGCGCAGGCAGAATGCCCAGGTTGCTCAGCAGCCAGAGGCCACCGACGATGAGCAGAACCGTGGCCACGCGGCTGCCGCCGATGTGGTTGAACTGGATAGCGGCAGGGCGCAGGTGGCCTGCCGCCTGCGTGCCCACAGGCAGCAGCAGCCAGAGCAGCAGATAGACCATGAAGCCGGCGCCCGAGGTAACAAAGGTGGCCACAACCCAGAGCGCACGCACGAGCACGACGTCCCACCCCAGGAAGTCGGCCAGGCCTCCGCACACACCGCCCAGCGAGCGGTCGGTGGGGTGGCGGTAGATCATGCGGCGGCTTGAGGCTGTCGACGCATCACTGGAAAACTCTGCATTGAACTGATTGTTGACGGTCATGGAAACGATCTCTCCTTATCGGGTCCGCCGGAGCGGGCCGCCGCGCAGGCCCTTGACAAGGGCCCAAATCACAAAGCAAGCAACGGGTCGCTGATCACTACGCAGGGGTGCGCAAAAGGTTGCGATGGTTGCATGGTTGTCGCACTCTACGGCGCCAGGTCGGAACAAGATGAGGGTGAACGACGGCACACCCGCAGCCACTCCCTGCGCAGGAACGGGCAAAACAAGGGGGCGCTTGGATGCAATGATCGGCAACGCACTGCGCCGGCAAGCGACGCCGGTGATAGAAGCCGCGCGGTCAACGGAGGCGCGCTACCGCCTGGGTGTAGGCGCGCGCCTGGTGGGCGCGCCCCTGCGCGCGCACGACAGCCGCCGCTGGGCGCAGCAGCCCCACCTGAGCGTCAGCCTGGCCTATGTGCGCGACATCCTCGCCTATCTGGAGAGTACGCAGATTCGCTTCTACCGCCTCTCCTCGAATCTGGCCCCCTATGCCACGCATAGGGGGCTGCCGCCGGACGCGCGCGCCCACTTTGCGCGCCAGCTTGACGAATGCAGCACCGAACTGGCCGCCGTGGGCGATGGCGCCCGCGCCGCCGGGCTGCGCCTCACCATGCACCCTGCGCAGCATGTGCGCCTCGACAGCGCTGACGAACTGCTGGCTGCGCGTTCGCTCGAGGAACTGGCGCTGGCGGCGCGCCTCATGGACGCCATGGGGCTGGATGACGACTCTGTGCTCGTGGTGCACGCCGCCGCGAGCGCATGCGACGGCTCGGCGCTGGCCGCCGCGCTGGCGCGGTTCGCGCGCCGCGCCGCGCAGATGCCCCCCGCCGTGCGCCGGCGCGTGGTGGTGGAGAACGATGACCGCTGCGCCGACATGGGTTCGTGCCTCTGGCTGCACCGGCGCACAGGGTTGCCGGTTGTCTTCGACCTGCTCCACCACCGCTGCCTCAACCCCGGCGCGCTGCCCGTGGCGGAGGCGCTGGCGGCTGCGCTGGCTACCTGGCCCAGCGGCCACCGCCCCAAAATTCACCTCAGCAGCCCGCGCACGGAATTGCGCGTGCTGCGGCGCAACGGCCGCGACCACGTTGTCGCGCCGCTGCCCAACCAGCACGCGGACTTCCTGAACCCCTTTGAGTGTATTGAGTTGCTGCGCAGCGCGCAGGCGCACAACCTGCGTGCGTTTGATATTTTGCTCGAGGTCAAGGCGCATGATCTGGCGCTGCTGCGCCTGCGCGCGCAGATCGCCCACTTCGCGCCCGAGCTCGCGCCCCTGCTAAAGTGATATCGGCGTGAAATCCGCAGTCGGCTTGAAGGGAACAGGGAACAGGGAACACTCGTGCATTGGCGCGGCTCCCCGTTCCCCGTTCCCCGTTCCCCGTTCCCCGTTCCCCGTTCCCTGCTCCCCGTTCCCTTTTTGCAGAGTGTAGGTTCCATTGTGGCCTCTCCATCCCTTTTGGCGCGTTTTGCGCGGTAGACCACCTTCGCTATACTGACGCCTCGCTCTTGACGTCCACCCACATGACCCCGTGTGAACCGCACGACCGCAATGCCATCGCGCCCGGCGCCTGCCGTGCGATCACAAACTGCTTCGCCACGTCCAGGGAGTATCGAATGGCCCAAACCGTCGTCACGCTTGCCCTGCCCCGTTTGCGCTGGATGCTGATGGTGCTGTCCGTCCTCAGCCTTGGCTTTGCCCCAGTTACGGCGCTGGCAGCGCCCCCCGCCGTTGGCCATGCCCAGGCCGATGAGGCGCAGTGGCTGGTCATGCTCTACAGCGATGCCGACGACAATGTGCTCGAACAAGACATCATGCTTGACTTGCAGGAGGCCGAATTGGTCGGTTCAACCGACCAGGTCACCATTGTGGCGCAGATCGACCGCTTCGAGGGCGGCTTTGCGGGCGTGGAGGAGTGGACCGGGACCCGACGCCTGCTGATTACCCAGGACGACGACCTGAACAGCCTTGGCTCCGAGGTGCTCGAGGACCTGGGCGAAGTCAACATGGCCGACGGCGCCACGCTCCAGGATTTCATTGAGTGGGCCGTGACGAATTTCCCCGCGCAGAAGCGCATGCTGATCATGTCCGACCACGGCGCAGGCTGGCCCGGCGGCTTGAGTGATCCGGACCCAGGCGGCAATGGCCCCGACGACCTCGTCCTGGCCGAGGGCTTTGGCGACAACCTGTGGCTGATGGAATTAGACCTCGTGCTGGGCCAGGCGCTCGACAACCTGGGGCTTGAGTCGCTTGACGTAATCGGCTTCGATGCCTGCCTCATGAGCCAGCTTGAGGTCTATACGGCGCTGGCGCCCCATGCACAGTACGCAGTCGCATCCGAAGAAATCGAGCCGGGGCTGGGTTGGGCCTATGCCGGCTTCCTGAGCAAGCTGGTTGCCGACCCCGCCATGGGCGGCGATGAACTGGTGACGCAGATTGTCGCTTCCTATATCGACGATGACATCCAGCTGGAGAATCCCGACTATGTGGGCAACCTGACGCGCCAGCAGGCCGCCGTACAAGTCAGCCCCAACGTGACCCTGTCCGCCATCGATTTGGCGCAGATTGCGCCCCTCAATGCCGCGCTGGATGACTTTGTGACAGCGTTGCAGGGTATGGACCAGAACGCCGTGGCCGAGGCGCGCACGTACGCACAGGCCTATGAAGCGATCTTTGGCGACGAATGGCCCTCGCCCTATATTGATCTGGGCCACTTCGCGCAGTTGATCCAGAACAGCACGGCAGACCCGGCCGTGCTGGATGCAGCGCAGGCGCTCGACGCCGCGCGCATAGCTGCCGTCATCGCCGAGAAGCATGGCCCCAGCCGCCCCGGCTCCACAGGCGTTGCCATCTACTTCCCTGTGCGCAGCATGTATGAGATTGCGGGCAACTTCGGCTACACCACCGTGGCCGCCCGTTTTGCAGAAGAGACACAGTGGGACGAATTCCTCGCTTTCCATTCCGGCGATGCAGCCAACGGCGCGTTTGCTCGCCCGGCTTCGGCGCGTGCGGCGGCGCTGCAGGCGCTTATGCCCGAGCAAGCCCCTGAATTCATTCGCGTGCTGGATGACGACATTGCGGCCATGCTCGAACAGGGCGCCGCTGCAGACGAGATTGCACAAGCGCTTGTCGATACCTATGACGTGCCCGTGGATGTGGCGACGGCGCTGCTTGACCAGGGGCTGCTCGGCGCAGACACGACGCCGAGCGCGCCGGTGAATAATAGCGTGCGCAAGCCTCTGCAGATTGCGCCTGTCACCCTCTCCGCAGAAGTTGCCTATGTGGATGAACCGGTGACGGTGGAGACCGAGATCACGGGCGACCGGGTGGGCTATGTCTACAGCTTCATAGGTCGCCTCCTTCCCGAAGACGAGATCATGATCATCGAGGATCAGGACTTCCTCTTTGCCGAGCAGGACACGGCTGTGGGCGGCGTTTCCTATCCGCAATGGCCAGAGGGAGCGTTCACCGTCGCGTATGAATGGGAGCCGGTTGTCTACGCCATCAGCGACGGCACGACCGCCATTCGCACGCTTTTCTCGCCCGAGACCTATGGCGAAGAACCCACCTACGTTGTGGCGGGCACCTATCTCTTTGCCGACGGCAGCGCAGATCGCTATGCACGCCTCTTCTTTCGCGATGGCGAACTGGCGCAGGTCTTTGGTTTCCTCGGCTCGGGCGCACTGGGCACGGGCGCACCGCGTGAAATTCGGCCCCAGCCTGGCGATCAGTTCACGGTCATGGAGCAGGGCTTCCACCTGGCCGCCGATGCCCCGGACGAGAGCTACAGCGCCGCGATCGGCACGCTGACCTTTGGCGACACCCGCTTCACGATTGAGGCGACGGCCGCGCCCAGCGGCAACTACGTGGTGGGCGTGATTGCGGAAGATCTCGACGGCAACCAGGTGGAGTCATACGAAAGCCTCTTCGTCGTCAGTGACGACGGCGTCACCGAAGAGGGTTTCGTGCCGTTGGTGAATGAGGACCTGGGCTTTGCGCTGCTCCACCCTGCAACCTGGACGCCGCTGGTCGACGCCGCGTCGGACAATCGCGTCGTTCTCACGACGGCCGACGATTCCGCACAGATGACCGTTTCGCTCTTCCAATATCCGGATGCTGCCGACGCCGACACGGCCAATCTGGCTGCGCTCGAGGATATCTACGCCGAATACGCCAATGACGCGAGCGTGGAGCAGCTCGAGGCCGTCGGCGATCCGGTGGCGCACTATCTGGGCTACTTCAACGCACAATTGCTTGACTTTGCCTTCGAGCGGGACGGCGTTGCCTATGCGGGCGAGATCATTGCGGCCACGCCTGCAGAGGGCCTCACCTATATTGTAGACTTCGTTGCGCCCGCCGCCGCCGCCGAGGAACTGCTCACCGATCTGGACGCGGTGCTCTACAGTTTTGACGTGCTGATCCCGGGGATTGACAGTGCACCCGAGGCGATTTACCAACCGGCGTTTGACGAAATGATCTTTGAGGATGACTACAGCGACCCCGCCAGCGGTCTCTATGACGATACCGTGGCGCAGCCATGGGGGCAGGGTTACTATGACGCGGAGAGCGAGCAGTATGTCTATGCCATGAGCCCCGCCTCCGGCGCCATCTACGACTACTATGTCGACCTCACGCTGCCTGATACATTCATGCTTCAGGTGGCGGCGCAGAACGCCGGCACGGTCAACACCGCCTACGGGCTCATCTTCCAGGTGCAGGACGACAGCCACTTCTACGTCTTCCGCGTCAGTGGTGACGGCTATTTCCTGGTCGAGAAGGCCGACGGCGAGAACCTCGAGACGCTGGTTGACTGGACGCCATTGGACACCTTCGATAGCACCGAGGAGGCGGTCAACACGCTGGCCGTGGTGGGGGGCGCCGGTTTCTACGATCTCTATGTGAACGAGGTGCTAGCAGGCAGCTTTGCCGACGACAGCTACACGGCGGGAAGCGCTGGCTATCTGGTGGAGAATTTCGACGCGACGGCGCCGGCAGCCTTCGTCTTTGACGACTTTGTGGCCGGTCTGCCCGCCGAATAGAGTCATACCGACAGGAAACAACATCTCAACGCAAAGATGCAAAGGGCGCAAAGAATCGCAAAGGAAAGGCAACTTCTCTGCATGAGTCGTCAGGATAGCGCCGTTCTTTGCGTTTCTTTGCGGGCTTTGTGTCTTTGCGTTGAGATGCTATTTTCATGTCGGTACGATGCTAGAGGTATGCACGGCGTGCGACGGGCGCAGACTCCTGGCCAAGCCCGGGTCCGGCCACACAAGCGATTTGCGCCCGAGTTCTGCGCAAGCTATGCCCAGCCGCGCGCCTTCATGGCCTCGTGGATACGCTGGACGGCCACCAGGTGCGCAGCGAGGCGGTTGTGGACGCCGCGCTTGGTCGCCTCTGCGCGCATGCCGGCAAACGCGATGGTCATGCGCTCATCCAGGAGTCTGTGGATGGTTGGCTCGTCCCAATAGAAGTTGGAAGCATTCTGCACCTGCTCGAAGTAGCTGACGGTGACGCCACCCGCATTGCAGAGGATATCGGGCAACACATATGCGCCACTCGCGAACAGAATCTCGTCGGCTTCCGGCGTGGTGGGGCCATTGGCCAGTTCGGCCAGAATGCGTGCCTTGATGTGCGCCGCATTCCGTTCGGTGATGACATTCTCCAGCGCGGATGGGAAGAGCACGCAGACATCCAGTTCAAGCAGGTCGGCATTGCTGATCGGTTCCGTGTCGGGGAAGTTGATCACCGAACCGGTGCGCTGCTTGTGCTCCTGAATCTGCCTGTAGTCCAGCCCATCTGAACAGTAGATGCCGCCCTGGCTGTCGCTGACTGCCACAACTTCCATTCCCAGAATCTCGACAGCCAGCCGATGGGCATAGCTGCCTGCGTTGCCGTAGCCCTGAATCGCTGCGGTCTTTCCCTTCAAATCGATGCCCAGGACCTTGGCTGCCTCGCGCACCGCATAGATGCCGCCGCGTGCGGTGGCGTCGCTGCGCCCGATGCTGCCGCCTACGCTGAGCGGCTTGCCGGTGATGACGCCGGGCTGGCGCTTGGCAAAGATCACCTCGTACTCGTCCATCATCCAGGCCATGATCTGGGGCGTGGTGTAGACGTCGGGCGCGGGGATGTCAATTTCGGGGCCGATGTTTTGCGCAACGGCGCGAATGTAGGCCCGGCTCAGGCGCTCGAGTTCCGTCGCCGAGAGGTGTTTGGGATCACAGATGATGCCACCCTTGGCGCCGCCCAGCGGAAGATCGAGCGTCGCGGTCTTGAGCGTCATCCATGCCGAGAGTGCGCGCACCGTGTCAATCGTTTCCTGGGGATGGAAACGGATGCCGCCTTTGCCGGGTCCGCGCGCATCGTTCCACTGCACGCGATAGCCGGGATAGACGGCGGTCGACCCATCATCCAGCTTGATCGATAGCTGAAAGTGAAACTCGCGCATTGGCTGTCGCAGCAACTGGCGCGCCGCGGCCGGCAGGCCCAGCAGCGCGGTCGCACGGTCTATTTGTTGCTGCGCGATCAGGAGCGGGTTCTCCTCGGCACGTACGTCGGATTCGTTGCTGGTTTGCGAGAGATCACTGTTTGGCATGTGCGGATTCCTTGATAGGGGTGGGCTGACTCAATTGGATCGAAGTGGGGAGAGGAGCGGACAACAATACGGGCGGCTGGGGGAGACAATTCCCAAGCCGCCCGACACTGGACGAATTCGTCTGTTTGTGAAATCCTACACGATAATGGCAATTCTCCACAAGCCCACTTTTTGATCGAATTGATTTGCCCATGCACCTCCAGCGCATGTTGAGTGCTGCAGCCCTGGCGGCACGGAGTGTCGCGAGCGGGTGACGGCTTACACCCATGCGCCGAAACAGCGGGAGATACGAAGGCGGCGGGCAATGGACAATGAACACTGTTGACGCGGATTTTAAGCAAGGCCTCCGCCAATGGAACCCATGCTTCAAATCCGCGGCCAATTTAAGCCTGGCTTGACACCCTGTGCGATACTTTCTCCACAATGTGCATGAGTCTGCGCCGGTTTCGGGCCCGGCCCGCCATAGGCACTACGCCCTCCGGCGCCTGCAGAGGCGCTGTAGGCGGTCTACTCGCGCTTCCATAGCCCGCGCC
>CAYJNV010000117.1:0-12488 GCA_964370975.1 uncultured Caldilineaceae bacterium | reverse complement strand
GTGTCGAGCCACGCTGTTGCGCCTGTCACGATGTCTGTCGCTGCAGAGGTGGGCTGTTCATCGCCGAATTGTGCGCCCGGTGCTGCAAAGGTTATGGTCAGCGTCAGTGCGTCGCCGGGCATGATGCGTGTGGGCGTGAGAAGGACGCTGCCCGCCACGGCCGCCGGCGCCTGCGGCCAGGCGTAGGGGCGGCGCGCCGCGGTCGCGCCATATACGAGCGCGTCTGTCACGTCGCGCTTGATTGTTGCCTCAAACGCTGTGCAGCTCTCAAAGAAGTCCGTGCCCATCTCAAATGTATAAGATGCCACGCCCAGCGTGCCGTAGGCCCAGTCATCGTTGGTGCCGTCAGTTGCATAGAGGCAGCCCGGCGCGCCGCCCTGGCAAGTGCGGTAGCCGGTGTATGCGCCAAACTTGTCGCCCAGCGCCTGCAGCCCAGCCGCGTTGGGCGCGGGCGAGTCCGTGAAGCCCCACGGGTAGAGCACCAGTTGGCCATAGCTGTGCAGCGAGATGAAGAGCCCCTCGCTGTCGACGGGCGCGACGTCGGTCAGGCCGGGGCCGCGCTGATCGGCAAAGGCGCCGGCGAGCAGCGCTTGCAGCGCCTGCGTCTCCGGTTCGGAGGCGGGGCCGCTGCCGCGATAGGTGAGATTGCACGGGTCGGTGCTAGAGCATCCCCCTGCTGTGCATGCGCCCCAGGCAAAGCTGCTGTTGCGGTTGAGGTCAACACCGTAGGTGCCGAACGGGCTGTAGCCGGGAAAGCATGCGCCGATGTCATGCGTGTTCTTGCGCCAGTACAAGAGCTGCTCGGCGAACTTGCGCCCGTCGGGGTTGGCCATGGGCACGACGTAGATGGCGCCATAGTCGAGCAGCCAGGTAATCGTAGGGTCGTTGCCATAACTGCTCACCAGTTGCTCGGCAAAGCGTGCGGCAACTTCGGCGGTGGCCAGTTCGCGCGCATGGACGGAGGCGATGACGACATAGGGGAACTTGGGGCCCGGCTTGTCGCGATTGGTAATCACAAGCGCGTGCAGGTCATAACCTGCCGGTCCGGCAGGCGTCGCCTTGTCCCACGAGTCGCCGTAGTCCACCCACTGGGCCAGCCGGGGATGGGTCGCGGCCAGGGCAGCCATGTCGGCCCAGGTCTGCTCAACGGTGCGGTAGCAGGCAAAGCCCGGGATTGAGCCGCCCTGTGCGTCGCCCGCCGCCGCGGCGCTGATGATGAGCTCTCTTGCCGCCTGGGTGCGTGCCGTATCGACTGTCACCTCCCAGCCCTGCGCGCGCAGGCGGGCGACAGTCGCGTCGTCTGCGGCGGCAATAACAAGGCCGTGCGCGCGGTCCACCTCCCAGATGTCAACCAGGGCGACGAGTGCGTTCACCTGCGCCTCTGTGTGCGCCCCAATCTGCACGATGGTTGGCGCGGCAGCGACGGGCGTCTGGGCTACGGCGGGGTGCGCCTGGAGAACGCCTGCACAAAACGCAAGCACTGCCAGCGCGCCCAACAGCATCCGCACATGCTTCAAGTGAACCATCGCTCAACTCCCAAAACCGAAGCGCGTCGCACTCAGGAAGATGGGGATGAGCAGCAGCCCACCCGCCAGAATCGCAAAGATCTCGATATAGACCCAGCCCTGAGCGGCGCGCATCCAAAGGCGCGTCTGCGTCGTCGGCGCATAGGTGTGCGCCTGCGCCACGTATTTGACCATGTACTTCTCGCTCTCGCGCACCGGCTCAAGTGGGGTCACATCCCAGCCAGCATTCTGGAAGAGGCGAGGGAGCGAGGCAACCAGGCGGTGCGCAAGCAGCCCCAACGGCAGGACAATCACAAAGAGGTAGACGGCTGCGCCCAGGATGATGTCGAGCCAGCGCCAGGGGATAGGGCTGTAATAGTTGAAGAGATCGAGCCAGAGCCAGCCCGCAAAAACGATGAGCGGCGAGGCGAGCAGCCACTGCCCGGCCTGGGCAGGCGAGGCCTCGACCAGTTCGGCGGCGACGCGACGTGTTTGCGGTTTAGCGTGGGCTTCAGCCATGAAATGTCACTCTGCGAACTAGACGGAGTCAATGCGCCCTGCCAATCAGCGCAAGGAGCTAGCGCACCTGCCGGTTGCTCAGGCGCTCAATCTCGGTGCGCCAATCCAGTTCGGGGCGATGGCGATTGCGCCACCGCCAGAGCAGCCCCACGGGGTAGCCGCACATCTTGGCGACATCACCCACCACGCGGATCAGCGGTATCAGTGCGGCGGCCTTCATCGTTTGCAGGCGGCTTAGCCCGTTGCGCAGGCGCATGAGACGGGCCAGGGGGCGGCGGCAATAGATCGCAATGCCGGCCAACAGCCCCAACCATCCCAGCCAGCGTGCAAATACGCCCCACAGCGCATGGCCAAGCAGTGCCGGCAATACAAGTCCGTAGGTGGCGTAGCGCACGGCGTGGCGCTTGCGCCAGAGGTCGGCCTTGCCGTCGCCGCGCGCGTAGCGATAATATTGCGTCCAGAAGGCGCGCAGGTGCGTGCGCGGCTTGAAATAGACCAGCGCGCCTGGCGCCCACTCGAAGGCTGAACTGCGGCGCGTGCGCAGGCCATTCAGTTTAAGGTCAAAGACCAGGTCCTCGCTGTAATCCAGCCACTCCGGATAGCCGCCAATGGCCTCCCATGCGGCGCGCGTGAAGGCGACAGAGCGGCTGGAAGGCAGGAAACAGGCTGGATCAATATCGTCCTCGAGCGGCAGTACTGTTGCGGCCATGGCGGTCTCGAAAACACCATGGGCGTCGGGCGCGAAGAAGCCCGCAACGCCAATCGGCAAGTCGCCCGGCTTTTCCCAGGGTAGTAGCAGTTGCTCGAGCCAGGTGCGGGTAAGTTGGACGCCCGCATCGGTGACTGCGATGATTGGCCCTGCGGCCGCTTCAATGGCAATGTTGCGGCCGCGTGAAATGTTCGCGCCGGGCGCTTCGATGACGCGCAGATTGAGCAGGCGCCCTGGATGGCGCTCGCCATAGCTGCGCATCCACGCCGCGCTGCCGTCACTGCTGCCGCCGTCGCAGATCACCACCTCGTCGGGCGGGCGCGACTGGGCAGCCAGCGAATCCAGCAGGCGGTCAATGTTAGGGCGTTCATTGTAGACAGTGGCAATGACGGAGACATTCATGGCCCGCATTATGGCCCATCTGGGCGCCTATGCCAACATCAGTCCGAAAGCACACACACTGCGCAAACCAGGTGAGTAATAGGCAACGAGGGCCGGGTATAGCCTTCCCGTCACTTCGGCCCGCGGACGCGTGTGTGCACAGGTACACAATCGCGACATTGCTGCTATAATGGCGTCGCAACTGCCGCTACGCACCTGGAAGGGATGCCCTACCCCATGGCCCAGCGCATCTATGTTGCGCTTGACCTGGAGACAACCGGCCTGGACCCCAAGCGCGACGCCATCATGGAGATTGGCGCCGTCCGTTTCGCGGATGGCGTTGTCCTGGATCGCTTTCAAGCGCTTGTCAACCCCCAGCGCCCCATCCCCGCGCGCATTCAGCAACTCACCGGCATTCACGATGCCGACGTGGCGCATGCCCCGCGCCTCGAGCAGGTGCTGCCCGAATTGCGCGCCTTCGTCTCTGCACAGGTCAGCGCGGTGGTTGCCCACAATGCCGCCTTCGACATGGGCTTCCTGCGCGCCGGCGGCGTTGCGTTCCAGCGCCCCGCAATTGACACGCTCGATCTCGCTACCATTCTTCTGCCTGGGCAGCCCAGCTACAGCCTGGGTGAACTCTGCCACAGCCTGGAGATCCCGCTCGTGGATGCGCACCGCGCGCTCGATGACGCCGCCGCCGCCGGTGCGCTCTTCGACCGACTGCTCGCGCGCATCGAGGAACTGCCCGACGATATCCTCTTTACAATTGCCGACTACGCCGAAACGTGCGATTGGGCCCCGCGCTTCCTTTTCACCGACGCAGCAGGGCGCCGCAGCCGCCGTCACCTGGCCAAGTGGACACCGCTTCTCGCACTTGATGCGCAGACCGCCCCCGAGAGCCTGCTTACCGACGTGGGGACGGCCGTGTTACCAATTGGGCCAACGTTTGTGCAGCGCAGCTTTGCACTGGATGGGCCGCTCGCCGCCGCGTTTGGCGCGGGCTACGAGCCGCGCGCCGGGCAGGTGGACATGGCGCAGCGCGTTGCGCGCGCCCTCAACCAGGGTGATGCGCTCATGGTTGAGGCCGGTACGGGCACGGGCAAGACGCTGGCGTACCTGCTTCCCGCGGCGGCGTGGGCTCTTGCAAACCAGCGCCGTGTAGTGATTGCTACCAACACGATTACCCTGCAGGACCAACTCATCGACAAGGATATCCCGCAGGCGCAGGCGGCGCTTGAGGCGCTGGGCATGGCGCGGCCGCGTGCCGCGGTGCTCAAGGGGCGAAGCAACTACATTTGCCTGCGGCGGCTGCAGCAGTGGCGCAGTGGCCGGCGGCTCAACGGCGCCGAGTTGAGCACCTTGGCGCGCATTCTTGTCTGGCTGCCCACAACGCAAACGGGTGACATCAACGAACTGGCGATGAACTCGCAGACCGACCGCGAAGTCTGGCAGCAGGTCTGCGCCGAATCGGCAGCTTGCGGGGACGGCCGCTGCGGCGTCCATGCCGACGCAACACGGCTCTGCTATTTTGCGCTGGCGCGGCGCAACGCCGAACTGGCCCACATTCTGGTCGTCAACCATGCGCTGCTCCTGGCCGACGTGGCCGCCGAAGGGCGCGTGCTGCCACCATACAGCCATCTTGTGGTCGACGAGGCGCACCATCTCGAGGACGCAGCCACGGATCAACTGACCTACCGTATGGAGTGGCCATGGCTGCACGCCCTGCTGCGGCCGCTGCGCGCCGACGGTGACCTGGTGGCCAACATCACCACCTACGCCGGTTTGCAGGCGTTGCCACATGCCCAGCGGCAGGCGCTGCATGTGAGCGCGCTGGCCGCAACGGCACACAACGCGCTGCACCATTTCCACGATCAGTTGCTGGCCTTTGCGCTGCAGCATGAAGAGGCACGCGACGCCAACTACGTGCAGCGCCTGCCGCTGGATGGGCGCATGCGCAGCCAGCCCATGTGGAGCGAGGTCGAAATCGAGTGGGAGCAGGCGGCGGAGGATGTGCGCGTGCTTGTCGAGGCCATCGACACGCTTGCGCGCCAGTTGAGCAGTGCGCAGTGGGATCGCCAGGAGCCCGAGGCCGAGATGCTCGTCAACCTGGCGAGCTCAGGCAGCCGGCTGGCCGAACTCCTGCGCCAAATGGAGCCATTGGTCTACGCACCCGAAGGCATTAGCCAGGGCGGGCGCGTCTGCTGGATGGAAGTCAACGAGAATCGTTCGCTCGCGTCCGTTGCATCCGCGCCGCTCAACGTGGCCGAGACCATTCAGCGCGAACTGCTGCACGCGCGCCGCTGCACCATCTTCACGGGTGCGACGCTGCGTTCAGGCGCAAACTTCCGCTATATTCGCGAGCGGCTGGGGCTGTGGGATGTCGCTACGGCGATTGTGGAAAGCCCCTTTGATTACAAATCGAGCACGCTGCTCTACATGCCCAGCGACATGAACCAGCCTGATCACCCCGCCTACCAGGCCGGCGTCGAGCGCGCCATCCTGGATGCAGCCGAGGCGTGCAACGGGCGTACGCTGGCGCTCTTCACGAGCAACGCCCACTTGCGCACCACGGGCGATGCGCTGCGCATTCCGCTCGAGCGCGCGGGCATTACGCTGCTGCAGCAGGGCTCAATCAGCCGCCACCGCTTGCTGCGCGAATACCGTCGCGCCGAGCGCGCAGTGCTTATGGGCACCCGTTCCTTCTGGGAGGGGGTGGACTTGCCCGGCGACGAGCTTTCCTGCCTGCTGATTGTGCGCCTGCCCTTTGCGGTGCCCAATGACCCCATTGTGGCCGCGCGCAGCCGCGAATGCGAGAACTCCTTCAGCGACTACATGCTGCCCGACGCTGTGCTGCGCTTTCGCCAGGGTTTCGGGCGGCTCATCCGCCGCGCCGACGACCGCGGCGTGGTGGTCATTCTCGATAGCCGTGTTTGGCGGCGCGAGTACGGGCAGCTCTTTCTCGATGCGTTGCCTCCATGCACCTTGCGCCACGCACCACTATCGATTCTGGGGGGTGAGGTGAGTAAGTGGCTGGCGCGGTGACGAGAGGCTCGGTGTGGCAGCGGCTGTCGCGTCGCACAGGCCAAGCGGCCGATGCGCTCTGGCTCTCTTTGCGCCGACCCGCCGTCGCGATTGTGCTGGCGCTGCTGCTGCTGGCGCTGCTGCTCATGGCGCGCGTGCTGCCGCAAATTACGGGCCAGATCGCGGCTGACCCTGCTTCGGCGCTGCGCTGGCTCAACGCCGAGCGCGACGCCTGGGGTGCGTGGGGCGGCTTTCTGCGCGCGCTCGGCCTCTTCAGCGTGAGCGATAGCCCGATCTTCTACACTCTTGTGGCGTTGCTGGCCGTAGTCAGCGGTGTGCATATGGCCGCGCTGCTTGCGCTGGCGCGCTTGCCGCGCCAACTGGTTGCCGCGCTGGACGCGCCGGCCGGTCTTTCGCCCCTGCCCCTTGATGCACCGGACGGAATGACGCAACTGCGCCTTGCTCAACCCGATCCGCCTGACGCAGCCGCGCATGGTGTGCGCACGAAGCTCGAGGCGATGGTGGGCCCCGTGCAGGAGCGCAGGCTCGCAGATGATGAAACGCGCCTCCTCGCCATGGCCGGCATGCGCGGGTTGATGCTGCGGCCGCTCCTGCCCGCGGGCGCACTGCTGGCCCTGAGCGTGCTCTGGTTTACGGCTATTTTCGGCTGGAACGTGCGGCCCCCGTCGCTCGCCCCCGGCGAGAGCTACACTGCGCCTGCGCATGACATCGTGCTCGCCTACACGCTGCCGGCGCAGGATGCAGGCACGCTCGAGGTGTCGGTCGCCGATACGAGCGCTACCTTGCCTGCCGGCGCGGCGCAGGCGCGCGTCAACGGTGCGTCGGTGCGCGTGAGAGCGGGTGCGCCTGCGCTCCTGCTGCGCACTGATGCGCCAATCCTCGCACTGCCCGGCGCACCTGACAGCCTGAATGAAATTGGCCTCGTCTTCCCGCAACCCGGCAGCGAGCAGATTGTGCTGTTGCCCGCTTCGGGCACTGGTGTGCGCATTGTACGCCTGCCGGAGGGGGCCACGGGCGCGTTCCTGGTTGAGGTGTATGCACGCGACGGCGTGCAGCCGGTGCAGCGCCTGGAGCTGACGGACGCGCAGTCACTGCCCTTGCCGCTGGACACGGGCGATGTGGCTCTCTGGATAGAACCTGCTGTGAGTCTTGATGTCGTTGTGCGCAGCGCGCCCGGCGGGTGGCTGCTGTGGCCGGCGCTGGCGCTTGTGCTTGCGGGCCTCAGCAGTCTACTGTGGAGGCCCGTTTTTGCGCTGGCGCAGTTGCGCCCGTGGCCTGTAGGGCGGACGGTGCTCACGCTGCAAACCAGCCACCGCGCTGTGGCGGCAGCATGTGCACAGCCTGCGGATACAGATGCGAGCGCGTAGCGACCCCGGATACATCCACCCCTCTTACAACCGAGCGAACTCTTCTGTTGCCGCACGGTGCACGAGCGAGTGGCGGCGTGCCAGCTGCGCCGTGTTGCGGTCGTAGCCGCCCCCAATCACACACGCTGTGGGAATGCCCCGGCGCAGACACTCGCGCAACACATAGAGATCGCGCCGGTAGAGTCCGGCATCCGTCAGCGCCAATTTGCCCAGCAGGTCGTCCCCGTGCGGATCCACCCCCGCGTTGTAAAACACCAGTTCCGGGCGCACATGCTCAAGGACCCCCGGCAGCACCTGTGCGAGTCGCGCAAGGTACGCGTCATCCTCCATGCCAATGGGAAGCTCGATGTCGAGATCGCTTTGCGCCTTGCGGAAGGGAAAATTCGCCGCGCAGTGCATTGAGCAGGTGAAGACCGAGTCATCTCCCGTCAAAATGGCTGCGCTGCCGTCCCCTTGATGAACGTCCAGGTCCACAATCAGCACGCGCCGCACCCGGTCGCCGACCTGCAGCACGCGTGCGGCCACGGCCACATCATTGAAGATGCAGAAGCCCGAGCCGAAACCGCCGTGTGCGTGGTGCGTGCCGCCCGCCAGATTGCCGGCAAGGCCATGTGCGAGGGCGAGTTCGGCGGCGAGCACGGTGCCCGCCAGCGCCACGCGCGTCCGGTGCACCAACGCCGCACTCCACGGCAGGCCAATGCGGCGCATGGGGGCCGGCTCGAGCGTGCCGGTCAGGTAGGCGTCCACATAGGCGGCGTCATGGGCAAGGCGCAGCCATGTGGCCGGCGCTTCCTCGGGGCAGTGGAACTGGTCAGGCGCGGCGACGCCATCGCGCAGCAGCACGTCGTAAAGCGCGCCGAACTTGGCCATGGGGAAGCGATGGCCATCCGGCAGCGTCGTAGAGTAATCGGGGTGGTAGACGAGAGGAAGGGGCATCGAAGAATTGACTGGTAATTGGTGGACTGGTGGACTGGTGGACTAGGTGACTCTCGCACCACGAGACTATTAACCAGTCCACCAGTCCACCAGTCAGCCAGTCCACCAGTCACCACTGAATTCTTGTCGTTATCGTGGAAACTCAATCGGCAACTGCAGATCGCTGATGCGCAGGGGGCGGCCTGGCACGTCGTGGCAGGCGCGGCAGCGCGCCTCGTAGCTTTCACTGCCACCCACGAGGATCACCGGGTCGTCGTAGCGGGCGGGGCGGCCGTCGATCAGCCGCTGCGTGCGCGAGGCGGGCGCACCGCAGACGACGCAAATGGCCTGCAGTTTGTCCACACTTTCGGCCAGCGCCATGAGCATTGGCATGGAGCCAAAGGGCTCACCACGAAAGTCCTGATCGAGGCCGGCGGCAATCACGCGCTTGCCCGCGTCGGCGAGCGCGTCGCACACGTTCACAATTTCTTCGTCAAAGAACTGAACCTCGTCAATCGCCACCACCTCGGTTTCGGGGAGCACGGCGGCCAGGAGCTCGCCCGCATCGGTCACGGCAAAGACATGGTCCCAGGCAATGCCCGTGTGCGAGGCCACGCGGCGAATGCCGTAGCGGTGGTCGATAATGGGCTTGAAGACCTGTAGCCGCTTACGCGCAATTTGGGCGCGGCGAATGCGGCGCAGCAATTCTTCGGTCTTGCCGCTGAACATCGAACCGCAGATGAGCTCAAGGTTGCCGTCGGGAACGATGTGGGGCATAGGGCCCTCCGTGTGGCTGAATGATTCGTGGCTGCAGCCATTATGGACTGAAAAGAAGCAGGGCAGAGACGCGAGGTCTCTGCCCTGGGGTTCGGCGCAGGAGCGGGTGTTGCCGCGGGTTTACGCGGGCTGCTCGAGTTCGTACTTGGCGTAGACTTCGGCGGCGGCGGCGTCGGCGTTGCCACCGCGGGCGCGCGCCTTGCGGGCGGCCTCGTCGGCTTCGGCGCGCACGCGCAGCTCAAGTTCGCGCCGGGCCGATTCGCTCTGGCGGCGCTCGAGGCGCTTCATGAAGCGCTCAACCTGGCCGGCGGTGTCGACAATGCGCTGCTCACCCGTGTAGAAGGGGTGGCATGCGCTGCAAACGTCCGTGCGAATCTCGGGCTTGGTGCTGCCTGTTGTCCACGTGTTGCCGCACGAGCAAATGACGCGTGCGGTGGGATAGTACCTGGGGTGAATTTCTGCCTTCATGGTCTCTGCCCTTTGGTCCGGAAAACCGGGCCTACTGTTGCACCGGCGCGGCGGCGACTTCCACCGTTTGGCTGCGCGGGTAAACGCTGATCTGTTTCCGGTTCTTCTTGCCCCACTCGAAGGTAACCAACCCATCGATTTTGGCAAAAATGGTGTCGTCCCTGCCCAGGCCTACATTCTGGCCGGGGAGGAACTTGGTGCCGTGCTGGCGCACGATAATGCTGCCAGCGGGCACGAATTCGCCACCGTAGGCCTTGATGCCCAGGCGTTGCGAGTTGGAATCGCGGCCATTGCGACTTGAACCGCCACCTTTTTTGTGAGCCATCGTGTAACCTCCTTAACGCATCAACCTGCCGTTTGCAGGCTCGTTGGTCTGTTATTCTACCCGTCGCTGCGAGACAACTCAGCGACGACGCTTACCCTTCGATTGAGACAATCTCAAGGCGGCTGATGTGCTGGCGATGGCCCTTGCGCACGCGAATGCGCTTCTTGGGGCGGTACTTGAAGACCAGAATTTTCTTGCCCTTGTACTGGCCCGTGACCTTGGCTGTGACGGTTGCGCCCTCGACCACCGGCTGGCCTACGCGCACGCTGTCGCCATCGGCAACCAGCAGCACGTCGCTCAGCGTCAGCATATCGCCGATTTCGCCGCTCAACTTTTCCACTTCCACGGTGTCACCAGGGGCAACGCGGTACTGCTTCCCACCTGTGCGAATGACTGCGTACATAGCTTCTGTCCTTGTGGACTGCGCCCGGCGTGACACCGGGACCTTTTGGACCGCGCCCGGCGCAAGCCGGGGCTTCGGGAGCGGCTCTGCAGCCCAAGGCGTGGGGCTGCAGAATTGATCTGCCTGTGACTGAGTAGAGCGTACCTGCGCGAGGGCAAGCAACACCCATCCCTTACGGGCAGCAGCACAGCAGTATACCGTGCGGCAGGTGCAAAGTCAAACCCGAGACGGCGCTTTCGCCAGTGCGGAGAGTGCGGGTCGTCCGCGCGTGGGCCATGTGTGTAGCCTGCCGGCAGTGGCCATATCATCGGTGCGAGGCAGGTAAAGGTTGCGCCGCCTGTGAAGCCATTTCCTCCGGCGCAGGCAGCGCTGCGAACTGTCTGTAAAGCATAACGTCGTAAACGATCTTGAGGCTGCCCGCAATGACGAAGGGCGCGGCGAGAAGTGCCGTCCCCGAGAACATTGCACCCGCGGCCACAGGACCAAAGAGCGCGCCCATTGAACGAGCGAGCCCCGTTACGCCCGCGGCTGCCGATCGCTCGTCCGGTGCGACGACAGCCATGGTATACGACTGGCGTGTCGGCACATCCATTTGCGAAATGCTGAAACGCAGCAGGAGGACAGCCACGGCAAGCGGCAGGGTAGGCATGAATGGCGTTAGGATTAGCAGGATGTTGGACGGGATGTGCGTGAATACCATGGTGCGAATGAGGCCGATGCGCTTGGCAATGCGGGCAGCGTAGAGCGCCGAGAGCCCGGCCAGAACATTGGCGGCGAAAAAGATCGCGCCCAACAGTGCAGGTCCCGCCCCAAAGCGGGTGCTGAACCAGAACGCCAGCATACTCTGCAAAACAAAACTGCCCGCAAACGCGTCCAGCGCAAAGAGGGCGCTCAACCGAACGACCACGGGTTGGGACTGGTGCAAGCCAAGCCGACTGCGCAGTGCCGTTTCGTACCGCGCGACCTCGATGGCGGGCGAAAGCGCCGAGAAGAGCGCCAGCAGCAGCATCCCGACGGCCGCGTAACAAATAACGATCACGCGATATGCAGACGCGGTCTCATAGCCTGCCGAGCGCAGCGCACTTGCCGACAGGCCCGCCAGCAGCGCGCCGAGCGCAGTTGCCAGCGATCCGCTGAAGTTGTACCAGCCAAAGATGCGCGTCCGCTGTGCGTCGGGCACAAGCTCGGTAAGCGCCGCCTGCTCGATCGGCAGGAAAGGGCCGATTTCGTTGCCGCTGGGGCTGATCACACCTGCAATCGCCGCAAGCAGCAGAACGAAGTAGTTGCCGGTCAGTGCAAAGACAAGCCCTGCTCCAACCATCAGCAGTGCGCCAATGCGCAGCGTTCGCCGTCGTCCCAGGCGGTCAGCTGCGGTGGTGAGCCAAAGCGAAACGACCAGGTCACCTGCCAGCGTCAGCGACAGCAGCCAGCCGATCTGCAAGGCGCTGAAGCAAAGGCTCGCCAGGTAGAGCGCAAGGACAACAGAGAGAGCGCCATAGGCAAAGAGGCGCACGATGCGTGTGGCAAAGAGGAGCTTGAAATCCCGCCGTTTTCGATCCGGAAGCATATACGCCTCGCTTCAATCGAGTTGTGTACAGTTCGGATCGCTCTAGCGGAAGAGTCCTTCGGCTTTGCCCATCTGCACGGCATGCTTGCAGTAGGCATAGAGTGCGTCGTAGACGATTGCTTCGGCCGCGACAATTGCGTGGTCATCGGCGAGGCCCAAATGGCGAAAGCCCTCGGCAATTGCCTCAAGTCCCGGCCCTTCCGGCTGGCGCCAGCGTGCATTGTCGGTATCTGCGCCATTGACAATCTTGCCTAGCAGAACCAGCTCCGGAGCGTCGTCGAGCTTGTACTTGTGAAGTATTGCCTCAAACGTGCACTCGCCGGCGTGATGTCCCAATTCAGCGTCATCGATGTCGTAGACGATTGCATCAAGCCTTTCTCCCTCGCGCAGCACTTCGTGCGCAGCAACGAAGACGAATTCCGCTTCAGCGTCAATGAAGCGCTGAATAAGCCACGGACATGCGACGCGATCTACCTTGACACCACTCCTGGTAATCCATTTCATGCTTCA
>CAYJNV010000116.1:0-12578 GCA_964370975.1 uncultured Caldilineaceae bacterium | reverse complement strand
CGCCAGCAGCGTATCACATGACGGCGAAGCCATCGAAGGAGGGCGCTTCATTGCCTGCCTTGTGAGTCTGGCTTTTGGTGAGGGCAACGTGCAGACGTTGATTGCCCGTGCCCTGGAGTGGATTGCGCCCGCAAGCGAGTACGCGCGCGCGGTCAACGCCGTGCGCAACTTCCACAGTCGCAGCCCCGACGAATGGCGCGAGTGCTTTTCATTCATTCAGCGCGAGTTCGGCTATGACCGCTACCCCGGCATGGTGCCCATCATCCCAAACGCCGCGATTGTGGTCATGGCGCTGCTTTACGCCGCCGGCGACTTCTCACGCGCCGTGCAGATTGCGACCATGGCCGGGTGGGACACGGACTGTAACGCGGGCAACGTTGGCGCCATCATGGGCGTGATGGTGGGCCTCGACGGCATCGACGTGCATTGGCGCACGCAGATGAATGATACGCTGATTGCCGCCAGCCTGATCGGCGGCCGCAACCTTACGGATATCCCCGCCTGCGCCGACCTGTTCACGCGCCTGGGTGCACAAGGCGCCGGTGAGGAGCAGCCGCCGCGCGCACGCATGCACTTTGACTATCCAGGCGCCACCCACGGCATGCAGGCGCGCGCGCGCGGCGCGCAGATTACCGCGCTGCGCCAGCGTGAGGGCGCGCTCGACATCATTGTGCGCCGGCTGACCAAGAAGGGTGAAGCCGAAATCTACGCGCGCACTTCCTGCCGCCCCGGCGATTTGAGCGCCAACTACTATGGCGCAAGCTTTTCGCCTACGCTCTTCCCAGGGCAGATTGTGACTGCGCGCCTCTTCGCCCCAGAAGATGCCGGCGACATGCTGCTGGCCGCGCCTTTTGTCTGGGACGACAACAACAAGGTGCGCCACCAGGCCGGCGCCGTGCCGCTGCGACCCGGCGCATGGACCCCCTTGCGCTTTGCGCTGCCCCCGCTCTCCAATGCCCTCATCTCCGAAGTAGGGATTGTGGTGCGCAACCTGGGCGAGGCGTGGACGAGTAGGCTGCGCCTCGACGACCTGGACTGGTCGGGCGCACCAAATTTCTCCTCCGACTTTTCACTGGAGCGACACGAGTTTGACGCGATCAGCCAGTGGACCTTCCTGCGCGGCTACTGGCGTCTGGAAGCCGACGGCTACCACGGCAGCGGCGCCGCGCGTTACGAGTCATACACGGGTGATGTGGTATGGCGCGACGTGCGCGTGCGCGCCGCCATCACGCCACTGGTGGGTGAGGATCATTGCCTCAACCTGCGCGTGCAGGGCGCGCTGCGCAGCTATGCAGCGGGCCTCGCGCCCGGGCCGCGTTTCGTCCTTTACAAGAACGAGGGGGGCTACCGCGAGGTGGCCAGCGCGCCCTTTGCCTGGCAAATGGGTGCGCCGATCGTGATCGATTTTGCAGCGCAAGGCGCGCTGCTCACAGCTTCGGTGGAGGGAGGGCCCGTACTGCGCTGGGAGGATGATGCAAACCCCCTGCTGAACGGTGCGATTGGCCTCTCGGGTGGGGGCGGCTGCCACACCGTGTGCACACACCTGCAGGTGGAGGGCGCGTGACGATGGCCGCCAACCGTTTGGCGCGTTTCGTCAATGCGCAAAGCATCGCCGTCATCGGCGCGTCCGAGCAGGGGCTTTACACGGCGGGCATTCTGGGTGACCTTGTGCGCAACGGCTTCGCGGGGCGGCTTTATCCCGTCAACCCCAGGCGCACCACGGTGCAAGGGCTGCCCTGCTATCCCGGACTGCGCGCCCTGCCCAAAATACCCGACCTTGTCATCATCGTTGTCGGCCGCGAGCGCGTGCTGGCGGTGATTGACGATGCCATTGCGCTGGGCGTGCCCGCTGCGCTCATCATTACCGCAGGCTTTGGCGAGAGCGACACGCAAGGCAGGGAGTTGGAGGTGCAGCTCAAGGCGCAACTTCGTGAGAGCGATCTGGCGATCATCGGCCCCAACTGCGCCGGTTTTGCCAGCGCCGTGGGCAAGATCGTAGCAACACGCCTGCCTGCGCCACTCACTGCCGGCGGCGTTGGCTTCGTCTCGGCGAGCGGGGCCTTGATGATGGCTCTCCACGGTGTCTTTGCCGACCTGCGCCTGGGCATCAGCCATCTGATTTCGCTTGGCAACCAGGTCGACGTGTCGCTCACGGAGGCGCTCGAATTCCTTGTGGACGACCCGCACACGCATACGATTGGCGCGTTTATCGAGGGGATTGACGACGGGCCGCGCTTTCGCACCGCAGCGCTGGCGGCCCGGCGCGCGGGCAAGCCGCTGGTCGCCGTCAAGAGTGGCCGCACGCAGGCGGGCCAGCTGGCAGCCGCCACCCACACGGCCGCGCTTGCCGGCTCGGACCGCGTCTTTCAGGCCGTCTGTCGCGAGGCAGGCGTAATGCTGGTGGAGGATGTGGCCGAGCTCGCGCGCACGCTCAACCTCTCTGCGCGCTGGCAGGGGCGGCTGCCCGCCGGGGCGCGCCTCGCACTCGTCACACAGTCGGGCGGCATGGGTTCGCTCACCGCCGACCTGGCCGTGCAGCATGGTTTTGTGCTGCCCACGCTTTCGGCAGCGCTCCAGGCAGAGTTGGCCGCCCTGCCTGACCTGCTCACCTTTGCCGACTATGGCAACCCCGCCGATGTGCGCGGGGCAGGTTCGGTGGGCCAGGCAGCGGCAACTACGCTGGCGCCCTTCCTGCGCGCCCCTGATTTTGACGCGGTGGTTCTGCTCCTTGCCAAGTCCGCCGTGGCGGCGCGCGAAGTCGAAACAGCGCATGCGTTGGCCGCGCTGGCGCAGCACGCGGAACGCCCTTTCTGTGTGGTGTGGGTGGGACAACGTATGGCAACGGCAGCTACTGCATCGCCCTCTGCGCTTGAGATTTTGGCCGAGGCGGGCATCCCCGTTTTCGAGCAGTCGGGGGAATGTCTGCGTGCGCTGGCGCATGTGCGCGACTTTGCACGCGCCCAGCGCAACACACACCTGGACGGTCAGCCGCATATTGCACCGGCCGCTGTACGCTGCGTGACCAATAACGATCAGCCACCGCCGCGCTGGCTTGGCTATGCAGAAGTCGAGGCGCTCTTTGCTGCGGCGGGCATCCCCCTCGCGCCGGCTCGGTTGGTTGCAGGTGAGGTAGAGGCGCTGGCAGCCGCCGATGCGCTTGGTTATCCGGTTGCCGCCAAGTTGCTCAGCCCCGCCGCCAGCCACAAGTCGGATGCGGGGCTTGTCAGGCTCGGCCTCGCCAACGCCGACGACTTGCGCGCGGCTGTCGCTGCGCTGCACACGCAGCCCGCTGCGGATGGGGGTGGTGACATTCTCGTACAGAAAATGGCCGCACCCGGTGTGGAGGCGCTAATTGGCATCGACACGGACGCGCAGTTCGGCCCTGTGATTGCCTGCGGCGTGGGCGGCGTGCTGGTAGAGTTGTTGCACGAGGTTGCACTGCGCTTGCCGCCCCTTGCGCAGCCGGACGCTGAAGCGATGATCGACGAGAGTGTCCTGGGCAGGCTGCTGGCAGGGTTGCGCGGCCGGCCGCCCGCCGATCGCGGCGCGCTCGTCCAGTTGCTTGTGCGCGTGGCCGCCTGGGCCGCACACAATGCCGACCAACTGGTCTCACTCGACATCAACCCTGTGATTGTCCACCGCGAGGGCTGCTCGCTGGTGGATGTGCGCGTGGCGTGGCGCGATCTGCCGCCCGCCGCAGCGCCGCCACCGTCACTTTCGTTACCTGAGGAGCATGGCGCATGAGCCACAGCATCGATACAGCAATTTCCCAAGTCCATCCCGATCGCATTCTTGTGCGCGGCTACAGCATTGCGGATTTGGCCGGCGCGTGCAGCTTCGGTGATGTGCTCTATCTGCTGCTGCGCGGCGAATTGCCCACGCCGAACGAGGGCAAGCTGATGGAGGCGATGCTTGTGGTGATGGTTGAGCACAGCATCAATGCGCCGTCCACCCACGCCGCGCGCACGGTGGCCAACTGCGGCAGCCCCCTGCAGAGCGCTGTTGCCGCAGGTATCAGCGCAATTGGCGACTATCATGGCGGCGCGGGCGAGGCGTGCGCACGCATCCTGCAGGCGGAAGTGGCGCGCGCCGGCGCTGACTTTGACGCCGCCCACTCTGCGCAGCAGGTGGTGGCCGACGCGCGCGGCGCAGGCGTGCGCCTGCCGGGCTTCGGCCACCGCGTGCATGATCCCGACCCGCGCGCTGTCTTCCTGCTGGCGCAAGCGCACGCGCTTGGCATTGCCGCAAACCACACGGCGTTGGCCGAGGCAATCGTTACCACGCTGCGTGAACAGACGGGCAAGAGCCTGCCGCTGAATGTGGACGGCGCACTGGCCGCGCTCATCAGCGACATGGGCTTCGACTATCACATGGGCAAAGGGCTCTTCATTGTGGCGCGCACGGCCGGGCTGCTCGCTCACGTGCAGGAGGAGATGCGCGATGGCAAGCCCTTCAAGTTCGTCCCCAGCGTGCAAGTGAACTACACGGGTCCGGCTGAACGGCCGCTTCCACCACGCCCTGCACCCCAGCGCTGACACATCGGCAAAGGTTGCCGTCAGGTCCACCAGGCTCACCATGTGGTCATCCACAACGCCGCGCCTTGCTGCCGGGCATGCGTGCAATCAGCGGCACGCGGCAGGTATCAGCGTACATGGCAGGACCTTTGTCCTGCATGCAATGGCTGCCCACATATGCGCCGCGGTCGGTGGCAAAGATGACGAGAGTCTCCTCGGATAGCCCCAGTTCGTCAAGCGCAGCGAGCACGCGCCCAACCAGCTGGAAGGCCACTGCGTGTGCATGCGCAGAGTGGAAGCCGCGAAAGCCGCCCACAAATGCTGGCCTGCTGTGGCCCATAGCACCCAAATGGTCAATCAACTGGGCCATGCCCGGCGTTTCGTATGCGTAACTTAATTGCAGGATGCAGCACTTAGGCGGAGAAGAGCGACAACGATGGAGAAAGGCACATTGCGTTTGTCCCTTGCCCCTGCGGCTACTACGGCGACCCCATCAAGGACCGCGCATTCTCGACAGCCATGATCCGTCGCTACCGGCAGCGCAGCCGGCTGCGATCAGATCGCCTTGGCGCACCTCGTCGAGGCGCTGCAGTATAGGCCGAAGGTGGTGAAGGGGTAGGGGAGAAATGTGGCCAGGCGAACAGCAGGCGTATTCAGTCCTATGCCGTCTGCGTCTGCCTTGAGGCAAACGCAGACTTAAGAACCGGGTAGAGGCTTTTGTAGAGCGCGAACTGCCGGTCATAGGTCGGCACATTGGCGGCGATGGGCATATCGCGTGTCTGCTCCGGAAGGAGCGCAACGGCAGCGTCAACCGTGGGCCAGAAGCCGGCCGCGAGACCGCCAATGATTCCCGCCCCGATGGCGCCTGCATCCTCACTGTTTCTGAGAGTCGTTACCTCTCGCCCAAAAATGTCCGCCTGGATCTGTCGCCAAAGCGCACTCGTGGATCCGCCACCGGAGGCGCGAATGGTTTGTGGATCGAAGCCCGCCTGCTGAATCAATTCCAGAACATCGCGCAGGCTGAATGTCACCCCCTCCATAATGCCGCGGATGATATCGGATTTGCTGCTCTGAAGCCCGAGACCAAACAATACGCCTCTGGCATCCACATCGGTGTGCGGACAGCGCTCTCCCTGCAGATAGGGGAGAAAGATCAATCCATTGGCGGTCGCAGGGGAGAGCGCGGCTTGCGCGTCAAGCAGTGCATAGGTGTCCTGCTGCAAGTCGTGCGCCATCTGCTTCTCCATGCCACCCAGCGCATCGCGATACCACTTGAGTGAATTGCCCGCACTGAGCGTGACCCCCATAGCCACCCAGCGCCTGGGCGCAACATGGCAGAAGAGTTGCAGTTTGCCCTCGGGATTCTCCATTGGCTCGGCAAGGCTCACAGTCACGTTGCCGCCCGTGCCAATCACGACCAGCGCCACGTCGCTATTGACGGCGCCTGCGCCGAGCGTCTGCATGACGGCGTCGCCACCCCCTGCAACCACTGGGATGTGCAGCCCCAGCCCCACCTCGCGCGCAACGTCTGCATCCACCTCGCCTACAACATCCGCCGATTCATGGCTGTGCGGAAACCACCGCGCAGGCAAGTCCAGCAACGCAAGCAGTTCGGTGGACCAGCGGCGTCTGCGCACATCAAAGAGACCCGTGCCCGACGCATCCGAAACATCGGTGCCGAGCGTCCCCGTCAACCGGTAGCGGATATAGTCCTTGGGCAACATGATTGTGGCAATGGCGTTGTAGTGAGCCGGCTCGTGCTGGCGCAGCCAAAGGATTTTGCCGCCCGTGTAGCCGGGCAGCATCGGGTTGTTCGTCAACGCGCACAGCCCCTCGCGACCGCCGGCCAGCGCATAGATTTCGTCACACTGCGGCGCGCTGCGCTGATCGTTCCACAGAATCGCCGGCCGGATGACCTGCCCCTGCGCATTCAAGGCGACCAGCCCGTGCATCTGCCCGCTGATCCCAATCGCCTGAATCGCACCCGGCGCCGCTACTGCCGCCACGTCGCGGATGGATTCCTTCACCACCTCCCACCACACATGTGGATCCTGCTCCGCCCAGCCGGGGCGCGGCGTGGCAACGGCATACTCCACGGAGCGCTTGGCAACAATATGGCATTCTGCATCGAGGAGGATTGTCTTGCAGTTGGTGGTGCCCAGGTCAATTGCCAGAATGCATGGTTCGGTCATTGTGTGAACCTAAATTCGCTTGCACGAGCGGCGGATGATCAGGCTGTCTCTCAGCACGATCTTTTGCGGTGGCTCACGCAGCCCCTGGATCACCTCCATGAGCAGCGTGAGTGCATTGCGCCCCAGTTCATAGCTGGGCTGGGCGATGGTGGTCAGGTTGAGATACTCGGCAAAGGGAACATCATCGTAGCCGATGATCGAAACGTCATCGGGCACATTGAGGCCGTTGTCTTCGAGCGCTTTCCAGGCGCCAAAGGCCATAAGGTCATTGGAGGCGAAAATCGCGCTGAAGGGCACCTTGCTCTGCAGCAGCCGCACCGTCTCCTGATAGCCCCCCTCGAGCGTCGTGTCGGCGTAGACAATGCGCTCTCTGGCTTCGGCCACGCCATACTCCATCAAGCCGTTTCTGTAGCCAGCCAGGCGCGCCACCGACGTGCTGAAATGCGCCGGCCCCGAGATGAAAACAATGTCGCGATGGCCCAGGCTCAGCAAGTAGGTGATTGCCTGGTAGGCGCCCTCTTCATTGTTGGAAGTGACAGAGCAGATGTTCTCCAACGTTACATCGCGGTCGAGGAAGACGAGAGGAAACTTCTCGTCTACCAGCCGGGCAATGATGGGATCGATTGTCTTGACAAAGGGGATGTGGATGATGCCGTCCACATTGCTGGCAATCAGCCGCTGGAGATGATTGTGTTCAACTTCCGCACTGCTGCCCGAATTGTAGAGAATGATCTCCGCACCCTGGACCATGGCAATGTTGGTAATGCCCTGCATCAGGAACGGGAAATACGGATTGGTAATGTCCGGGATTGCCAGACCAATGCGTTTGAGGGAAATCGGTTTGGCATTGTTCGCGGGTGTTCTCACCTCGTAATGCAGCGCCTTCATGGCATCTTCGACAGCATGCCGAATGTGGGGTCGCACCGCGGCATCATTGCGGATTACGCGCGAAACAGAGGCAAGCGAGACGCCCGCCTGCTCTGCAATGTCGCGCATGGTTGTTGGCTTGTCGTCAGCAGTCTCTACACTGTCGCGGCTAGAGATACCGCTCATAGTCGTTCACCAAGAGATAGAGCGGCTCCTCGTCTTCGACGATTTGCGGGAAGCGCGGGCTGCCATCCACGAAGACATTGTCGATTGTATCATCGTTCACAGTGCTGACTTCGCCCACAAGCGCCCAGCCATGGCCTGCCTCGCCGTAGAACTTGTGAAAGAGGCCCGGCTCAAGGCAAATGCTCTCGCCTGGTTGGAGAACAACGCGTCCCCCGGCAGGAACGCTGCGCGCAATCGAATCAATCTTTACCGTTACTTCCGCATCCGTCAGCCGATCCTGGTCATCGCCCTGGATTAACTCAAGCACCAGGTTTCCGCCTCCTCGGTTGATGATGTCTTCCACCTTGCTGCGATGCGTGTGCAGCGGTGTCACCTGGTCCTCTTTGACGATGAGGATCTTCTCGCAGTACACCTTGGGACCCTGACCAGGAATGCCATTGCGCAGATTGAAGTTGATGAGCCCCACCTTTTCGAAGTCACCGCTGCCAAAATCGGTAATGTCCCAGCCGAGGCCGCAGGCAACAATCTCGGCCGCCTCGGCGCGTTTGCCTTGCCAAGCCTGGGGTGAGCGAAAGGCCCACGCCGGCAACGCAAACTGCATTTTCTCGAAGAACGCCTTCGCATCGGCAAGGTTGCGGTTGATTTCACTGCGTTTCATCTCAATCTCTCCTGATGGTGAGAAATCATTGTGTATACAGATTATTGCACACAGGTTACTCGCTTGTCAAGATGTTTTTCAGAGAATAACAGGCTGTTTCAGAAACATCATAGAGAATCACAGAAAACGTATTGACATTCCGTGAAACAACCGCTATAATTGAGCGCACACGGATTTGCAGCGCCACTCGCGAAGCCGACAACGAGCCAGACTCACTCTGCTCAATGCGGATGCCTCCCCTAGTCGCATGCGATATATTGTCTGCTTCCCACAGACCTTGCCCCACGTACAGCGTGCCACTTGTTTGCTACCACGAACGTATTGATAACGAAAGGTTCTGAGTTGCAGATGGACGTAACCGGTGTGCGGGAGAGCCCAGTCGCCTCCAAAGCTGCCCTTGATCCCAACCACGATGCCGCTGCCATACAGCAATTGGCGCTGCTCGCGATTGCCCAGCGGCGGCGTTTGCTGGCCCTGGGCAACGATCTCCGGATTCGTCTTCACTACGGCGCATCGATGAGTTGTGTCGATATTCTGACGCTTCTCTATCAGCGGTGGCTGCGAATCGACCCACGGCAGCCAGACTGGGAAGGGAGGGATCGCTTCATTCTCAGCAAGGGTCACGCCGCGCCTGCTTTGTATGTGGCGCTTGCACAGCGTGGCTTCTTTGCCGACACAGAGTTTGACCAATTCCGCACGCTGGGAAACATCCTCCAGGGGCACCCTGATCGAAACAAGACGCCGGGCGTAGACTGCACAACCGGTTCGTTGGGACAGGGCTTTCCCGTTGGCTGTGGCATGGCGCTTGGCGCAAAGATCGATGATGCCCCATTCCGGGTCTATGCGCTCATCAGCGATGGTGAATGCAATGAAGGCTCGGTATGGGAAGCGGCGCTGATTGCCGCCAATCTGAATCTGGACAGATTGACCCTCCTTGTGGACTGGAACCAGAAGTCATCCTATGGCCCCATGGAGGGACGCAACGCCGTCGCGCCGCTGGCCGACAAGTGGCGCGCCTTTGGCTGGCGGACTATTGAGTGCGACGGCCACGACTTTGTTTCACTGAGCAACGCGCTGGCAGAGGCAGAGCGGGTGCGCAACGCGCCTTCGGTTCTACTCTGCCACACAATCAAGGGCAAGGGTATTCCCTGGGTCGAAGCCAATAATGCGCGCTCGAACTTTGCGCTTACTGCCGCACAGTATGAGGAAGCCATTGCTCACCTTGACGCGCTGGAGATCAGTCTCTCCGCCACCATGGAGGGAAAATAGTCATCATGCCCCAGGATATTCCTTCCGCCTATGGAGAAGCGCTGGTTGCGCTGGGCCATGCGTGGCCCAATGTGATTGTGCTTGATTCGGACATAGCCGACTCATGCAAGACAGAGGCATTCAAGCAAGCATTCCCCGACCGCTCGATTGACCTGGGCGTTGCCGAGCAGAGCCTGCCCAGCTTCGCCGCCGGGTTGGCTTTGGTGGGAAAGGTGCCCTTCTACAACAGCTTTGCCGCCTTCGCCGTGGAGCGCGGGGTGGATATCATCCGCCAGTCGATTGCCTACAACCGCGCCAACGTCAAGATTGTGGGCCATGCGGCGGGTCAAAGCATGGGTTACACGGGGCCCAGCCACCACACGCTGGAAGACATTGCCGTCTTGCGCTCCATGCCCGGCATGACCATTCTCAGCCCGTGTGATGCAGTGGAAACGCGCCAAATGGTTTGGGCAATGGCCGAACACAAGGGGCCGGTCTACCTTCGCCTGACGCGTAACGCCGTACCGGACGTACACGCCGCCGGCTATCAATTTGTCATCGGCAAGACGGAGCGGTTGCGTGAGGGCAGCGACATCTCCATCTTTGTTACGGGCGATCTGGTCATGCTCGCCCTGGAGGTGGCCGACGCGCTGAAGGACGAAGGCATTCGCGCGCAGGTGGTCAATGTGCCCACCATCAAACCGCTGGCCGCTGACGAAATCCTGCAGCATGGCAGCCTCACGCGCGCAGCCCTGACGATTGAAGATCACAACATCATTGGCGGACTGGGTTCGGCCATTGCCGAAATTTACGCCGAACACCTGGCCCGGCCGCTCGTACGCCTGGGCATCCCCGACACGTTCACCGAATCCGATGAAGGCGACCTCTTGCGCGCGGCCTATGGACTCAACCGCGCCGCAGCGCTGGCCAAAGTGCACACAATGCTTGCGCACGCCTGATCCCACCCCGGAGAGCCTGCGGTCATTAACAGCCACTGCGAAAGGAGAGCGCCCGAGAACCACATCGCACCTGCTGTCGCACGCTCAGCCTTGTTCTGCTGTTCGGTTGTGAGGCACTTCACGCCATTTGCTTTCCGAAGTCACTCAATCTGTTGCGTTACGTCTTTCCAACCTCATGTATTCAAAGGAGAACGCAATGAAGCACAGACTGTCTTCAATTCACATGCTTGTTTCTCTGCTTGTTTTGGTGGCGATGCTGCTTGCAGGCTGCGTAACAGCAGTGCCTGCCTCCACTGCGCCTGCAGCAGAGAGCGCAGACGCTGCGGCTGCCGCTGCACCGGCTGCGGAGTACACCATTGGCATCGTGCTGAAGTCGTTCGCCAACCCTTTCTGGCTGATGGCCAAGAGCGCGGCTGAGAAGGCTGCAGCGGAAAAGGGCGTCAACGTTGTGATTCTGGGTATTACCGAAGAAGGCGACTACGCGGGTCAGGTCACCCATATTGAAGATCTTGTGACGCGCAATGTGGATCTGATTGTGGTCGTGCCGGCCGAATCGAAGGCGCTGGTGCCTGCCGTTGAGTCTGCCATTGCCGCCGGCATCCCGGTGATTAACCTGGACTCGCCGATTGACACGGACAAGGTTATTGCCTTCATTGGCAGCGACAATGTTGAAGGCGGCCGCATGGCCGGTGAGTTTATCGCTGAGCAATTGGGCAAGACGGGCAAAGTCGGCGTAATCCGTGGGCGACTTGGCAATCCGGTGGAGACGCAGCGCTATGACGGCTTCATGGAGGCGATTGCTCAGTATCCCGAGATGGAAGTTGTTGCCGAGGGAGTCGGCAACTGGGAGGCCGAAGAGGGCGCCAAAGTGATGGAAGACTTCATCACCGCACACCCCGAGCTACAGGCTGTCTTTGCCGAGGCGGACCGCATGGCGTTGGGCGCTTCGTCGGCCGCAACTGCCGCCAACCGCAGCGACATCATCATCGTCGGTCTGGATGGCATTCGCGAGGCGCTGCAGGGCGTTAAGGACGGTATGCTTGCTGCTGACGTTGCACAACGCCCCGACCTGATGGGCCAGTACGCAGTTGAGAAGGGGCTGGAGTATCTGCAGACCGGGGAGATTGAACCTGTAATCATTACCCCGATGACGCTCGCCGTGCCGGACAACGTTGATCCGCTGATTGAAGCCTGGAACGCCGTCAGCGAGTAACCCTTTGGATGGAAGAGGGGGTGGATGGGTGCACCACGTAGGCGCCTATCCACCCCCTGCACTCTTGCCCCGGATTCCGGTTATTTCGCGCATCCAAGACAGAAGGCACGCATGGCACTCACCCGGCAGGAAGTGGAACTCGCGCGCACAAAGACAATCGACTACCTGGGTAAGGTCGGCATTGTGCTTACCGCTCAGGAGCGGGAAAGAATAGAAGTGGCAGATTTCGGGCTGGCTTCACTGAACGACTTCGGCGTGCAGTTGATTACCTATGTCGACACAGAACGAGTCGGGGCAAAGGATGTCGTACTCATGCCCGGTCAGACTGTCCCGGAACACCGCCACCCGCCAGTCAATGGGGGCGAAGGCAAGGAAGAGACATTTCGCTGCCGCTGGGGCACAATTTTCATGTATGTTGAGGGGCCGCCCACCGCAAATCCGCATGCGCATGTGCCCGCTGCACACAAACCATTCCTGACCGTGTGGCACGAAGTGGTGCTGGGGCCGGGCGACCAATACACCGTATTTCCGAATCGGGTGCACTGGTTCCAGGCAGGCTCGCAAGGCGCCGTGTTTTCGGAGTTTTCCACGGCCGGCACCGATGCGTATGATATTTACACGCATCCCGATGTTAAGCGCATTCCCGAAGTCGACTCCTAAACTGAAGCCGTTATGGGCTTCACATTTTTCAACGCAAGGGCGCAAGGTGCGCGAGGACGCAAGGAAAAACAAAACCAGGAA
>CAYJNV010000115.1:0-12630 GCA_964370975.1 uncultured Caldilineaceae bacterium | reverse complement strand
CCCCTATGTTATACTCGCTTCAATGAACCTTCAAGCGTCACCGAGAGGCCCGCATGCATCCACCGACCGTGCGCCCTCCACAGCCTCCATACCAGCCCGCGCCGTGCTCGCCGTGGCGGGCGCGCTGCTGAGCGTGGCGTTGTTCGCGGCAGGCTGCGGGCAGGTGATCACCCTCGAGCCGACGCCCACGCCTGAGCCGACCGCGACGCTGGCAGTGGCCGTGGAAGTGGCCACCTTGCCGCCAACCTCCACGCCCGCCCCCTACACGCCCGCGCCCACGCCCACGCCCACCATCAACCCCACGCCAGTTATACACACCATTTTGTCGGGCGAGAGCCTGCTGGGTGTGGCGGGGCAGTATGGCGTTTCGGTGGCGGCGCTGCAGGACGCCAACGGCATCCTCGATCCCCGCTTCCTGCAGGTGGGGCAGCAACTGGTCATCCCCCGCCCGGAGGAGATTGAAGAGAGCACCGACGCCAACGCGACGGCCACGCCTACGCCGCTGCCGGTGGAGGTGCAGAACGTCTACTTCAACGAGAGCAACGTGGGCGGGTTGTGGGTGTTGGGCGAGGTGCAGAACCCGGGCGCCGATGCGCTGGAACAGGTGCGTGTGGGCGTCTCGCTGCTGGATGCCAACGATGCCGAGATCGCGCGCGTCGAGGGGCTGGTTGCGCTGGATATGGTCGACCCCGGCAAGGACGCCCCCTTTGCCGTGACCTTTGGCGAGAACCCCGGTGCGTTTGACCGCTACCGCGTCTTCGCCACGCACGCCGTGGTTGCCTATGTGGGCAGCTACTACCGCGACCTTGAGGTAAGTGACCTGCAAACGACGGGCGAGCGGTACGCCTCGTATACCGTCACGGGCACGGTGCGCAACACGGGCCCGGAGGACACCGTGGATGTCCAGGTGGTGCTTACGGCCTATGATCCCCTGGGTCGCGTGATTGCCATGCGCAAGGTAACACCCGAGTACAACGTCATTCCGCGGGGCGGCGAGAGCGCATTCACGGCCGTGCTTGCGCCCGTGGGAGGTCCCGCCGAACGTTTCGCCGCGGTGGCACAGGGCCGCCGCCAGGACGCGCCGCAGCCTTAGGCATACGAACAATCCGGACGCGACGACACGGCGAAGCATTTGGGGCGCAGTGAACAGCATCGGCAGGCAGCGATAATGTAAACACGGGCAGCGCCTGCGCGCCAAAGTTGTTGACCACAATCCAAGGAGTTGGAGCGCATCGTTGATCGATAAATAAGTGCGTTTCGATTCCCGCATTTGTGCGCAGAGCGTGTACCATCAACATGCGTTCCTGTCGGTGCGCAGACGATTCAAATCCATCCACATTCATACAAAACCTTCAGGTAGACGCCCCATGATTTTTGCCCTCCAACCCAGACGACGCGCGCTGGCGCTCCCGCTGCTTGTGTTCACATTGGCCCTGGCCGGTTGCGGCTCCAGCGCCGCCGAGGCCGCCACAGCGCCAGTTTCCCAGCCCGCGGCACAGCCCGCAGCCCAGTCCGCAGCACAAACCAAAACAAGCGCCGTGGCGCCCGCAGTCCAGCCGGCCGCACCGGTTGCAGCAAGCCCCACCGCAGCGCCGCTTGCGCAGAAGGCGCTGGTCGCCAGTGCTGTCACAGGCATTCCCACACGCCTGGTGCTGCCTTCCATCAAGCTCGACACCGGCGTGACAGAGCTGGGTTGGAGTACATCGAAGAACAAGGCCGGGCAGGTCTTCAGCGAGTGGGATGTTGCCGCATATGCCGCGGGTTGGCACAAGAACAGTGCCGAGCCGGGCATGGGCGGCAACGTTGTGCTCAGCGCCCATAACAACATCCTGGGGGCGGTCTTCCGCGAATTGGACCAGCTCAAGCGCGGTGACACGGCTGTTCTCTACGTGGGTGACAAGGCCTTTACCTATTCGATAGACAAGGTGATGATCGTCCCCGAGCGCGACGCGTCGCCCGAGCAGCAGCTTGAGAATGGACAGTGGATTCAGCCCACCGGTGACGAGCGGCTGACGCTGGTGAGCTGCTGGCCGCGCGATGACAACTCGCACCGCATCATTGTGGTGGCGCACCCTGTAGTGAGCAACTGAAGCAACTACCGACTCCAACCCCAACGTTAAGGCGCAAAGGTTCGCAAAGAAAAGCAAAAGCAAGGAAAAGCAATTGGAACGATTTCGTCCCGCTTTTCTTTGCTTCTGCTTTTCTTTGCGAACCTTTGCGTGGTTGCGTCGGGATTTGCATTTGCGTGGTCGGCGCGCCGACCATTGGTCCGGCTTGGGTAGGGAAAAATGAGGGATAATCGAGCTGCTTGGTGCATGGCACGGCGGTGAAGGCGTCACTACACGAGAGTGATTTTGGTTCAATTCCACGCCATGCTATGATGTGGCATGGCTGCACCTTGTTGGCGGCTCTTTGCGCGGCATCTGCATGAAGCCTTTCTGGGCCGCTTAGCCGGCGCTCATGGCGCCTGCGACAGTTTCTCTGCGGCGCGCGCGATCTCGCAGCGCACGTTTTGGCTCGCAGCGCAATCGTTGTCTCACCGAAACGCCCTCGGACAATTGTTCGTGGTTGTATACGCCATGTGATGGCGTCCTGCCCGGCTGAAGCTGCAAGGCGCGAAAGAGCGCTGTCTACGGCATCGGCAGTATTCTTATCAAGGAGTAGCACCTCGTATGCAGAACAGCCGACTGGATCGACGTTCACCTTCGTCGGGCGGCCTTTCCCGGCTTGTAGAAGGCCCCGCAGCATGGCTCATCACCTTCCTGGTCATCCCCGGATTGCTGGTGGCCGCGCTCTTCCTGCCGCCGGTGCGCTTGCTCGATCGCCTGCAGGACTTCACGATGACGCGCATTCCCGCCAGCGGTGGCGCTGTAAGCGACCCCGATGGCACCATGGTGAGTTTTCCCGACGAGGGGGTTGACTCTTCCTTCAACGCTGAAGTGACCAGCGTGCCGCGCGCCGATTTCCTCGCGGGCAACGCCGGCAATGACCTTTACAACGCGGTCGAGTTGCTGCCTACCAACCTGGTCCCCAAGAGCCCGCTCTACCAGGTCAAAACGTCGGGCACGCAGCCTTCGATTACCGACCTGCACGTGCCCATCCCCACCGACAGCGGTGCGTACGAGACGCTTGGGCTGTACAGTTGGGACGGCATGCGCTGGAGCCACGTGCCCAGCACCGCCATCACCACCGGCAACCCCAACGAGGATGCGCTCGAATCGTCACTCACCACCGTGCCGCCCAACTTCATGGTGATGCAGAACACCGGTGGCGTCCCTTCGGCCACAATTGATCTGGGCACGCTGCCCGAGAAGCCGCAGGGTGCGGTCGTCAATTACGAGGCCAAGAGTGGCCTGCAACTGCGTGGCGACGGCGCGCTCGACGGCGTCGCCCCTGCCAACACCAACGGCACTACAATCCCTGTCATCCGCAACTGGGAAGGCGAGGTGGTGCGCACCGACCTCATCAACAACCTGCTGCTCGACCCGGGCCAGCAGGACAATCAGATTGCCTCGGTTGTGGGCACCACCGTACAGAATGGCTACCCTGGCATTATCATCGACTACCGCGGCGTGGACGCCAAGCCTAGCGCACGCGCCGACTTTGCCCATCTCATCAGCCGACTGTCCGATGAACTGCACACGAATGGCAAAACGCTGGGCGTGCGCGTAGAAGCGCCAATTCAGATTTCCGCCGAACAGTGGGACACACTGGGGTACGACTGGCGCGCCCTGGGCAACATGGTTGACACGCTGATTGTGCCCGCCCCGGTTGACCCGCGCGCCTATCAGTTGGGCGGCGAGATGGACGCGCTGCTCAAGTACGCCACCGGCGAGGTGGACCCCACCCGCCTGCAGATTGAACTTCCCGCCCAGTCGGTGGAGCGCAGCGGAAGCTATCTGCTGCTCAAGGGTTACCAGGAGGCGCTCAAGCCGCTCCTGGCGCAGGTGCAGGCCACCGCCAATGGCGAGCAGATTGAGCTTTCGCTCACCAGCCCACGTCTCAAGGAGAACGTCACGTGGGATGACGCCGTGGGCATGTACCGCTACAGCTACATCGACGACCAGGGGCTGGAGCGCACCGTCTACATCGAGGACGCGGGCAGCCTGGCGCACAAGTTGAGCCTGCTGAAGAAGTACAATGTGCGCAATGTCAACATCCAGGCCAGTCCCACGGGCGACATTGACCCCGCCATGTGGGACACGCTTCTCAAGTTTCAGCAGGACGCTGCATTGCCCGAAAGCAGGGCGGCGCTGAGCGTGGCCTACTCGCTCTACAAGGCCGATGGCAGTCTGCTGGCCGAGCAATTGGCCCCGCTGGAAAACGCGACCATCTCGCTGCCCGTCCGCGCCGATGGCGATGTGCGCGTGGATGCGCGACTGCGCACGGCCGCCGGCGCAATGCTGCCCTTCTCAGTCTCTGGCAAGGTGGGGGGCACGGCGACAGCCGCACAGCCCGCCGCGGCCGAAGCTACGGTGGCCGACGCAAGCGTCAGCACCAGCCAGATTGTCAACGTGCGCGAGGGCCCTGGCACTCTTTACCCGGTGCTTGGGCAGTTGAATCCCGCTGCCAACTATCGGGTGACCGGCAGAAATGATGCCGGCGACTGGTGGCAAATTGATCTGGGCAGCGAAAAGCGCGGTTGGGTCATCAGCCAGCTTGTCACCTCCGCGGGCGCGGTAGACAAGATCGCCATTGCGACCGACATTCCCGAGGCGGCCGCCGTGGCTGTGGCGGCGGCGCCCGTCGCCGATGCCGCTGTTGCAGAAGCCGCACCTGTAGCCGCCGCTGCGCCGATCGCGCCGGCCGCCGCCCCCGCGGGCGCGCTGCCCTTTGGCTATGGCGTGCAGGCGCATATGGTTGATACCAGCGATGCCATGATCCAGCAGGTCATGGGATCCACCAGGGGTATGGGCTTCGGTTGGGTCAAGCAGCAGGTGGAGTGGAAACGTTTCGAGGATACACAGGGCGCAGTTGATTTTGGTGCGCTCGACCCGATTATCAACGCCGCTGCGGGCAGCAGCATTAACGTGCTCTTCAGTGTCGTCAATGCACCTGCGTGGGCGCGCGAGGGTGGTGCTGACCTCAGCGTCGGTGGCCCGCCGGCAGACCCCGCCACCTATGCCGCGTTTGTGGGGGCGTTGGCAGGCAAGTATTGCGGCGGCCCCCTCAAGGCGATTGAAGTGTGGAACGAGCAGAATCTGCATTACGAGTGGGGCAACAAGCCCCTCAACCCCGGCGAGTATGTCAACCTGCTCGCGGCCGGCTACAACGCCATCAAGAGTGCATGCCCCAGCATGTGGGTCATCAGCGGTGCGCTTACGCCTGCGGGCAACAATGGCGGTCTGGCCATGGATGACTTCACTTACGCCGAAGAGATGTTCAAGGCGGGTGCGGCCAACTACATGGATGCCATGGGCGCACACCCCAGCGGCTACAACGTGCCGCCGTCGGTCACCTGGGAAGGGGCCTGTGAGGCCATCCAGAAGACAGGCAACTCATTCAACGGCGCGTGCGACTCGCCACACCACTCATGGTCCTTCCGCAGCACCATGGAAGGCTATCGCAACATCATGAATGTCTACGGTGCAGCTGGCAAGTCGATTGTGCCTACCGAGTTTGGCTGGGCGGCGGGCGGTGCGCAGAACCCCAACTACCGCTACGCCGACGACAATGACATGAACGAGCAGGCGCAGTGGACCGTGGAAGCCTACCAAATGATGAAGGCGTGGGGCTGGGCAGGTCCCGCCATTCTGTGGAACCTCAATTTCCGCGTGGTGGCCAACGGCACGGAGAAGGCGCAGTGGGGCATTGTGGGCCCCGGCTGGGAACCGCTGCCTGCCTACAACGCGCTGGCTGCCATGGCCAAGTAGACGTCTGTTAAATCAATACGGAGAGACGCGGCGGCTGCCGCGTCTCTCCGTCTTTTCCGCATTCTGCACCAAGCTGCGCTTCCGTACGCGCACGCCGCATCGTGTCCTTCTCCCACACAATCCCCTGAACTGGAATTTTGCCATCATGTCCTTGACGAATGCCCCCTACATCCGCCGTCGTGTATTCCGGACGATTGGACTTGTCGCTCTGCTGATTGCGCTGGCCGCTGCTTCGGTGCTGCCGGTGCGCGTTGTGTTTGCACAGGAAGGCCGTGGCGCCGTGACTGTCTCCAGTGGCCGCCTCAACGTGCGCGGCGGCCCCGGCGCAAGCTATGCAGTGGTGGGCAAACTGCCCGCCGCCGCAATCGTTCGCATTCTGGAGGGCAGCGCCGATGGCGCGTGGCTGCGCGTGGCGGCCGATGACCTCGATGTGGAGGGGTGGGTGGCCGCCGCGTTTATTGAAGCGGTCAGTGCAGCATCTGCAGCCCCTGCCCGTGGAGGACTGGCCGGACTGGCGGGAGTCGCCATCAGCGCGGCGACGTCGACTGCGACACCTGCCGTGACGCTGCCCACGCCGACGCCCAGGGCCACACGTGTGACGACGGTCACCGTTTCTGCAGTGACACCCACCAGTGCATCGTCCGCGTCCGCCCCGCCCGCCCCGTCCACTGTGTCTGCCGTGGCCACCACTGCGCCTGTAGCCCAGCCCGAGCCCGACGCAGCCACGGCTTATGTCGTGCCCGCCTCCATGAATGTGCGCGGCGGACCCGGCACCAATTATGCGCGCACAGGCGGCGCCGCACGGGGGGCCGCGCTGGTGATTACGGGTGTGACCGCGGCAGGCGACTGGTACAGGGTGACGCTGCCCGACGGTGCGGAAGGCTGGGTAGCCGCCGCACTGGTGACGACTGCCGGCCCCGTGGCCGACGTTGCCACGCTCGCAGCAACCGATATTCCAGCGCCACCGGTCGTTGCAGTGGCAGCGGCATCTGGCGGGGCGCAGGCTTCGAGTACGGCGGTTGCTGGCGCGCCGCTGCCCTCAGGCGGGGGAGGCTTTGCCTACGGCCTCACGGCCAACATGTGGCAGGGCGACAAAGCCGGCGTGGCGGGGATGCTCAACGACCTGGGCGCGTACTGGGTCAAGCAGCAGGTGCGCTGGGAGTATGTCGAGACGGCCCCCGGTGCGGTCAACTGGCAGGAAATGGACGGTATCGTCAACACGATGAACGGTGCGGGCATCAATGTGGCATTCAGCATTGTGACCTCGCCCGCCTGGTCGCGGCCGACCAAGGGGGGCACAAATGGCCCGCCCGAGGACTTCCAGGTATACGCCAATTTTGTAGGCAGCGTGGCCGGGCGCTACTGCGGCCAGTCGCTCAAGGCGATTGAGGTGTGGAACGAGCAGAATCTGCGCCGAGAGTGGGAGGGCTATTCCCTTGACCCGGCGCTCTACATGGATCTGCTCAAGCGCTCGTATGCGTCCATCAAGGCGGCGTGCCCGAGCATGGTGGTCATCAGCGGTGCGACAACGCCCGCCGGCTACAGCGATGTGGCCTTTGACGACATCGACTATCTGCGCGGCATGTATCAGAATGGGCTGGCTCGCTACAGCGACGCGGTGGGCATCCACCCCAGCGGCTTTGCAAATCCGCCCAGCGTGCGCTTTGCCGATTGGGAATCGGGCGCGTATGCGACGCTCTCACACGCCAACCACCGCTCCTTTTACTTCCTCAGCACCCTCGAGGAATCGCATGCGATAATGGCACAGTTTGGCGATGGGGCCAAGAAGCTTTGGCCTACGGAGTTCGGCTGGGGATCATCGCCTGCGCCGGAAGCGGGCTACGAGTATCAGGCGCGCATTAGCGAGCAGCAGCAGGCGGATTGGACGACGGAAGCGTACCGCATTATGGCCGGTACGGGCTATGTGGGCGTGGCCTTCTTGTGGAATCTGAACTACGACTTTGGCGAGATGCGCACTTTTGCGATTGTGGGCCGCCCTGCCTATGACGCGCTCAAGGCGCAGATTGGGCGCTAGTTCGCATTGCGACGCAATACTGCCTCTGCGCGGTGAAACGCGGCGAAATACAACTGCATGCATGCGTGTGGGCTTCGGTCGGCGGGAATGCTGAACAATTTGTTTCATGTGCAAGGAACAGCTTATGCGAATGCGCTGGAGTGTGCTGACGATTGGCCTGTTGATGACCCTCTTGCTGCTGGCGGGCTGCGGCTCGCGCGAGAGTGAGCCGACGCCTACGCCGACAAAGACGCCCGGCGGGCAGGCCGCGGCTGCGGCAACGCCGATTCCGCCACCGGTGGATACAGGGGCGCAGGCGGCGCAGCAGACGCAGGCTGCCCAGCCCGTTGCAGTCGCACCGGCCGCGCCAGCGGCTGCGCAGGAGCCGACGCCCGAAGAACTGAGCGTGGCCACCGTCAACACGGATATCCTCAATATTCGAAATGGCAACAATCCCGACGCCGAACTGGTGCGCACGGCCGCGCGCGGCGAGGTATTTGATGTGGTGGGGCTGACGTCGGACCGCACGTGGGCGAAACTGGCCCAAAATGGCGAGTCAGTAGGTTGGGCGGCCAGCGAGTTCCTGACCATTGTTGAACCTGCAACACCGGTGCCCACGTCGGCCCCGGTTGCGGCCGTACCCGCCACGCCCGCGCCTGTGATCGGCTTCCAGCCTGCAACCATGACTTCCCCAGATTTGGGTGCGCAGGCCTTTCTCTGGTGGCGCGCCGAGATCGCGGATCGCGATCTCGACCTGCTGCGCGACGCAGGCTTCAAGTGGGTGAAGCAGAGCTTTGCCTGGGAGACGATCGAGGGTGCAGGCCGGGGCGTCTATGACTGGACGGTGGCCGATCGCGTGGTGACGCACGTAAACGAGAAGGGGTTGAAGTTACTGGCCCGCTTGAGCATTGATCCCGACGAGTCAGGTTTCTGGGCGGGGCCGCCTCCGGGCAGCGCCGACGCCTTTGCCGAGTATGCAGGCGCGGTGGCGCAGCGCTTCAACTGTGCGCCCGGCGCAACCGGCTGTATTCAGGCTTTCCAGATCTGGAATGAGCCGAATCTGGCGCGCGAGTGGGGTGGCAATCGCCCGAGCCCCGCCGAGTATGCGGCTTTCCTGGGCAAGGCTTATGCCGCAATCAAGGCGGTGAGCCCGAACGCGATTGTGATCAGCGCGGGAATGGCGCCTACGGGTGACAACAGCAATCTCGCCATGCCCGATGATGTCTTCTATGACCAGATGTATCAGGCCATGGGTGGCTCGAGCAATGGCTATTTTGACGCGCTGGGCGTCCATGGCGCGGGCTTTGCGGCGCCGCCCGAGTTGGATCCTGCTGAAGCTGCGGCCAACAAGGAGAAGTATGGCGGCTACCGCTTCTTCGCCTTTCGCCATGTGGAGGATATTCGCGCCATTATGGTGAAGTATGGCGATACCGCCAAGCAGATTGTGTTGCTTGAATTCGGCTGGACCTATGACAGGGTGAATTCTTCCTACAAGTGGCACGGCGCCGACGCGGGGATCGACGAATATGTGCAGGCCGATTACCTCAAGCGGGCCTACCAGTTTGCTGCGGCCAACTGGCAGCCGTGGATTGGTCTGATGAGCTTGATCACGATGCCAAATCTGGACTGGCTGAATGACGGCAATGCCCAGGATGAGGAGCAGTACTGGTGGGCGATTATGGAGCCGAGCCCGATTGATCAGAAGTACTGGCGGCCAGCCTACATTGTGCTCTGCATTTACTTCCAGGAGGAGTTAATGGGCGGGGCGTGCGTACACAACCCGAACCGTTAGGGTATCTTGCATCTAGACAAGCAAAGGGGCGGGCCTGTGATGGCCCGCCTCCTTCTTTTTGCAGTGGCGCTTCAGGGTGTGCTGTGGGTCCAGCCGAGGAAGAATTGGAGCACCTGTTCGCCCACGAGTGAGGCGGCATCGACCCAGTCGGTCTGTTCGGTAGTGGGCGCGAGCAGTGTGTTTACGTCCACGTTCCAGCGTGCGGATGCGATCCAGGCGCCCATGAGGCCTGCGGCGAGGACGGTGGCGAAGAAGATGCGCGTAAGGGTGCGGCTGTTACGGGCCATAGGGCAAGCTTTGCTCGAGAAGAAGTGCGCGATGGTTTTGCGCGCAGCCACGGGCATGGTATACTAAACGGCACGCAGCGCCAAAGATGGCAACCATGGAATGGGTGAGTAGCTCAGCTGGTTAGAGCGCACGGTTCACATCCGTGAGGTCGTAGGTTCAAATCCTATCTCGCCCACCTCACAAGTGAAGAGCAGGCACGGGAGACCGTACGGTTGGGTTCAAAACCCTAACCGTGCGGTCTCCGGCATTTCAGGGGCCGGATTATCACACCATCACACCTCGGATTATCACTCATCAGATACCCCACGGAGGTACGGATAATGCGCATTGCTGATGCTCTCACCGGCTACTGGCTCGACAAGCGAATCAATCTCAGTCACCACACGGTCAGCGACTACCAGCTGACCTTCGACCGCCTGCTCAAATACTTGGGTGCCGACGTCCCCATCGAGGAGATCAGCGCCGACGACCTGCGCCGTTTTCTGGCTGATGTAAAGGCGAAGCGCAAGCTGGGCACCAAGTCCATTATCAACGTGTGGATTGCGCTCTCATCACTGTGGAAGTGAGCCGAGAAGGAACTCGAGATTCCCCACATCGTGCGCCGCATCGAGAAGCCTGACTATCGTCGCCCGCCGGTCGAGCCCTTCATCCGCCACGAGATTATCGCCCTCATCGCCTCCAGCGGCAAGAACGCCCCGCGGCCCGGCCCCGGTGGCGTGCCTTCCTGCTCCACACGTCCGACCGCCCTGCGCGACCGCGCCATCCTGCTTGCGCTCGTCGATACCGGCGTGCGTAGTTCGGAACTCTGCAATCTCAAGGTGGGCGACTTCGACGTGACACGCGACCAACTGCGCATCCGGCAGGGCAAGGGGGCGAAGGACCGTTTTGTCTACGTCGGTGCCGTGACCAGCAAGGCGATCTGGAAATATCTGGCCGGCCGCAAGCCCGCGGCGAAGGCACCAGACGCGCTCTTCGCCACCCGCACCGGCACTCACATGGACAGGAACGCGCTGGACAACCTCATCGAGGCGTGCGCCAAGCGCGCCGGCGTCGAGCACGCTTACCCGCACCGCTTCCGCCACACCTTCGCCATCACCTTCCTGTGCAACGGCGGCAGCCCGCTGGAACTGCAGGCGCTGCTGGGCCACGAGAAGCTCGACACGGTCAATATCTATGTGCGCCTTGCCCAGGTTGACCTGCAGGAGGCGAAGAAGCGCGCCAGCCCGGCGGACAACTGGCAGCTATGACCGCCCGTTAAACCTTGAGAATTGGTGGCGATAGGGCATCGAAACGAGACCCTGTTTCTGTGCCCGTCATGTGCAGGTCCTGGCGCTTGGCACCATACTCCACCAGTCAGTGTGCTCGCCGCGCGTTGTGTCGGATTAGCGCACCAAGGTACAGGTTTGACCTGCTGCAGATCAGCAGCGCAGCGTACGACCGAGATCTGAATGCGGCCCGCCTATGTCGTGACTGTGCGTCGATGGCGTACGGACTACAGCGCCGCAGCCCCACTCACGTTCGGCCGGAGCATGCGCTGCACTGCCGCCCTCCCACGCACAACCCGTTCACGCCGCGTACGATCTCTTGGGTGCACTACCTGGGGCTTTCAGTACGGGCAGCGCACTCTGCGCGTGCATCGGGGTGCGCCGAAGGGGAGGATGCAGTAGAGGGTGCGGAGCGCATGATTAGGCACTGTCTGAAAAGCAATTATCACGGTCGAGCGGGGGCGAGGAGGTGCAGGTAGCATCGGATGAAAGCCAAATGCACCATCGCCGCATAGCTAACGGCCCACTTGTCGTAGCGAGTGGCCAATGAACGGTTTTCCTTGAGCCAGCCGACACAGCGTTCGATGACATTGCGCTTGCGATAGTCTGCCTTGTTGTAGGTCACCGGCCGTCCCACTTTGGGCTTGGCGTGGCTCGGGCGTTGCTTGGGCGGGATGACCGCCTGGATGCCGTGGTTGCGCAACCACTGGCGAATGCGTAGTACGTCGTATGCCTTGTCCGCTGCCACCCGCTGCGGTCGCCGGCGCAATTGTTTGTTGCTGCGCCGGATGGCGACGCTGTCAAGCACAGGCTCGAACTGCTTGGACTCGTGCGCCTGCCCACCTGTGAGGCGCACCGCCAAAGGCACGCCGTTGCCGTCACGCAACAGGTGCAGCTTGGTGCCAAAGCCGCCGCGTGAGCGGCCTGGGGCATGGTCTGGAGGTTCGGCGCTGGGCCCCCTTTTTTACGGGCGCCGCCGGCTGCCCGACTCGCCCGCACCGTGGTGCCGTCGAAATTGAATTGCACCCAGTCGAGTTGTCCGGTTGCGTCGATCTGCTCCTGCAGTACAGCGACCATTTTGGCCAAGGTGCCGTCGTCACGCCAGACGATGAAGCGTTCGTAGACTGTCTGCCAGGGACCGTAGCGTTCGGGAATGTCCCGCCACGAGGCGCCTGTGGCCAGCTTCCAGAACAAGCCGTTGAGTCTCTTGCGATCGTCGCCACGGGGCCGTCCCGTCTTCTTGGCTGGCGGCAACAACGGTTGCAGCAAGGCGGATTGTTCATCAGTCAGTTCAAAGCGGCGCATCTTTCGGCTCCTGTGATGACTGCGACGTTTCCGCCGCACAGCCTATCACATCGAGCCACTTCACTCTCAATATGCTTTTCAGACAGTACCTAG
>CAYJNV010000114.1:2827-12721 GCA_964370975.1 uncultured Caldilineaceae bacterium | reverse complement strand
ACAGAGCGGGCCGCCCCATGCAAGCGTTGCACGTCTGCGCACCGCGATTGCACTATTGCAGGTCGTAGCCGCTCAGGTCGATCATCAGCGCCGGCGCAAGTGACGACATTTCAGGCCCGCTGTACATGCCCACAAGCAGCGTTGCGGGGACGGCGTCGGGCGGCAGCGACAATGTGTGACTCTCCACCAGCACCTCGCCCGGCTTCCAGAGTGTGGTTGGATAGTAAACGCCGCCCGCCGCTGCATCACTTTGCGCAAGGCGCGTGCTCACCCCGTTGAAGAGTTGCACGGTGGTTGTGTATCCGGCAGGCAGCGGCGCATCAACCTGCCACATGAGGCGCAGGTCTACAACGTCGTCGCTTCGCGTCCAGTCAAAACCGCGCAGCGTCAGTGGGCCAAAGGGCTGGTTCACCACGTGCGCGGGTGTGCCGTCGACCGCGCCGACCACTTCCACCAGCGGCGGCGTGGCGGGCGCAAGCACGAAGCGCGTCTCCAGACCCGGCATGGGCTTCACCAGCAGGACGGGGGCGGCAGGCGTGGCGTTGAGCGCCGTCTGCAGCGTGGCCGCAATGTCGCCGAAGCGCGCCTCGGGAGCAATCAGCGGGAATATCCCCGTGAGGTCGGTGCGCAGCCCTTCCACATTCTGCAAATAGTAGAGCGGCACAATCTCGTTGCGGTCGTTGCTCACCAGTATGGCGTTGGCGGGCGGGTTGGCCGCGAGGATGCCCTGCCACATCTGACGCGCCTGCACGGCGGTGCGCTGGTCGAGCCGCGGCAGGTAGGTGACCATTTGGCGCATGGGGAAGTAGAGCAGCATCAGTGCCACAAGCACACCCAGCACGTCCCAGTTGATGGCCGGTGCGCCCGGCTCCTGCGCCTTGCGCGTGCCTGCATCGGAGGCGGCGCCCAATTGCGCAAAGCCGCCCGCCAGTTGGGCCCCGCCCCACCCCGCCCACAACGAGAGCACCAGGTAAATCGGGATGTAGTAGACAAGGATGTCTTCAATTGCGTAGAAGAGATTGAATAGTTGTTGCAGGACAATCCCCAGCGCCGTGACGGCCAGCAGCGCGTAGCGCTTGTTGACCACCAGCGCGTAGACGCCAATCGCGGCGAGCGCCAACCCTGCGTAGCCAAAGTGCAGCCGCCATAATTGCGCTGCCGTACCAGTGTTTTCCCATGCACGCCCAATGTCGTAATATCCCACAGAGATGGTGCGCCCGGTGATGAAATCGCGAAAGCCGCGCAGCGAGTGGGTATAGAGCGCGAGCGTTTCATTGCCCAACTGCGGGAAGTACCAGGGAGACGCCGCCGGCGTGGCGCGCAGTGGCACATAGAGATAGAGCAGCAATGGCGCAAACAAGGCTACAGCGGCGCCAACCCAGAGCGCCGGACTGCGGCTGAGGCGGTCGCGCACCATCCATACACCCAGTGCCAGCCCCGGCAGCCACAGCAGCGTGGTGGCGTGATGGGTAAGCGCCATTCCCGTCAGCAACGCAAGCCATACGGGGCTGGCGTGTCCCGCGTCGGCACGCGCCATGCGCTGGAAGACGAACAGAATGCTCACCAGCAGCAGCGACTGGAGCGCGTAAACCTCGGCAATCAATCCCTGGCTCCAGAAGGTGGGGTTGGCGGCGAGAAATGCCGCCGCGAGCAGCGCACCCATGCGGCGGATGACCACACTCCCGGGGATGCCCTGGACAGCCAGCAAATACATCAGCGCCACGGCCGCCGCTGCCTGCACCGCGCTGAACGCATTGAGCGAAGCCGCGGGGCTCGCCCCCAGCAGCGCCCAGAAGTGCTGCCAGACGCCGCCCGTCATGAGATAGAGTGGATAGCCGGTGGCGTGTGCGAGGCCAAAGGTCCATGCGGCAAACTGGAATTCGCCGGGGTCGCCGGGCAGCAAACCGCGTGCGCCCGTACGCAGGTAGAGCGCCAGCGCCAGCGCAAAGAGAATCAGAGCAATCGTTCGCTCGCGCAGGGGCGGACGGGATGCTTTTGTCTTCAGGGGGCTTACGGGCTGCAATTTGACTGTCATTGGGCTTTCACCGATAATCATGGAGTTTATGCTGCCACCTGCGCCGGATCACCCTGCCGTGCACATGCCTGCGACGCAGCCCGCACCCGCGTGGGCTGGGCAGGCGCTTGTGATCGTACCCACCTACAACGAATGCGAGAACATCGTCAAGCTTGTGCTTGCACTGCGCGCGCAGCCGGGCGATATTCACGTGCTCATCGTGGACGATAATTCGCCCGACGGCACAGGCCTGCTCGCCAGCGCAATCGCTGCCGGCGATGCAGGTGTACAGGTGTTGCATCGCGCAGGCAAGCTGGGATTAGGCACCGCCTACAAGGCAGGCTTTGCCTCCGGGCTGGCGCTGGGATACCAGTACTTCTGCACCATGGACGCCGACTTCAGCCACGATCCCGCCAGCCTGCCTTCGCTCATTACCATGGCCGCCGGCGGCGTGGACCTGGTGGTGGGCAGCCGCTACGTGTCGGGCGGCCGCGTGGTCGGCTCCACACGCGCACGCCAGGCAGTCAGTTCGGGTGCCAACTGGCTGGCGCACACCATCTTGGGCGTGTCGATTCGCGACTGCACGGCAGGCTTTCGCTGCTACCGGCGGCGCGTGCTCGAGACGATCGACCTCGACGCCATATTTTCCAGTGGCTACTCATTTCTCACCGAAATGGCTTATCTCTGCCAGCGGGCAGGCTTCAGCACCGGCGAGACTCCCATTACCTTCACCAACCGCACCGAAGGCGCAAGCAAGATCTCGCGCACAGAAATCGTCAAGGCCTTCTACACGCTCGTGCGCCTGCGCACCGGCCGCCTGCCGTGGGAACGGATGGTGGCACTGTACAAGGGTCGAGAGGACCAGGTAAACTGAAAAACGAGCAAATAGCACTTACCCTGCGCGCCTTTGCACTTCCCCTATGTGTGAACAGCCGCTTGCGGTAAGTCGGGTCGGTGCATGGACTGCACTTTGTGTGATAGTGCTGGACGTTCCACAAATTTCCATGACAAGAGTGCAATCGCCAAGGTGAGCAACAGCATTACCAAGTACTGTGTCCATGGGCCGAAAAGGGCCAAGGCTATCAGGGCATTCACGATGACCATGTGGTAGATGTAGACGCCATAAGAGATATCGTTACCATGCAAGACTCTTTCGGAGAGTCCCGGAAAGCTAAATGCAAACGAAATAGTCAACAATCCCAAGACAATCGCCGACGCTGGATTGATGTAGTTGCCGCCATAATCGATGCCCATGCGAGCAGCCACGATCGCTAACAGCACATAGGCTGCGAGCAGCTGCAGCGTTCTTCCCTTAATGACCCGGGAGACAATACCCAGGTTTCTTTGGATGAGAACACCCACCAGGAACATGTAGAAATAGGGTGCCACAGTGACTCCCAGGAGTTTGAGATACAGGCTTCTGCCATCCGCAATGAGTGCGATGTAGACTTGATTCAGTACGACAGCAGCGATAAACAGAATGGCCAGAACCCAGGCATTCCAGCGAATCCGGTTGAAAGCCAAATAGATGAGTGGCAGAACTACATAGAACTGCAGTTCTACCGGGATCGTCCACAGGCTTCCATTCAGCACACTGACTCCATAACCGCGTAGGAAGTCTGGATTGTAGAACTGGCCGATCGAGAGTTGTGCAACAACCCAAACGGCAAACTCGCGCCACGTGAAGACTGGGTTGTAGAAAAGAAACACGCTGATTACGGATAGAATGAAACAGACCCACAGACCCGGATAGATGCGCAAGAAGCGGTTCTGAGCATATCGGATAGGGTTCGGATTGCGACCCCACGAAGCGGAGATCAGAAATCCGCTGATCACGAAGAAGATAGGCACACCCGGAAATGCATTCAGTATGACGGGCAGGATTGGGCTGGACTGAATTCCAAAGTGCTCGTACCCATGCAGCAAGACGACCTGCGTGGCCGCGGCAAGGCGAATAAGGTCGAAATTGTTGGATCTGAAGTTTGGTGCATTCATGCTGTTGAGCCTTGCTGGAAGATTGGTGCCGAGCGTTGAGACAGCATAAGTTGGTTTGCTTTCTGAACTATTCATTGACCGTCGGGCATCGTACAGTGTAATGACGGTAGATGTCCACACAGACCCGATTGTGAGCCCTACTCGCCAAATTTGATCCAATCCACAATCGCCGCCAGCGGCCGCCGGTCGCGCTCGAGGCTGACGCGCAAGAAGGCGTCGGCGGGGTCAATGGCTTGCGCCGCCGTGCCTGGCGCTGCGCCCTGCACGCCCACCAGCGCAAAGTACTGATTCTGGAGGCCCTCCAGCGTCACATCGGCGCCGGTGGCGCGCAGCGCGTCCACGGCGTCTTGCGTCAGGTGCGCCCAGGCATCGCCGTTGCTCGCCACAAGCACGATGTGACCCGCCGCCACCGCGCGCACGAAGGCAGCCAGTCCGTCGCTCTCGAACGTGTTGGCCGTGGTGTCAAAGCCCTGCTGCGCCACAACGCGACCGCTGCCCGGCTCGAGCACCGTCACGTTCACACCTTTGCGCCCGGCCGAGGCGTCCGTCTGCACACCATCTTCATCAAACAGTGCGATGAAACCGCCGTCGGCAAAGGCCTTGATGTCGGCGTCCACGGGCATCGCGACGCCTGTGCTGCCGATGGAACGGCTGCCGGGGTTCACCGCGCGCGGTGCATCGGCGCGTCCCCACGCCAGATCGAGACGGAGTAGCCCCTCACCCAAGAGGCCGGGCGGAATCACCCACTCCACTTCCTGCCAGCCGTCAGCCAGCGCGTGCGCATCGCCCACGGGCGTGCCGTTGACGCGCACAGAGACGGTTTGCGCAGCTGCGCCTGGGTAACCATAGGGCTGCAGACGCATGCGCAGCGTCACTGGCTGCGCCGTCTGCGCCATAGGCGGCACGTACAGCGTGCCGGTGCGCGCCGTCGCCCACACGCCATTTGCCCCATCCACCGCGCTTTCACCTGCAGCCCAGCCATCACCTCGATAGGGTAGCGAATCCTCATCACCCAGGTCGAGCGCAAATGAAGGCTCCGGCGCGTGCAGCATCAGGCGATAGGCCTCAATGCCGTCGCCCGTCCAGAAAGGCGCGTCCTCCAGCGGTAGCGTCGCTTTGGCAAAATCCCACGACGCCTGCCAGGTGTCGCTGTAGGGTGGTCTTCCCTCAACAGGCGGGAATAGCAGCACGTAACCCACGTTGTAGAGGCGCATAAGGGCGGGCGCCTGCGCCGTCGCCGCGGCCAAAAGTTCGGGTGACAGCTCGCGGCCAAACTCTACGTCGGTGAGCGCCTGGAAGTAGGGCAGCCGCTTGAAGTACTCCATCTTGAAGTCGGGCGCGCGGCTGATGTTGCCGCCAAGCATGGGCTTGGCGTGCACGCTCTGATACCACTGCAGGATTGTCGCCTCGGGACCAAAGACGCCAAACGAGTTGCGCCAGCCAAGCGGCAGTTGCATCACGGCCACGGGTCGCGTATCGGCGGCAATCTGCGCATAAACGGCAGGCACGCGCATGTCGGTGAGGCTCATGGGCACAACCAGGTGCTCGCCAATTGCAAGCAGTCCCGCCGCCAGCGGCAGCACCACAATCCAGCGCGGTGCACTGGAGATCCCTCGGCGCGCCCAACGCGCGCGCGCCACGCCCCACAGCCACGCAATGGCATAGCCCACCAGCACCGCCAGCGCGAGCATCAGCACGACGCTGTTGCGGTTGGGCGCGCGGTTGGCCTTGATGATGGGGATGTAGTGCAGCAGCGTGTAGGGGAGTGGAAAGGTCGCGTCCACGCCGTCGAGATTGAACAAGTACTCGCCGTTGATTTGCAGAAAGGGGCCCAGCGTGAAGAGGCCGAAGACAATCGCTGTCCACCACCAAATGCGCGAGCGCCGCCGCCACGCCAGCGCGCCAGTCAGCGCCAACGCCGCCGTTACCCAGCCCAGGAAGACCGTATTCAGGTCACGAAAGCCGGTGACGCCACCATCGAGCGCGCGCAATTGTACGCGCCGCAACTCGGCCACCAGGTCGCTGCCAAACCAGGGGTGGAGCACGGTAGGCGTCAGCCAGCCCATGAGGTCGGTGCTCAGCGGTATTGCCTCGCCCCAGCCCTTGAGCGCGAAATCGTTCACAAGGAATTGATAGAGGATGGGCAGCAGTGCCGGGCTCCACAGCAGCATGCCCACGCCGCCCAGTATTGCGAAACTCGGCAGCCAAATGCGCCAGCGCAGGAGCAGCGCGCGCTCGCGCCGGCGCGCGTCGCCGGGGTGCGCCAGCAGCACAATCAGCGTGAAGATGGCCAGGAAGAGCGCCGTAATCATTTCGGCCAGCCCGGCGAAGGCGATGAAGATGCCCGCAAGCACGGCCGCGCGGCGGCGTACGTTGGCGCTCACGCGCGTGTCAAGACTGCGCAGCAGAGCCAGCGCGTAAAAGGGAATCCACTGCGTGGTTACCATGTCGTAGTGGCCCAGCGCGGCGTAGACGGAGCGGTTGGAGCCATAGGCGAAGATCGCACCGGCCACCAGCGCCGCCCACCCCGCTGCACGCGCCTCCACCCCCTCGCGCGCCAGCAGCCAGCGCACGAGCAGCCACGTGCCATAGCCGCTGAGCGCCGTGGCCATGAGCAGCGAGACGTTGCTGGCCAGCACGTAATTGGTGGCCAGCGCCAGCGGCAAACTCGCCAGCACGTGATAGAAGTTATAGGTGTAGAGGATCAGGTCGACGCCCAGCGGGTAGTAGATCAGGCTGCTGTGCAGGGGCGACTGAAGCAGATCAAACAGGGCGTGCTTGAAGTACCAGATGTTCCAGACAAAGGTGGCTTCGTCGTAGGCCCATGTGGGCGCGCCGGGGGCGTGCGTGGCGAGGTGCATCGGCAGCGGCCACCAAAGCAGCGCGGCGAGCACAAAAAAGCCGCCCAGCACGGCGGCATGGGAGCGCAACCCTGCACCTTGACGCGAAGGCGCAAAGGCGCAAAGGAACGCAAAAGCAAGCAGAAGCAAGGCAAAGTAGACGTAGGACATAGGGATGCAGGCTAAGAGCAGAACTTGGCAGCGGCAAGGTCAGCAATGTCTTCCCCCTGCCTTTGCTTGCCTTTGCGCCTTTGCGTCAAGATGTTTGTGGCTTGCGCGCAACGGCAATGATACTGTTGCCGAAAGGCAGCGACATGCGCGCCAGCAGTTCCGCCTCGAGCCAGCCGGATGCGTGCAGTACGCTGTTCACCGGCTCCGGAATTGCCTCCATCTCCACTTGATAGACGTCAGCGTCTTGCGTCAGGTGCGGGCTTTCGAGACCCGGGTTGTAGGGGCGCAGCAGGCGAATGGCCGCAATCGGCGGAAAGAGGAAGAAGTTGTTATAGCTCGAGCGCGTTGGAATCAGCCCGCATAGCTCGAGCTTCTGGCGCAATTCCGGCTCGGTGTAGCGGCGCTGGTGGTCGTTGATATCGTCGTTGTAGCTCCACAGCCACATGAAGGCGGGCACGGTGATGATCAGACGGCCATCGGGCTTGAGGACGCGCCGCACTTCGTTGAGCACGGCCAGCTCGTCGGGAATGTGCTCAATTGTGTCCAGTAGCGCCACAAGGTCGAATGTGTCGTCCGGAAAAGGCAGTTCGCTGCCCGATCCGCGCAGCACTTCCAGCCCGCGCTGCTGCGCAACAGGGAGTGGGCGCGGGTTGAAGTCGAGTCCCGTCACCTGGCCATAGTGGGCCAGGTGGTGCGCCATGTTGCCTGCGCCGCTGCCGATGTCGAGCACGCGCCGCCCGCCGCCGCCCGCCGGGGCCGCGCCGATTTCGGCGTCAAGAAACTTCTGTATGGCACGCGTGCGCCCGGCAAACCAGGCGTGGCGGTCTTCCTCAAGAACGGTCAGTACGGGTGTACCCATAATACCAATGCCCACTAAGTCTCAATGTTGAGGCGAGACGAGTAGATCATTGATAATTGATCATTGGTAATTGGTAACTGGTAATTCGTAACTGGTAAATGGCTGAATCGTTGACTGGTCGAACGCTGCCACGTCATCCAGTCAACCAATTACCAATTACCATTTACCATTTACCAATGATCAATTACCAATGATCAGTGATCAGTGATCACTTATCCCCTAGCCTTCCACCCTCGCCGGAAAGACGACAGTCACACAGTCGCCCAGAATGTCGGTAATGCGCACGGCCACGGTGGCCGCGGTCGCGGGCACTTCAACTTCATAGGAGCCGGCCACCGTGCGGTTGCGACGGGGCGGCGCATCGGCCAGCGCAGCGCGAAAGACGCGCCCATCATGGTCCGGGTCAATCGCCACACGCTCCACCACGGCCCGCCAATCCACAGGCACGGCGGGCAGCAATTGCTCGAGGCGCGCCGAGCTGTAGCCCGCAATGTCGACCCGTATTCTAGCCGCGCCCACGGCGTTTCGGGTAATCAACAGGTGCGCTTGCGGCACGGGGCCGGCAGCCTCGGGGGCTTCGGCAGGCTGCGCCACCAGCAGCGCTGCGTGCGGCGCCGGCGCATTGGGGTCGTCGCGTACTTCTTCGAGCACAAGGCCCGAGACGCGCTGCAGCGCAGTGTCCACGGCGCGCGGGCTCGCATCGCAGCCTACCCAGCGGCGCCCCATGCGCTGCGCCATCACCAGCGTTGTGCCCGAACCAGAGAAGGGATCCAGAACCCAATCGCCGGGATTCGTCGCCACGGAGACAATACGTTCGAGCAGCGCCGTGGTCTTCTGCGTGGGATAGCCGGTATCCTCAGCGGGCGTCGTGCCGAGGCCGGGAATGTCGTCCCAGACGTTGTCCACGGTGCGCTCAACCAGGTGCCGCCCCTGCCCCAGGTCGGTGAGATAGTACTTGACGCCGATGTTGCCCCCGTGCGAGCAAGTGATGCGCCTGTGCTCGTCGTCCACCAGAATCGCGCCACCATAGGGCGCGTAAAGCCGCCCCTCGCCATGCAGCCGTTTAAGGCTCTCAAAGGTATAGGCGCCGGGGTCCGAGGTGCGGAAGAAACCTCCGTCGTCGCGCATAAACTCGGCGGCGGCCTCGGCTTCGCTCAGCACCAGGCGTCGTTTGGGGGCATTCCAGGTGACGGCGGCGCGCGCATTCTTGCGGAAAATGTGAATCGAATGCGCACTGTGGGGGAAGTAGTGAGCGCCCGACTTGGCCCCGCGCGCCGTCTGGCTGCGCCACGTGATCGTGTTGAGCCAATTCTCGGCGCCGAAGACCTCGGCCAGCAGGGCGCGCAGGTGGTGCGTGTGGCGGTGGTCGCAGTGGAGCCAGAGCGTGCCGTCTTCGGCCAGCAGCTCGCGCAGGACGACGAGGCGGTCGAGCATGAACTGAAGATAGTGCGCGTCATCCATGCGGTCTTCGTACTCTGGCTGGCGCAGGATGACACGCCGCGAGAGCTCACGCGGCCCGCGCAGCCGCACCTTGCGCGCCCACTTGACGCCGCTGCCATAAGGTGGGTCGGCGTAGATGAGCTTGAAGCGCGCCGCCTCGCTTGCCGCCAGCGCGTGCAGAATTGGCAAATTGTCGCCCAGGAAGAGACGGTTCCACTCTGAGGCGAGTGCATCATCGGCGCGCAGCGGCACGCGGCCAAAGGGCTCGAAGGTTTCCTGAAGCACGAGGCGCGCAGGTTCGACGGGCAGCGGTGCGTGCTTCTCGGGCCAGGTGAGTGTGGGGGTGCTGGGTGGAGCGGGCGTGCGGGGCATGGCAGGTGCCGGTGGGTGGGCGGTGGCAGGTGCATTCATTTTACACGCTGCGCACGGAGGGGCAAGCACGCCCAATGCAGCTCGACGTGGGGCTTCCTTTAGTGAAAGCCCCCCGTCAACGGTCAATGTCGCTCAACGGTTGGGACGTGGTTGGCGCCGGCGCGGCAGGCCACGAAGAGCCCGATTCCATGGCGGGCGGCCGC
>CAYJNV010000114.1:450-2817 GCA_964370975.1 uncultured Caldilineaceae bacterium | reverse complement strand
GCGGGGTGGGGTTCCTTTTGTCCCACCCCCCACGTCAACGGTCAATGTCGATCACCAGTTCAAACTTGGTTGCCGCCGATTACTCAATCTTCGTCCACGTGCCGCAATCCTGCGAGCGAAAGCCGGTATCTTCAGCGCGGATGTCAACAATCGTGCCGCCTACAAGGAAATCGTTGGCGTGAATGTCGCGAAACTGCCCCGTGAAGTTCGAAAGCGTCTACCAGTAGCAGCCGTCGCTGCCGCTTGCCTGCCATGTGCCGGGCGCTATATCCTTCCCCACAAAGTAGGTGCCGTCGCCGAAGGGAGCAGCCGGATTAGAGCGAGTTGGAGAAAGGTCAAGCGTCCACGTGCCACAGCGCGTCGAATAGAAACCCTTATCCGTCGCGCTGATCGAGACTATTTGGGGACCAGCGCTGAACTCGTTGGCAATGATATTGCCCAGCTTACCGGCGAATCCGTTGAGTCGCTCCCAGTAGCATGAGTCGCTGCCCGGCGCACGATAGGTGCCGGGAATGACATCCGTTCCCACACGTTTCATGCCGGGACCAAAGGTAGCAATGGCTGCAGATGTGACAGGCGCCGCCGGCGCTGCCGCTGCAGCATCATCGAGCTTGAAAACACGAATGTGATAGGGTGTGCTGTCGGTTGCCACCCAGAAGAACTGCTCCCACTCAATCACATCACGTACGGTGGCGGCATACGGCAATTCTGCGCCCTTGTCCAGAATGCCCAGCAGCTCAGTGTGCTTGTAGAACTTGAGCGAAGCCGAATCCCACTCAAAGCGATAGCTGCCCCCCTTGCTCGCCTTCCATTGCACGGCTACATCGCCGCGCTTGTCGGCTTTGATGGAATCGGCGCAAATCTCGAGTCCGAGATTCGACGTGTCTACGTAGCAGCGGTCGGGACTTTCCTGGCGCATGTCTTGCCAATTGAAGTTGTTGCGCCCCTCGCTGAAGAGGTATGCCCAGAAGTTGTGCTCCTTGCCGCCGGGCCAATCTGCAGTCGAATTCGCCGCGAGTGAGGCGCCACCGCCAGATGCTGCGGCGGCGACAGGCGCGACAGGAGCAGCGGCCGCAGCTGCAGCGCTCGCTTCGACCGGCGCCTGCGGCGCGTTGTTCACGAGCTGCGCAAAGATCCACGAACCGTCAGCCAGCTTGTACCACGTGCCGTCCGCATTCTGGGCAACAATTTCGAGCGACTGACCAGTCGAAGCACCGCCCACAATTGCGAAGGTTGTGCCGGGACCGGCGCGCAGGTTGGCGCCGCGCGCGGCGGTGGCGTCCCCCGCAGGCGATTGCGCCGCAAGAGGCAGAGTGGGCATCATGAGAAGCACTGTAGCAAACAGAACTAACAGCAACCGCGCACGCCCAGCGATTGAGAACATGGGGATTGCCTTTCTCTGGACACTGCGAATACCAAAGGATATTGGGTGTTCCGACGATGAGGCGCAATGCGCGACAGTGTGTGGCAATTGTTCTGCAAAGGGTGCCAAACGCAGGTGCTATCGCCGCTCGAAATACAGCCCCCACACGCCCTTGCCGTTGCGCAGGCACCACTGCTCGCGGTGCGTGGGGGCATAGGGCCCAATGCGTTCGGCCAGGCCAGGGTCGTGCGGGGCGAAGGCGGGATGCTGTTCCACCAGGTAGCGCACGAGCGCGCCATATTCCTCGACGTCGGTCTTGAAGTGCAGCAGCCCGCCGGGACGCAGGGCGCGCGCCAGCAAGTCGACAAAGGGGGGCGAGAAAAGGCGCTTGACGCGGTGCTCGTTCTTCCACCAGGGGTCGGGGAAGAGGATGTGGATGGCATCGAGGCGGCCTTCAGGCAGCACGCGCGGCATGTTGAAGCGCGCGTCGTCGTCACTGAGCCAGACGTTCTCAAGCCCAAAACGTGCAATGCGCGCCAGCGCCAGGCGCGTCGCCTTGGTCTTCGTCTCGTAGCCAATGAAGAGGGTTTGGGGCAGGCGGGCGGCGCGGTCGAGCAGAAAATCGCCGCGGCCGAAACCAATCTCCACCTCAACCTGACAGCCGGAAGCCAGTGCGGCGCGCAAGCGCGCGCCATTGGAGGCGCGCCCATCATCCAGTGCCAGCGCGCGCAAGAAAGGCAAGTCCAGCCCCCAGTGCGGCAGCAGGTGCGAATCGGGGCGGAAGCGGGGATCGCCGCCGATCAAGCCGCGCCCCGCCTCCCAGTCCGCATAGGCCTGGGCGCGTTCGCTTTCGCTTAATTCCTCCCACGCAAAGTCCATGCGTCCCTGGGAGAAGTGGGTGGGGCCGTAGTCGAGCATTCGGTGATTGTTGGCTGTGACAGGAGTTTTCGACGGGTTGAAAAGTAAATGGTAAGTGGTGAATTGGTAATTGGCGCGCTTTCGAC
>CAYJNV010000114.1:0-440 GCA_964370975.1 uncultured Caldilineaceae bacterium | reverse complement strand
CGACTGCACCGCGCCAATTACCAATTCACCACTTACCAATGACCACTTAACCAAGTCGCTCGCGAATCACCGCCTTCACGGCGTCCGCATCGGCCGGCAAGTAGACGGGCGGGTTGGCGAATTGGCTCTCCACTTCGGCCAGCGTGCCTTCGTGATAGCCCACCTTGAAGGCGGTGAACTTGAGGCCGTGCGCCGTGCTGATGACCACCACGCGTTCGCTCGCCTTGATTTCTCCCCGGTTCACCAGTTTGAAGAGCGCCGCCAGCGCCACGCCCGTGTGCGGGCAGGTGTACATGCCCGTCAGGTCGGCGCGCGCGGAGGCTTCGGCCATCTCGTGCTCACTGGCTTGCTCGACAATGCCGTTGCTCTCCACCACCGCCTGCACGGCCTTTTCGTAGGAGACAGGGTCGCCAATCTGAATGGCCGACGCAAGCGTCCCC
>CAYJNV010000113.1:8890-12845 GCA_964370975.1 uncultured Caldilineaceae bacterium | reverse complement strand
CGGGTGCACCGCAGGCCATCGCCTCGAGCACTGGCAGGCCGAAACCCTCTATCCACGAGGGGAAGACGAAGGCATCGCAGAGCGAATAGAGCGCCAGCAACTCATCGCGTGTGGGGCGGATGATCACGCGTACGGCATTGCGCGCAACCGCTTCACGCACTTCGTTGGGCAAGTTGGGCGTGCGGCAAAAGAAGACAACCTCCACGCCCTCGCGCAGCGGCGTGTCGAGCGCTGCCCACGCACGCAGCAGCGCCGCCGGATTCTTGAGCGCGTCGGCCAAAATGAAGCGACCGGGCAGTCCAAACTGCTTGCGCACACCCTCGAGCAGCGCAGGGTCCTCGATACGGTGCGTGCCGGCGGGCGGCGCCGAGTGCACCGCCACAATGCGCTCAACGGGAACCACGCCCACCTGGGCGATACGGCTGCGGGCATGCTCCGAAACGGTGAGCAGACAGTCGGCGCGCCGCACCGCCGCTGTGCTCATGGCATGTAGATAGCTCATCATCGCCATCGTTTGCGGCTGCTTGCGGTGGCCGCGCAGGATTGCGCCAAGAGGCAGAATGTTGATTTCGTCATGCAGTGTGATCACCGTGCGCGCGCCCGCCGGGCCAAAGCCGTAGTTGGCCGGAAAGTGGGCTACGTCAACGGCGTCGCGGGCCATCCATGTACGCAGGCGCAGGTCATTGAGCACGCTCGAAAGCGGCGAGCGATAGGGCAGCAGGCGCACCTGTGCATTGCTGGGCAGCCCGTCCAGTTCAAAGGGCGCCTTGGCATCTGCGTAGAGGAAGAATTCATCCTGCGGCGCGGCGCGCAGCAGCGCAGGCACCAGGCTGGCGACATACGTATGCACACCGCCCAATAAACCGTGTGACAGGTAGCGGGCGTCAATTCCGATGCGCATTGAGCACCTCCGCTGCGGGCTGCACCACGTCGGCTGCTTCCCGGCCGGCGTTGCCCGCAGTCGCCTGCTCGCGGGCAGTCACATGCGTCAGGTAGATTGCCTCCAGACGACGCATCTCATCCGCTACTGCGTAGCGGCCGTTGTTGCGCGCATTCGCACGCAATCGCTCGCGCAAAGCGGCGTCGCCGGTGAAGGTGCGCAGTGTATCCGCCAGCGCATCTGCATCGCCCATGGTGAAGTGCAGCCCGGTGCGGCCGTCCTCCACCAGTTCGGCCATGCCGCCCAGCCGCGAAGTAATCACGGGCACGCCTTCGCCCAATGCCTCCATGATGACGAGGGGTGAATTCTCGTACCAGACCGAAGGCACGACGACCGCATCGAGGCTGGCCAGCACAGCGGGCAAGGCGTCGCGGTTGTAGCCGCCGTGGAAGTGGATATTGGGCGCATTGTCCACCTGTTTTCGCAACCTGACGCTATAGTCGGGGTTGCTTTCGAGCACACCGTGAATATGGAGCGTCGCCATTCCGGGATCAAGCTTGCGGAAGGCCTCGACAAGCACGTGCACGCCCTTGTGCTGCGCAATTTGCCCCAGGTAGCCTATCTGCACACCCTGCGCGCGCACAGTGGCTGCAACCGCGTGGTAATTAGCCTGTTCAGGCAGCGCGTCATTGCCGTGGGGCACCACCAGCACATTCGCGCGCGGCAGATTCTCTTTGACTTTGGCTGCCAGGAAGCGCGTGGGTGCAATCACCACATCGGGCCAGGTAATCGCCTCGGCAGTTGCCGCACGCCGCTGCGCAATGGCGGCGCTCTCGGCGGCCAGACCAAAGCGCGCGAGCACTGCGCTGTAGAGGCCACCCGTGATCGAGTCGGCCTTGGCTGTGCGACTCTGCCCCTGCGCCTCACAGCGGGCACACGCCGCCGGCGTTTCCGGAACGGCCGTACAGAGTTCGCCATTGCCTCGCTGCAGCGTATGGCGCGGGCAAACAAACCAGTAGTCGTGCATCGTCAGCGCCATGGGAATATGCGCCGCACGTACCGCACGCAGTGGCCCGATGCCAATCAGATAGCCCGCCATGAAGTGGACAAAATCCGGCTTGCGCTCGGTCAGGTAGTCGGCCACCCACTGCTCCAGGAGGGGATTGTCGAAACGCCAGGTCAATTCATGGGGCGCACCCACCAGTTTGAAACGCAGGCGGTGCACCGGCACACCCTCGTATGCTTCCAGCGTCGACTCAACGTGCGCGCTGCTGCCTTCGCTAATCGACTCGAGCGTCACCACCTCAACGTCATGGCCCTGCTCCACCATCCATAGGGCGGCGCGGTGGGTGTACTGCTCCGCGCCGGCGCGATAGTCGGGCGGATAGTGATGCACGATATAGGTGATGCGCAGCGCCTTGCGTGGCAGCGCGCTCTCTCCAGGGGATGAAGCAGCAAGCATGGTTGTTTCCTTAGTCGGCTGTCGCGGCGCCTGCCTGGTCAGCGCTTACGCGCACGGGTCGCCCGGCCAGGGCGCGCACACCCGCCCAGTCGGCTGTGCCTACGGCGCCGGTAAGCGCCAGTCCTGCTCCATAGCCAATGACAGAGAGCGCAATGGTTGCTGCCAGCGGCATGTGAGGCAGAAGCAGCAGGCAGAAGACGCCCATGGCAGCCGCTGCGGCAGCCGGTCGCAGCACTGCCCCCAATGCATGCATGGCGCGCAGTTCGGGGCGCAGCATCCATACATACTGGGAAACGAGCACAACCTCGGTGAGAACAGTCATCGCGGCCGCGGCGGGCAGGCCAAAGTGCGGAATCAGCAGCAGGTTGCCCAGCACATTGGCACTGCTGCTTATGATAATCGCGCGCGCCACGCGCTTCTCGTGACCCGAAATCACCACCACATAGCCGAGAAATTCGGAAGCGAACATGAAGGGGATGACCCAGATGATGACTCTCAGCACCTGCGCCGATGCACCATATTGCGTCCCAAAGAGGGTGCCCACCAGTTGCGGCGTAATCGCCCAGCCCCCCACCGCAATTGGCAGGGCGATGATCATCAGCAGCCTGAGCGACCGGCCATAGACAGCAGGCAGCGCGCCGGGGTTGAGCACGGACTGGCGCGACAACGATGGATAGAGCGCCGTGTTGATGACGTTGGAGATGGCCGTTATCGAGAAGATGAGGGTATAGGCCGCGCTGTAGATGCCCGTGGCTGCGTCGCCGTAGAAAAGGTTGAGCAACACCGTATCAAACTTGTAGGAGAGGCCCAGAGTCAGCGAGATGAGGCCAAAGGGCAGCGCAACGCGCAGCAGCGGCAGCCAGTGCGCCACCGTGGGTTTGCCCACGCGCAGCCCAAGCCGGCGTGCGCCGCGTACGGTTACAGCTGTCAGCACACCGATGCCCGCAATGTTGGCCAGTAGCAGGCTGTGGTAACCCAGACCCAGCAGCAGCACGAGGCTGCCCAATAGCACGAATGTCAGCTGCTGGAGCACGCGTGCGCCTGCCAACCAGTCAAGTCGCTCGCTGCCCGCCAGCACGGCCTCGAAGGCGCCTTGCGCGCCGTAGATCAGCAGGCCCACGGCGCCAAGCGCCAGCCCCAGCATCATGGTTGGCGGCCGCCCAGTCACCCAGCCCGTGAGCATGATCATGCCCGCCGCGGCGGTTGCCAGCAGCAGGCGCAGCATCAGCACATCGGCAAGCAGCGCGTGTACGCGCGCCGGGCCGTCCTCGCGATCGCGCAGGCGCGCCACCTCACGTACAGAGTACGTGCTGAGACCCAGGTCCGCAAAGGAGACAAAGAGCGCGCCAAAGGCCGACACCGCGGCATACTGGCCATAGGTTTCCACACCCAGCCGCCGGATGACCAGCACGGTGAATGTGAATGAAAGCAGCTTGATGGCGATTTGCGAGGCCATGCCGGCAGCGGCATTGCGCGCCACCACGCGTCCCATATGAATCATCTTTGCTCAGTTCAAGGCGCTGTGGCGGTTGTGCCCGCCTTGAAGCGCCGGATCGAATACGAGGGCGAGTCGATCGTGATGGACGAAGCTTTGTGATAGCCGTCGTTGAAGT
>CAYJNV010000113.1:0-8790 GCA_964370975.1 uncultured Caldilineaceae bacterium | reverse complement strand
GATCTCCTTGCGGAAGCCCACCATAGGACCGAAGTAGCTGCTGGGCGCCTTGTCGGGCGTGCCTTGCGGCCAGCCAACCTCAATCTCGGCCCAGCCGCTCGTGAGATCGGGCATGCGGTCAATGTTCATGCCCGATTGCAGCCGTTCGTTTGCCGAGAAAAGGCCATGCTGCGCATCCATGCGCAGATCCTTGCCCCAGGTGGACCAGTCAATTTGCCAAAGGTTGCCGCTCTGGGCGCGGTAGTCAAGCTCCTGCACGGCGGCAGCAGGGCGGCTGTCGGGGCCATCCGGCAGTGGCGCTGTCGTCATCGCGCGCCAGTCGTCCACATAGAGTTCAAGCGGCTGCGCGCTGGTCGTTGTCAGAATGCCAAAGGCGGCGCGATCATAGGTCTCATTAGTCAAGCGCCCCTGGTGATACCAGCCGTGGAAGGCGCCGTTGACAAGGAAGGCAAAGGCGCGCTTGACGCCCGGCCCGTTCTGCGAATGCAGACCAATCTCAAGATCCACCCACTGGTCTTGCGGGAATGTGCCATACACGTCGAAGACGCGCCGCGCACCGTCGGCATCAAAGCCCGCAACATAGAGGCGGCCGTCCTTGTGCACCTGGAGCCACCAGCCATGGCTGCCGCTTTGCGCGCTGGGCCAGAGGCCCGCAATCGTCAGTGCATCAGTGGCGCCCAGGTTCGCGACTGTCGCGGCGGGCAGATAGATGCGCGCCCGCTGCCAACGCCAAACGCCCGGCCGCTCGCCCCACGTGCGCGCCGAGGCGGGGTCGCTATAGCTTGTATAGAGGTATGCCGTTGCGCCGGCGCTCGCCGTAGCTGCGCGCGCCGCATAGGGGGCCGAGGCCGCATGGTTCGCGCTCTGCGTAATGTTTCCGCCGGCGGCCTGCTGCTGGACGAGCCACTGTGCGAGCGACCCGTCGAAGTTCTCAAGAGGCGCGCCCTCCACGCGTGTTGGGCCGGGCGTCGGCGTGAAGGTCGCCGCAGCAGTCGCTGTCGGAGTCTCCGCTGGCGTCTCGGTTGGCGTCTCCGCTGGCGTCCCTGCAGGCGTTTCTGCTGGTGTCTCGGTCGGCGTCTCCACAGGCGTTACTGCCGGCGTCCCGGTAGCGACCGGCGTGCCCGTGGGCATACTTGTCGCTGTCGGCTGCTCATCCGCAGTCGCAGAGGGCACGGGTGTCAAGCCAGGCAGCGTGCCGGCGGGCCGCATTGTGGGCGTCTCGGTTGCAGTCGGTGGCGGGTTTTGCTCCACCACGGGCATGTAGAAGCGCGGCGTTAGCGTCAGGACTACGATCGTCCCGTGTTCCGGCGCGCGTCCGCCACCGAGCGCGCCGAACCGCTGCTGGAAGAGTCCCACCAGCAGCACGACCGCGCCCACGCCGACTACGGTTAACAGTCTGTTCATCATGTTCCCTTACTGGTTCACCAGCGGGAGAAAGACACTCTCGCCGGGCCCCTGCTCAGACAGCGAAACGTCGGTTGGGTCCGCTTCGAGTGCGGTGGCTGTAGCGCCGGCAGGCACTACAGTCACCGAATCGATCTGCGGTGACTGCGCCGCATCTGCCGTGTTGAGCAGCGCGCGCAATTGCAGGAAGCGCCCCGGCTCGGCCGGCGCTGCGCCCGATGCCGCCAGCGTGGCCCACGTAGACCAGGTGCTTGCATCGGTCGAGGTGCGCGCCTGCATGGCCAATGTGGTCGCCGCAGGAATGGACGCACTCCAGGCTACCGTACCCCAGCCGCCGGTGGTCGAATCCAGAATACAGCCGGTGTAGACGCCTGCCGCCGCATAGGCCGGCACGACATGTACGTCATCCACACTCAACGCGGCGGCCCCATTGTTGGAAAGATACGTTGCATAGTTGGTCGCATTGGCGGCCTGTGTCTGTAACGTTGCCACCACCTGCCCGTCGATTGAGAAGGTTGTCTGGTCAGTCGTGCCATTCAACGCACTCCAGACAACACGGTAGCGATGCGCGCCCGCTGGGATGGGCCCAAGATTGACAAACACTTCGCTGGCATTGTTGTTGGCGCGAGCATAGAGATTGCCGTCACCGCTAACTGTGCTGAAGATCAGATATCGGTTGCCCTCGAAGCCGATTGACGCAAAGCCGACATGCTGCCACGCGCCCTGGCCGAAAGTGGCGGTCACTTCAAGTTCGCCCAGCCGCTGCGTGGCAACCGAACGCACATAACCGCCGCCGGGAACCGTAAGCGAACCGTTTGCCTGCACAGGGTTGTAGGCGCCGCCTGACCAACTGCCCGAAAGCCAGCGCGCGGTATTGAGCGCAGGGGCGTCGAAATTGTCTAGTGAGGCAAGCAGTGTGACAGCCCCGCCGCCTGCCGACGTGACATAGGTATTGTCATTGACGACGCAAGGTGCGTTCAGGTCTGAGAGCGTGGTCCATGTCGTCGTGGCGCTCACCGGCGTCACGGGCACTGCCGGAGTTGAAGTCGGCGTGGCCGTCGGCGGTACAGGTGTCGCCGTCGGCGGCAGCGGCGTTGCTGTCGGCGGCACGGGCGTCGCTGTTGGCGGCACGAGTGTGGCCGTCGGCGGTAGAGGCGTCGCTGTTGGCGGCACGGGTGTCGCCGTGAAGGTGGCCGTCGGCGGCAGCGTCGTTGCTGTGGGCGGTACCAGTGTCGCCGTGGGCGGCAAAGGCGTGGCCGTGGGCGGCAGCGGCGTGGCCGTCGGCGGCAAAGGGGTCGCCGTTGGCGGTATTGGCGTCGCTGTCGGTGTTTCCCCTTGCGCGGCTGAATTGGTCACTGCGACGCGCTGGACTTCAGGGGAAACGAGGGAGTTGCTCGTCGTCAGCGTCAGTTGATACTGAAAATAGCGGTTTGCCGGACTGACAACACCATCACCAGCCGTCGCCTGCCAGTCACTCCAGTTCACTCCGTCTGCCGATGTGCGCGTCTGCACCGTCACCGCTGTCCCGGCAGGCGTGCTCTGCTGCAAGGTGACCGTCCCCCAGGTGACTGCCTGTCCAGCATCATATGCGCAGGAGGTGTAGAGACCCGCTGCGGGATATTGCCCTGCGCGCGTCCAGTCCACTCGAATCGGACTCGGGTTGGCAGGATCCGTACCGGGCGTCTGCGAGTAAAGGAAGACGTAGGTGTCGAGCAAAGCCGATCCTTGCGTCGTCGCACGCAGGAGACCATCAATGTAGTAGCGCGTCTCCGACGCATCCCACTCGATGCGGAATAAATGATACTGGGTCAAGTCCGGAACTGGCGCCACATCAACATCCTGGTAAGGAATGGTTCCGTCTTGCGAGCGAACGAACATGCTGGGGTGATCCGGCACAACGAATGCACGAATCGCCTCGGTGGCTGGCACGACTCCCACCGAATTGAAGTAGTACGGCGCGTCGCTCCAGTAGAATCCGAGGTCGGGCCAGGAAGGCGTGCTGCCTGTGACCAGCAGTTGGGCATATGCCTCGAAGAAGCGCGGCGTCAGTGACGCAAAACTGTTGTGCGAACTGAGGTGCCCACCGAGGAGGTTTAGCGCGCCATTGACGACGGTTGCATCGACCGTGTACCAAGGATATGCGTTCCCCACACGCCAGCGCGCGCTGTCCACTGCGTTCCCGGCAAAGTAGTCTTCGAGTGTGGCGGCAAGTCGCACTTCACCACTAGAGCCATCGCTGACCGTAACGCCGTTGAGAACTACACAGCCGGCCCCAAAGTCGAGCGCCGTGTCGTGCACGAAGCCGCCCGAAGCTTGAATCGGCGTCGGCGATGCTGTCGGTGTGGCCGTCGGCGGCTCAGGCGTCGCGGTTGGCGGCAGAGGTGTCGCGGTCGCCGGCTCAGGTGTCGGAGTCGGCGGCAGAGGCGTCGCGGTCGCCGTCGGCGGCACGGGCGTCGCCGTGAAGGTGGCAGTCGGCGGCAGAGGCGTCGCCGTGAAGGTGGCAGTCGGCGGCAGAGGCGTCGCGGTCGCCGGCTCACGTGTCGCGGTCGGCGGCAGAGGCGTTGCCGTAGAGGTCGGCGTTGCCGTTGGCGGATTCACGGGTGTCGCTGTTGGCACGGCCGACGCTGCCGCAAGCACGACAGCGTCCAGGCTGGACGTTGTGCTGCCATTGCCTGCGAGCGCGGCGCTGTATTGCACAAAGCGAGATGGCGGATTGACAGCCAGCCCCGCAAGCGGCACGTCGGCCCACGCGCTCCAGTTGGTGCCGTCAGCGCCCCAGCGCGCTTGCACATTCACAGCGCCGCCGGCCAGAACAGTGCCCTGCCACGCGATGCTTGTCCACGCCTGACTAGCACCGCCATCAATTGCGCACGAACTCCACGTGCCCGCTGCGGCGTAAGCGGGGCCTACTGTGGCGCGCTCTACCCGCAACGGCGCCGTGCCATTGTTGCTAATGTAGGTCACATAATTGGAGGCGCCGGCGGCAGGCAGCGAGAACTCGGCGCGCAGTTGGCCATCCACGCTGAAGCGCACACGATCGGTGGCTGCGTCGATCGCGCTCCACGCAATATGGTAACGGTGCGCGCCCGTGGGGATGGGCCCCAAATTGCTGTACTGCTCGCTGCCGTTGTTGTTGGCGCGCGCGTAGAGGTTGCCACCGCCGCTGGCTGTACTGAAGATGAGGTAGCGATTGCCTTCAAAACTCACCGCCCCCAAACCCAGATGCTGCCACGCGCCGTTGCCGAATTCAGCTGTAAACTCCGCTTCACCGTGCGTATAAACGGACTGCGAACGCACCCAACCCGATGAGCTGCCCGGGATTGTGAGCGCACCGCCAGCGAGCGTGGGCGCAAACGCGCCGCCCGCCCACGTGCCTGCCAGCCAGCGCCCGCCGTCAAGCGTAGCGCCATCGAATTCGTCCAGCAGCGACGGCGCGAGCCGAAGCGCGCCGCCATTCAGGCTGCTTACGGCGATGCCGGTTCCCACACCGCACGCTTCAAAGTCGCCATAGGTCGTAATCGTCTTGTCCAATGGTGATGGTGTGGGTGTGGCTGTCGCCGGCACGGCTGTTGCCGTACTCGTTGCCGTTGCAGTCGGCGTGTTCAGCGGCGTGGCCGTGGCCGTGGCTGTGGGCAACGCCGTGGGCGTGTTAGTCGGCGTGGGCGTAGGCCCGCCATAAGTTGCGGTGACCGCATGGCTGCCCGCGGCGACAGTTACCAGCGCCTGGCTGCGCCCCGACACCGTGAAGTTGCTGAAGGCGTTGGGTGTACCATCGACAAGCACAGTCGTCAGCGCGCGGCCGCCCGCCGTAAGCGGCAGCAGGAAGCTGAGCGTGGGCGTGCTGGTGCCCGCGCTCAGGTTGAAGCTGAGTTGCCCGGCGGCGTCATTCCAGGCGACATTGCCAAGACTTGCATTGTCACGCGTCTCGGTGAAGTTGAGCCACTGCTCCGCCGTGAGAATCGGAATCTCAAGGCTCTGCGCATAAGCGAGTGTGCCAGTCGCCCAGTCCGCTACGGTGGTGAAGTAGTCCACATGGAACTGCGTCATCAGTGCGGCGTAGTCACCCGCCTGGCTGGCATCGATCATCTGCTGCGAAATCGCCATCGCCTGCTGCACAGTCAAGTTCTGCATGCCATCAACGGCGAAGAGGTATTCATCCACAAGTTGCGTAACCTGCTGATAGACGGGAATGATCGTCCCCTGGCTGGAGATGAACTTCATGGGTCGGCCGCTGCCGGTCACATAACCCGATGCCCACGAGTTGTCGGGCTTGCGCAGCCATGTGCCCCAGGTGTAGAAGTTTGCGTCCAGGGCAAAGCCCTGCGCCGCCGCCACGGATGCTGCGTCTGTCCAGCCACTCCACACCACCTGGTGATGGCGCACTGAACGGCCGGGGTTGCGCTGATAGTAGGATTGGAACCAACTGATCGCCTGCTCGTAGCCCGTTGGGACAGATGCATTGACATAGGGATGAATGCTGAAGTCGTATCCCTGGGCTGCCCAGGTCGCCAGATTGGCAGGCAGCGGATCGGCGGCGGGCGACAGGTAGAATGTCATCTTGCCGTAGGGGGCCAGGCTGTTGATCTCGTTCTGGTAGTAGCTCGTGGGGTTGGCATGCGCGTCACCCGTTGGGATGACCACCGTCTTCGCCGAACCTGGGAAGTACCAGAGTTGCGGCAGCGGCTTGCTCTGCGCCACAAGCTGGCGCACCAGGCGCGCAAAGCGGCGCTGCTGCACATCGGCCTGGGGAATGGGCATGCGGTCGCGGACAATCCAGGTGGGGCCGCCATTGACGCCCATGAAGAGGTCAACCGTGCGGATGACGCCGTCGCCGTCGCGGTCCACGTTGGCGCTGGCTGGGTTGCCCTGGCGCGTGTAGGCAATGCTCAGCGCCAAATCGTATGTGAAGGCGGCGGTGCGCCCACTGGCTGCGCCGGCCACTGCCGGAAAGCTGGTGGCCGTGCTTGCATTGCTGTAGAGGCGCGCTAGCCGCACGCCGCCGTTGAGCGTGTAGCGGCTTGCCGTGCCGTGCGTTTGCAGCGTAGCCGTGGGCAGCCCTTCACCTGGGCGTTCAGTGCCCAGTAAGGCAGCGCCATCAATCTGTATGTACGGGTCGCTGTAGGTGCCCGAGGGCGCGGCCAGCCCAAAGAGGCTGGCGATTTGCGCGTCTGGGCGCATGGCAATGAGCCGCCCGCCGCCCGCTACATGATTGGCGAAGAGCGCGGCTTGCGCTGCCGTCAGCGGCGTTTCGGCCAGGATGGTGAGGTCGTGCGCAGCCAGATCGCTCGCCGTGAGCGCACCAAGTTGCTTCACCTCGTAGGCACTCAGCCCTTCGGCGCGCAGAATCTCGCCCAGGTAACGGCCAAACTTGTTGGGCGCACCGTCGTTAATGACGAGCAGAATCGGCGTTGCGAGCGTCTGCCCCTGCGCCGGGGCCGCCAGCGCCAATCCGGACACTGCGAGCGCCAACACAACCAACGCAATCAGGAATCGGCTATAAGCTTTCATGTTCCACTCGCCTTGCTTGGCCTTGCGGCCCGGTAGCCGTCCTCCGTGTCGGGGGGAGGATACGGGAGATAAGTGCATTACTTGAGCAATTGCGGTTCAGCTTTTCCCTTGGTCGCAGGCGCCGCTGCAGGTGTGGCCGGCGCGGCTGTGGGCGTAAATTCGACGGTGGCGGCAGGTGTGGCTACAGGCTCTGGTGCTGTGGTCGGTGCGGCTGCCGGCGCTGTGGCCGGCGCTGTGGCCGGCGCTGTGGCCGGCGCTGTGGCCGGCGCTTCCACAGGTGCCGGCGCAGATTCAACGGCGGCCGCAGGTGTGGCTACAGGCTCTCGTGCGCTGGCCGGTGCTGCCACAGGCGCCGGCGCAGAAGCGGGCGTATCAACAACAGCGACCGGTTCATAGAGCGCGAAGTCTCCTTCGGTATGCACAACGGCGTATCCGGCATCCGCCAATGCCTTGTCGTATAGCTGCACCCAACGGGCAAACGCGCCCACCAGCACATAGGGCGGGCGCTCCTCCTGCACAAAGCTGTACTCGTCGGCGGGCGCTGCGCCGTCGCGCCAAATGTAGCCCACACTCTTGTCCAGCAGGCCGGACGGCGGGTAGTGGTAGTTGTGGTCCGTCAAAAAACCCATTTCCGGTTCCCAGGTTTCCACCAAGGCAGTCTGCGGCACATTGGCATTCATGTAGGCAGCCATGGCTGCGTGGTCGCTGGCGGGTGGGGCCACGATGTCGCGTACCGTCAAGCTGAGCGGCGCTGCCAGCATGAGCGCAAGGACAAAGCCTGCCACCAGCGCCAGGTTGACAGGGAAAGCAGGCGCAGCGCCGTCAAGCAGATCTCGACCCAACGCGCGCCATTGCCATTCCACTGCGCCGAAGAGGTCCTCAAAGAGGCGTGCGGCAAAGAGCGTCGTCAGCGCAAGGCCTGGGAAGGCGTAGCGAATCCAGCCAATTGACGCAAAGAGATACCAGACGAGATTGACCCCCACAATCAGCAGGATGATTCCCCACATCAGGCCTCGGCGCGAGCGTGGCAGCGCCAGCAGCGCGCCGTAACCCAGGAAGAGCGGCAGCAGGCCCAGAAAGACCTTGAGACTCGTCAGTTCGCCCAGGCTGCGGCGCATGAGTTCGGGCGAGAAGACAAAGGCTGCACCTGCCGAGGCGGCGCGCAGCAGCTCGAAATTCTCCTGCCAGGTGGAGGGCCCCAAATAGCGCACCTGGTATCCCTGCCAGGCTGCCGCCGTCGCCGCCGTCACAATGCCTGTAATCAGGAAAAAGCGCTGGGGCGCGGCACGGTAGTAGATCATATTGGCCACCCACGCCACCAGCAGCGCGGGCGCAATCACCAGCAGATTCTGGCTCTTGGTCACAATCGAGAGACCCAACAGCAGCCCAGCGCCAATCAGCCGCAGAATCGAAGTTCGCTCTTTGCCCCCAAACCAGAGCGCCAGCCCCGCCACCATGAAGAAGAGACCGGGCACCTCGCCCAGCACCTGGCGTCCATACTCCAGTGTCGATGCGCCACGCATGGTCACCAGCAGCGCAACTGCGATGACGGCGAAGCGCTTGCCGTCAAAACGGCTCGCCAGCTTGAAGAAAGCAGCCAACGCTGCCAACAGGTAGAGAGCCATCACCACACGCGCCTGCAGGAGACCGATGCCGCCGAACTCGAAGGCCAACGCAATGGGCAGCATCACCGTGGGGCCAACACCCAGCGTGGGGCCGAAGTAGCGGTAGCCGTCGCTGCTCTTGTCGGCGTAGACGCCATCAGTCACCAGCGTCTTGGGCACGTGCAGGTGCGATCCTTCGTCAAACCAGGTGACCGGCCAGAGGGTGAGGTTGTAGAAGACAAGCACGCCCAGCACCACCAGCGCGGCTGCACCC
>CAYJNV010000112.1:8174-12849 GCA_964370975.1 uncultured Caldilineaceae bacterium | reverse complement strand
CATCCGGCGCAAGCAAGCGCAGGGCATAGTAAAGCGCGATTGCCTGGACCAGCGCACCCGTCCAGAAGGCAAGCGTGGCGTAAATGTCAAAGGCCACGCCCGCCCACAGTGGCCCAACGCCGCGTCCGAGCGATTGGAACGACTGGTTAATACCCATCACGGCGCCCTGGCCGTCACTGGCGCGCCTCGAAATCAGCGAGGTTACGCTGGGCTGGAGCAGCATGTTGCCTGCGTTGAAGAAGAGTGTAGCAACAATGAAGAGTGCCCGTGTGGGCGCGAGCGCCATTGCGGCAAAGCCCAGCACGCCAATCAACAGCGCCCAGCGGATGATGCGCTGCTCACCATAGCGTCGCGTTAGGGGGCCAATCAGCACGCCTTGCTGGATTACCGAGACGATGCCCAGCGCACCCATGAGCAGCCCAATTTGCGCCGGCCCCATAACGAAGCGCGCCGTGCCGTAGAGCGCAAGCACGCTTTCCATCATGGCCAGTGCGAAGGCCAGCAGAAAAGCGAGGGCGAAGAGGAATCCGATGGGGCCGCGCAGCGCGTGCACCAGCGCGCCCATGCGCGATTCGTTGATTGGTGCGTGCACTACACGCCGGTTGGGTGCGAGCGACTCGGGCAGCATGAAGATGACGAAGGGCAGAGCCAGCAATGCCAGCAACGCGCTGCCGAAGAAGGGGATTGACAGATTGATGGTGGCGCCGGTGGATGGGTCGGTTGTCACCTGCAGCAGCGCGGCGATGCCGGCCGGCAAGGCAGGGTTCACATGCGTGAGGAAGCCACCGAGCATGGGGCCAAAGATCATCCCCACGCCCATGGACGCGCCCAACATGCCCATGCCCTTGGAGCGCTCGGCAGGCGTCGTCGTGTCCGCCACATAGGCCATGGCGGTGGGCAGCGTGGCTGATGAGAGGATGCCCGCCAGCGTGCGCACGACCATGAACTGGATGAGGTTCTGCGCCATCCCCTGCAGCAGAAAGGAGAGTGCGAAGCCGGCAATGCCAAAGAGCAGCACCGGTTTGCGCCCAATGCGGTCAGAGAGGCGGCCCCACACTGGCGCAAAGATGAACTGCATGAGCGAGTAAAGCGCCATCATCAGCCCCAGCGCCGTGCCCGAGGCGTTGAAGTGGGTGACATAAAAAGGGGTTAGCGGGATGGCAATGCCGAAGCCCAGCATGACAATGACGAGCGTTGTCGAGAGGATTGCCAGGCTGCGGCCCTGGCTGGATGGCTTTGGGTTCACCGATGGCTTGTGGCGCGAGGACGCGTCCCTCAGAACGGGCGATATTTAACGCGTGTGAAGTATAATTACCCTATCCACCCGCGGCAAGTTGGCGGTGGCAGGAATCGAGGCGCATACGTGGACGAACACGAACTCACGCACTTGCTGGTCGAGTGGTCCGCCGAATCGCTGCGGACCGCTACGCAGGACTTGAACCGCTTTGCGCGCGCGCGCGGCATTTCGATGTTGCAACTGATAGTGCTTACGCATCTCTACTGGTGCGGACCACGTGAGGTGACTGCCTTCGCCGAGATCATGCAGGTGTCGGCAGCGGGCGCCAGCCAGATGGTGGAGCGCCTTGTGCAGGAAGGCGTCGTGGAGCGGCAGCCGTCCACTTTGGACAGGCGCGTGCGCGAGGTCCACCTTACCGACGCGGGGCGCACACTTGTACAGGAAGCGATGGTTGCGCGCCGCATGGGGCTGCGTGCGCTCGTCAACGGCCTCCCCGCAGAGAAGCGCACCATTGTGGCTGAGGCATTGGCGCTGCTGATTGAGCAGTCAACGCGCATCGGCGCGGCAGACGAATCGCTGCCCGGCGGTTGCCCAGGCTAAAAGCGCGGCGACAAAGAAACCTTGTCGATGCCGCCCTTGCCCCACCCTGATCCTTCACTACTCGCTCACCTTGACCTCAAGAAAAGCTGTGCGCCCCGCCTGCACCGTGACGAGGCGCTCAATGCGCGCGTCACCTACCTCGATGGACACCGTATACGTACCCGCCCGCAGAAATGGAATGACGAGGTTCTCACCCCAGACCGGGTCGCTGCCAATCCCATCCGCCGTGCGGTAGGTTTTGTATTGCGCGGCGGGCAAGGACGCGCTCCCCAACACAGGGTGCACGCGCGCAACCGCAGCATCCCAAGCTCTGCCATCCGTTGTGACAATGCGCAGCGCAAGGTTGCCGGAGCCGGGGTCGGGCCGCATCCAGAGCAGCGGGTTCACGGCGTCACCATAACGATTCTCGCCTACGCGCACCTCCAAATGCAGATGCGGCCCCATGGCGATGCCGGTTTCACCTACGGCGCCGACCTGTTGACCATGCACAACGCGCTGTCCGCGCGTCACGTCGACGCGATCCATGTGCCCATAGAGGACGAAGACCTTCTGCGGTCCTGTTGCCGCCATGACCTGCCTGTCCAACTGGATGACTACGGCGCGTCCATAGTAGTTGGGGAAGGGTGCGAGCAGCTCCGGGTCATCGGCGCCCGCAAACAGCACCGTACCGTCAGCCACGGCCAGCAGCGGCACACCGACGGGCTGTTGGGTATCGACGCCGCGGTGGGGACGCAAGGCGCCGTCCGCCGTGTCGCCAAAGAGATAGTAATCGCTGGGCGTTTGGTAGTCGGTCGGCGCAAAGGGGCTGCCGAGCCAATAGTGGTCCGACGGCCGTGCGCCCTCGACGGCTCTTCCTGTCTGCAGTATTTGGCCTGGGGCAGTCACTTCCAGATCAACGCCTTCTGCTCCCAGGTCAACGACCTCCTCGGCTGAAAAGAGCTGCTGGTAGACACGTTGCGTGGCCTCGATCGTGAGCCACTGGCCCAGATAGTAGCGCGGCCAGCTGCCCAGCCACACTTCAAAGTGCAAATGTGCGCCATCGCTCGCGCCGCGCACTCCATCCGGCGTTCCCGACAAGCCCACCGTGCCGATAACCTGCCCGGCCTTGACCTGCGTGCCTACTTCAGTGCCCTCAGCCACCGAATCCAGATGGCTGTAAATCGACCACACGCCGTTGCCGTGGTTGATGCGCACCTGCCGCCCGCCCAGCTTGTCCAGGTCAACATCGGACAAGCCGTGCTGCTGCCTGGCCTTCTCGAGCAGCGCGTCTACTTCGGCAATGCTCATCTCGGCGTAGTCGGAGTCGGCGCGCACGACTGTGCCATCTTGCACGGCGCGCACAGGCGTGCCGATCTCAATGGCGGCCTTGCTGTCCACAGGGAAGAAGTCAATGCCGTGGTGGACGCCGTAGCGGTATGCGCGCCTAGCGCCGGGATAGAGCGACAACCGCTCGGGCAGGGACGCGCCTGCAATCGGCATGGTGAAGGCCATCGCTTCAAGCGCGGCGAGCGAGTCGACCGCCTGGGGTAAGGCCTGCGTCAAGACACCGGGTGCAGGCTCTTCGGCAACCCATGCCGGCATCTGCTTGAAGGTGGGCATTATCACCTGCACAGCACCCTCGCCGCCTGCCAATGCGGTGCGGAAGAGTCGGCCTCCGGCCATCACCCAGAGCGCACCGTCGCCGACCTGCACGCCCTGCAGATGACCAAATTCGGTAATGGCTGGGGCCGCAATTTGTTCGAGCACAGAACCGTCCGCTATGGAAAGCGCGACAATCCGGCGTTTGCCCTCATCTGCCACATAGAGTGCGCCGCCCACGGCGTCCACGGCAAGCGCAACGGGTACGAATGGCGCATTCTTGAAGGCTACCAGGTGCGTGTCGGTGATCCCCGACGGCACGGCGAACGTCCGCACTCCACCGCCGCTTGAGGCCATGACTTCACCATTTTGCAGCAGGGCGTACGTCACGCTCGCGCCCGCAGCCATTGCAACGCCATGGCCGAGAGACCGAGCCATCCACGTGAGCCCGCTGTTCATCACGTTCCACTCGGCGCCGTCCCAGGTGCGGCGCACAATGCGGTTGCCTGCGACGTCAAGGTACTGAATGCCCGTCTCGTCGATTGCAAGGTCAACATACTGAGGAGTGAATCCCTCTGCGCTCACGGGCTTGTTGGCCTCTCTGCGCCACTCGCCTGGAAGCGCAGCGAAGCGATAGAGGTCGTTGGCCCTGTCGATTACGATCAGGTCTTGCGTACCGGGGATGACGTCGAGCGCGATTGGCTCCTGAATGGAAAGCCCGTCAACCGCGGCGGCGCTGGTGAGGATAGCGGTGACGGTGATCACCCCGCGTGCCGTGGCGGTCGTGGGGAGTTCGCCTCGGTAGATCGTGCCACCATCAATGAGATAGAAGTTTTGCTCGGCTACGGCAAATTCCAGAGGATTGACGGGCAGGCGACCCTGCGTATCCACGAGAGTCCACGCCGGCGTGTCGTCGGCATCCAAATAGCGCCAGCCGTCGCGCGCGTCGAGGGCGCGATTGGTGACCGATTGCAGGCACGCGAGGAGGTCATCGTCACGCGACAATTGCACCTGCGCCACGTCGAGTTGGTGCGCGAACCAGTCGAGCCTGGCGCTGCTGCGTGATGCCAATGTGGAGGCCAGCGCAGTGCGCAGCCACACCGCCACCGGTGCGTCGTCAGAGGGGGCCGCTGCATGGTCAGCACAGGGCTGCGCGACCGCGGCATCGACAATGGCAAAAGCAGATTGACCTGGAGGATCGACTTCGGCAATTGGGGCGACGGAGCAGCTACTCAACAAACCGACAAGGATGGCGAGGGA
>CAYJNV010000112.1:0-8074 GCA_964370975.1 uncultured Caldilineaceae bacterium | reverse complement strand
GCTGCTGCGCATAAGTGCATTGCGCAGAGTCTCGCTGTTGACTTCGCGGCGCCGAGCGACGGCGAGATCGGTTGTTGCTGGTCACGCCGCTCCCGTGCACGCACGTACTCGTAGGTTAACACAAGACAGCGGTGGATGGCCCATTCGTCCGCCTGCGTTGGACATGAATTTGGGGAGGCAGGTCGCGCGCTGTACGCACAGCGCAGCCGCCGCAATGGACGCGTGTTCGCCCCGCGACGCGCGCGTATGGTAGACTTCGCGACAGGGTGGACGCCCATATTATGCGATTGCTCGCGTTCCCCGTACAAGGTGAAACGCACTCATGGACAAGTTCACAATTGCTTGCGTGCAGATGAAGATGCGCATGCACGCCTCGCTGGATGATTATCGTGATGACCTGCGCCGCTACTTGCGCGCCGCCAATACCAAGCGCGCACGCCTCGTGCTTTTCCCCGAAATGGCGGGGCTGATGCTCGCGCCGCTGCTGCTGGGCGATGCACGCACGAACCTTCTGCGTCGCGCCGAGGTGGGTCGCAAACGCAACGCGCGTGCGTGGGAAAAGGTGAGTGGCAAGGCGGCCGGCTGGCTTGCGCAAGCGCTCAAGGCCGATCTGGGCGCAGCCACCGCAGGCCTGCTCGACGTTGAGCCACAGCGCTTGTGGGACACATACGTGGAAATCTTCGGCGGCCTTGCACGCACGCAGGGCGTCACGATTGTGGCCCCCAGCGCGTGGCTGCCTGATCCAGCGGGCGCGCCTGATGAGGGACGCGTGCTGCGCAATCTGAGTGCCATCTTCGGACCGAGCGGCGAAGTGCTGGGGACGCAAGCCAAGGTGCTGGGCGCAGGCGAGGATGAGGCGCGTGTGGCCAAGGGTGTCGGCTGGCGCGTCATCCCGACCGAAGTGGGGCGGGTGGGGCTGCTGCTGGGCAGTGACGTTCTCTATCCAGAGGTGGGCCGCGTTCTTGCCTATCAGAATGCAGAGATGCTGCTGCTGCAGGGTGCGTGCGCGAGCGCGGCGAGCTACCACAAACTCCGCGCCGGTACTCTGGCGCGCATGCAGGACAACCAACTCTATGCCGCGGCCAGTTTTGTGGTGGGGGCCAACCCCCTGCGCAAGGGCGCCGAGCCCTACATGGGGCGGTCGGCCATTCTCGCGCCGCAGGAGTTGACGCCCAAGTATAACGGGGTGCTCGTTGAGATGGGCAGCACGCAGAGCGAAGGCGTCGTCACGGCCGAGTGGGACTATGTGGCGCTACGACAATTGTGGGATAGCTCGGAGACGCCCCTGCGGCGTGCGTTGACGCCCGAGGACGCTGCGCCTCTGCTGGCGGCCCTCTATACGCAATTGAAGGCGCTGCCGGAATCGCCTGCGGTCGAGTTGCTGCCCGAGCCGATGGTCTTGCCAACCAATGAGATCACCCTTTCGGATGAGAGCATTGACGACGAGCCGGTGGGCGAGCTGGATGACCTGCCGTTGCTGGCCTCTGTGCGCAGCCATTGGCCGCCGCAGGTGGCGGAGAGCGAGAATGGTGTTGCCGGGGAGATCGATGAGGCACTGGTGACGGTTGATGTCACGACAAATGTCGAGTGGACGTCGCCGCGCAACTATGTGGAGGCGGAGACTGCTTCGGCCATTCGGCGCGACGACGAGACCGACGAGATGGATGCCGTGGAGCACCGGCCCGAACCAGAGGCGGAGGCCGTAAAGGAAGTTGAGCAGGCCGAAGGTGAGCCAGAGCCAGGGCCGGAGCCAAAGGCTGCCGTTGAGGCGCCTGAATCAGCGCAGCAAAACGCGGCTGAACCGGATGCCGAAGAAGAGTCGCAGCCCGAGTTGGCGGCCGAAACGCAGACCGAAGCGCCCGTACAAAATGACGCAACGGCCAACGGGGACGATGAAGTTGCCGACAGGCCGCCGCGTGAGTCGCCCTCGGTACAGGGTTCCTCTCCCGAAGATGTGGTGAACTGACGTGACGCCGGAAGTGCAGGCGCGCGGCGCGACTTGATGGCGCAGCGCAATGCCAAGGGCCGCAAGCAACAGCGAAGATACGAACAGTGAATCGTAACACGGAAAGTAATGGAGAGGGCTAGAGCTCGACAACTGGTCGTACAGTACCCGTTCTCTCCGCGCATCGCTTCGTTTAGCGTATTGGCGCCGGTCTCCGGTTAGCGGGGTGACCACGTGGATAGCACGCCGTCGACCACGCGCTTTGCCTGCGCTGCGCCCAGTTCCTGCACGAAGACGCCGCTCTCGCCTGCCTCGGAGACCCCTGCATAGGTTATCGCTGTGCCGTCGGGCGACCAAACGCGCAGGGTCTGTGCATATTGATCCGCAAAAGCCAGGTAGCTCTGCACAAAGGTAGTGCTGGGCGCAAAGCGCTCGTATTGCGTAGTGGTCATCCCATCCCAAACATGCCAGCGCAACCAGGTGCGCCCCGGCTTGGCCGTGTCGCGCGCAAGATAGGCCAGGTTGCTGCCGTCCGGGCTCCAAAAGGTTGCCAGCACGCTGGGTGCAGGCAGCGCGATGGTTCGCAGCGTATCCAGTTCTGCAACATAAAGTGGTCCGTATGTGTTCGACGGTGCGTCCGCAGGTGTAAGCACAAAGGCCACGCGCTCACCGCCTGGGCTGAGTGTAAAGCCGATGCGATCGTCAAAGTCGGTAATCTGTTGCAGCGGCAGCCCCGCCAGGTCGGTTACAACCAAGGCTTGCCCGGCGGCGTCGCCCACGGCGTATGCCAGGCGCGAGCCGTCGGCCAGCCACTGGGGCGCGCCAAAATCGGCGGGCGTTTGCGTCAGTGTGGTGCGCGTACCCGAAAGCTGCTGCAACTCCATTCGGTTGCTGCCAATGTGCGCCAGCAGCGCATCACCGGCGGGTGACCACGAAAAGTAGTAGGGTGAGCCTTCGGCCAGCGTGGCGGCGCTGTTTGACGCCACATCAAAGATGCGCAGCGCCATGGAGGGCCCTTCGAGCCCTTGCCAATTGCTGAGGTAGGCAATCTGCGCCCCCGTAGGGCTCCACGAAATGTAGAAGGGCGGGAAGGCGAGAGGCACTTCGCTGCGTGCCGTGCCGTCGTAGCCAATTGTCACCAGCGCGCCGCGCGCGCCCGCAGTCGAGATGTCTGTGCGTGCAAAGGCAATGGTGCGTGCGTCCGGGCTCCAGACAGGCTGGCTGTAGCGGCGTGTGTCGCCGGCGTCGCGTGTGAGGTTGAGGCGGCGACCGCCGTTGGGCGCGATTGTGAAGATGTTGCCATCGCGCCCCTGCACAAGCAGCCTGTTGCCGGGCTGCGGCGGCATAACGGTCGCGCTGCCTGCCTCCGGCCGGATCGCCAAGGCGCTCATCTGCGCGGGGGTGCAGCCGCTCAGCATCGCAAGCGCCAGCAGCACTGCCGTCACGTATATGAGTCTGCTCACCATTTGATGCTGCCTCCCGAATCGCGCCCCAGATGGCCGGAGGCCGAATGCACTTGCCGTGCCGAAATCGGTTGGTTTGCGTGCAAGGAGACTACCTGAAGAGTGACACGGCATCTGCAAGGTGGCGTACAAGTGCGCATGGCGGCGCGCCGGAAGGACGTTCTGGTTGCCTCGCGCCCGCGAAGCCGATTTGACATGTGCCCGCGCACTTGCTATCATCCACCCAACGCATTTCTCACAGGCCAGACAGATGATCACACTGCTCAGCGGCGCAAACAAGAAGAGCAAGAAGCACACCCCCGGACAGACTGTCTGGTAATCGGCGCTTGCTCACTGATGAGACATAGCTACCGGCCATCCAGACGGATGGGCCGGTTTTTATTTGCCCACTTTCTGCACGTATTGTGTATTTGCAAGCCCATGCCAGCCAATGACGGCTCCTGCAGTGACGCAGCATCGGGCTAGAGCAGTGACGAGTATCATTGCCTGTCGCAACCGTCGCAAGCCCGTCTGCCCTTCCTTAGTTCCAGGCGTTGAGGAGCCGTGCCATGAGTCTTGAAAACTTCGCGATTATCGAGTCCACCTTGCGTGAGGGCGAACAGTTCGCCAACGCCTTCTTCACGAGCGATCAGAAGGTCGAGATCGCGCGGCTGCTGGATGCTTTCGGCGTCGAGTATATCGAGCTGACGTCGCCTGCAGCCAGCCCCCAATCGCGCGACGACATCACTCGCATTACGGCTCTGGGCCTCAAGACAAAGGTGCTCACCCATGTTCGCTGTCACATGGACGACGCCAGAATCGCCATTGATACGGGCGTGGACGGCATCGACGTTGTCTTCGGCACCTCGTCGTTCCTGCGTGAGTTCTCGCACGGCAAGGACATCCCCTACATTATCGAGAGCGCCATCGAAGTGATCGAGTTCGTCAAGAGCCAGGGGCTCGAGGTGCGCTTCTCGAGCGAGGACTCCTTCCGCAGCGACCTTGTGGACCTGCTGACGATTTACCGTGGCGTGGACAAGATCGGTGTCAACCGCGTGGGCATTGCCGACACGGTGGGCGTGGCCAACCCGCGCCAGGTCTACGACCTTGTGAAGACGCTGCGCGGCATTGTCTCGTGCGATATCGAATTCCACGGCCACAACGACACGGGCTGCGCCGTGGCCAACGCCTACTGCGCACTGGAGGCGGGCGCGACGCACGTCGATACCTCCGTGCTGGGCATTGGCGAGCGCAACGGCATCACCTCGCTGGGCGGTCTGGTGGCGCGCATGTATGTGTTTGACAAGGAGGGCGTGCGCAGCAAGTACAATCTCCCCTTGCTGCGCGAGGTGGAGAATTTCGTGGCCGGGCTGGTTGAGGTGGATGTCCCCTTCAACAATTACATCACCGGCTACACCGCCTTTACGCACAAGGCGGGCATCCACGCGAAGGCCATTCTCAACAACCCCAGCACCTACGAGATTCTGGACCCGGCGGACTTTGGCCTCACCCGCTACATCCACGTAGCGCACCGGCTGACCGGCTGGAACGCCATCAAGGAGCGCGCCGAGCAACTGCAGCTTGAGATGAGCGATGACGCCGTGAAGAAGGTGACGGCGCAGATTAAGGTGATGGCCGACCAGAAGCGGCTCACCCTCGATGATGTGGATTACCTGCTGCGCGCCTACCACAGCAGCGTGGTGGATGCAGACGCAATTGAGGCGATGGAAGCGCAGAGTTAGCAACCAAGTCGTCAATCGTCAATCATCAATTGTCAGTCAAGATCGATAATTGATGATTGACGATTAAATGCGAACGAACCCCATGAACCTCGACCCGTCTGCCTGGAAACTGCTTGACAGCCGCACGCACTATGCCAACCGCTGGCTCACGGTGGTGGTGGATGATGTGGTGCTGCCCAGCGGCAAGCCCTACAAGTACACGCGTTTGGAGCCGGCGGGGATTGGCGTGGGCGTGATCGGGTTCGACGCACAGGGGCGCATTCTGCTTGAGCGTGAATACCGTCACGGCGTGGGCGAGGTTGTTTGGCAGATTCCCGGCGGGCTGGCTGATGGCGGCGAGGATTTGCAGGTGGCCGGGCTGCGCGAGTTGCGCGAGGAGACGGGCTTTCAGCCTGCCACTGTTACGGCGGAAAGCGTGCGCTATCTGGGTGTTGTGTGGGACAACCCCGCTTTCGGTCTCGCCGCCAGCCACATCTATGTTGCGTGGGGGCTGGAGGCGATTACCGACGTGCGCCGCGACCCCGCCGAGTTTGTTACGCTGCACTGGGTCACACCGGCGTGGCTGCGCGAGGCGGTGCGCGGCGGTGAAATCAAGGATCGCGTCGTCGTAGCCGCCGTGGCCTATCTGCTGCTGAATGGGTGGCTGGCATGATGGCTCAAACATTTGCCCAAAGGGCGCTTGCGCGCAGCGCTGGGCTGGCCGTTGTCGAAGTTGGTCAGGTGGTGGACGCGCGCCCCGACGTGGTGCTGAGCCACGATAACAGCGCGGCGATTCGGCGCATATGGCTCGAGTTCGGCCAGGAGCGGGTAGCCATAGCCGACAAGCTAGCGATGACGCTGGATCACGCCGTGCCTGCGCCCACGACCAAACACGCGCAAAACCACGCCGAAATTCGCGCTTTTGTGGCCGAACAAGGCATCGCCAACTTCTTCGAGGCAGGACGCGGCATCTGCCACCAGGTGCTGAGTGAGGAGGCCGTTGTGCTCCCCGGCCAGGTCATTCTGGGGGCCGACTCGCACACCTCGCACTTTGGCTGGATGGGTGCGTTTGGCGCAGGCATCGGCCGCAGTGAGGTGGCGGTGCTCTGGGCAACGGGTGAGCTATGGCTGCGTGTGCCCGAGTCCATGCAAATCGTGCTCGACGGTGCACTTCCGACCGGCGTCAGCGCCAAGGACTTTGCGCTGCGCGTAATTGGCGATCTGGGCGCGGACGGCGGCCTCTACGCATCGGTTGAATTCAGCGGCAGCGGCATTGAGGCGATGAGCCTTGCCTCGCGCATGGTGCTGCCCAACATGATGGCTGAGTTCGGCGTCAAGAACGCCTATGTCGCGCCGGATGACGCCGTCTTTGACTATCTTGCCGCGCGTCTGGTGCGCCGGTTGCGGCGTCAGGGCAAGACTCTCAGCGAGGACGATGCCCGCGCAAAAATCGAAGCCGGTGCGCTCTTCCCGGACGTTGGAGCCGCCTACACGGCCGTGCACCGTTACGACGCGGCCGCGATGGAGCCGGTCGTGGCCTGCCCGCACGCGGTGGATGCGGTAGCGCCCCTCTCGCAGGTCGCCGGCACGCGCGTGCAGCAGGCATTCCTGGGCACCTGCACCAATGGGCGCCTGGAAGATTTGGCCGAGGCCGCGGCGATTGTGCGCGGCCGTAGCGTGGCCTCTGGCACGCGCCTGCTGGTCATTCCGGCTTCGAGCGAAGTATTGGCCGACGCGCTGCGCCTGGGCTACATCGCCGATTTTGTCGACGCGGGCGCGCTGATTGGCGTGCCGGGCTGTGGGCCGTGCATGGGCAACCACATGGGCATCCCCGCGCCCAACGAGGTGACGATCTCGAGCGCCAACCGCAACTTTCGCGGGCGCATGGGCACGCGCGATGCCGACATCTACCTGGCCAACCCGGCCGTCGTCGCCGCCTCGGCCATCGCAGGGTACATCATCGACCCGCGCAATTTGACACCTCTGGCAAAAAGGCCCAACGACATGGCGTAGAGCTGCACACAGTCGTGTCCCCTCAACGAACCACTCAGGCGTCGAGGCAGATAAAGACATGGTAATGGAGGCAGGTCGAAATGCGACTACCGACTCGTTTGATTGCTTCAATTCTATTAGTCCTTGTTCTCTTCTATATGAAGATCATTCGCCCCTGGCAGCTTCGGTGGGGGGCTACAGATGGCGAAATCAAACGCTCGATGCCTGGGGACGAAATTGTTGACAGACCATCCTTCAATGCGACCCGAGCAGTGACGATCAATGCCCCGGCTGAAAACATCTACCCCTGGATCGCTCAAATGGGTGTTACGCGAGCTGGTTGGTACAGCTATGACTTGTTGGACAATCTAGCCAAACCAAGTGCTGAAAGTGTCCTTGTTGAGTATCAAGACGTACAAGTTGGCGATTTAATTCCCATGAGCCCAGATGGAAAACAGGGAATGCGAGTTAAGGACTTAAGAAGGAATGAGTGGATGTTATGGTGGGACAACATAGGCGACACCACCTGGGTTTGGGAAATCAAATCGGAAAGCGAAGCCGTCTCGCGTCTCGTTACTCGCGTGCGTGTGAAATATCGCTGGTTTTCGCCTGTCATTGCATTCAATATGCTCATTGAGTTTCTTGACATTGTGATGATGCGCAAATGTATGTTGGGAATCAAGCGGCGAGCGGAAGCAATGCCATTAACCGATTCGTTGGCGGGCTAACTTGCATTTGCAGACGACCCACTCTGATAGTTTAGTGTCTCGTCAGTTGAGTTCCGTGCGTCATGCATCTGTGACCGCGTCACCCCTTGGCGCCATTGACCCACTTAACCACTCAGCCATTTAGCCGGTTGCCGGCTATCAAGACGCCTATGCTCATCTCCGGCCGCGCCTGGACCTATGGCGACAACGTCAATACCGACGTCATCTTCCCGGGCAAATACACATATACGCTGACCGAGCGCGCCG
>CAYJNV010000111.1:0-12890 GCA_964370975.1 uncultured Caldilineaceae bacterium | reverse complement strand
GGTTCGCATTGGTGAAGTGGTCCGAGCGGAAGAGGCCGGCGAAACCAAGTTCCTCCACAAGCGGCACAATGCGCTGCCAGCGCGGCCAGGTCAACCCATTCTGGCCTTCCACCATGATGGCGACTTCCATGTGAGACTCCGACTATTGTGATACCTCTATGAAATCTATGTCTGTTGTTTGGGAACAGGGAACCGGGACCGGCGATGCGTTCCCGGTTCCCCGTTCCCTGTTCCCCTCACCGAGACTACGTGAATCATCGTGGAATCACTTTAGTCTGATCCCTGGCATGGGACCGCAATGAAAGGAGGTGGACCGGTGGCCCACCTCCCTGAAGACTTGCATGCCTGGATCGACGTGCGTGCTATGGCCTGAAGGCGCTGAGAGCGGCAGAAGCCTGCGCGACCGAAGCGTCGCCCAGCGCAATGGCGCTGAACGCGTCATCAAATTGCGCCGTGCTGCGCGCCGCCACGCCCGCCGACAGCAGGTCGGCTGCCTGGTTGTACTGTGTCACCGCGCTGGCAAGCGAATTCTGCGCTGCGGCAAAGCGGTCGGGCACGCTCAGGCGAGCCACCGCCGGCCCGGCATTGCGCAGCAACTGGATCGCCGTGTTCATGTCGGTGAGCCACTGCTGGTCATCAAAGACAGCCGTGTTGCCGTTTGCCGATGTGACAAGGCGGTCAATCGCCGTCAGCGCGCGCTGATAATTGGCTACGATGTTGTCGAACTCAACCAGGTAGACGTTCTCATCCACCGACAGTGTCGCTGCAGGCGCAGTGGCAGTCGGCACGGGTGTGAGCACGGCCGCAGCAGGCGTGGGCGTGGGCAGCAGCGGCGCTGCCGGCGTACCCGTCAACGATGTCGTCTCGGTCACAGGCGTTGTGGCTGCGGGCGACGTGGCCGTTGGAATTGCCACGGCAGCCGGGGTGGGTGCGGGCGTTGGCGTTGCATTGGGGTCAAAGACCGGGATTGTCTCGATGGCGGGCAACCCATTTACCAGTTGGACCGCAATCCAGTTGCCGCTGTCGATCCGCAGCCAGCCACCAGTGGCATCACGCGCTGTGATGACAAGCACCTGGCCAACTGCCGTGTTGCCCACGATATCAAAGGTGGTGCCCGGGCCGGCGCGCAGGTTGGCGTTGGTTGTCGCCGTCACATTGGCCGGCGTAAAGGGTGGGAGCGTCGGCGTAGCCGTTGGCGTGGGTGTGGGCGTAGGCGGCAGAGGCGTGGGAGTGGGAGGGGCGTTGGCCGCCGCCTCGCGCAGCAATGCTTCAATGGCGTCGTTGGCTGTAGCCAGGTCCGGAGGCGCAGCACCGAAGACGACGACGGCAATCCAGTTGCCGTCAATCAGCAGCAGCCAATCACCCGCGGCGTTTTGCGCAGCAACAGAGAGCACAGTGCCGCCCGGCACCGTCTGCGCAATCTCGGCGTCCAACTCTGGGGCAACGCGGATGTTGGCTGTGACGGGCACCGTCACCGTGACGATGTTGAGCGAGGTAATATCGAAGGGCGTTGCCGTTGGCGTCGGCTCGAGCGTTGCAGTCACGGCCCCGGTGCCTGTCACCGTCGGTGTGAGCGTAACGACTGCGCTCTCCGTAAGCGTTGCGGTCGGGGTCACAGGGAAGACCGTTGAAGTTACAGGCAGAACCGACACGAGCGCTGTCGATGGCGCGTTGACGGTAATCGAGACGGGAAAGGTCATCGAGGGCATCCCCGAAAACGTGAGCACCATCAGCGCGGGTACAGTGCTCGTCAACGTGTCGGTGATGAAGAACTGCAGGTCCATGTCAATGGTAATCGGCACGCCGTCAAAGAGTGGCGGCACGGTCGTCAGCACGTCTGTGGGCAGGAGAGAGAGGGGCTCTGTAATGGCCAGGGCGGCTGTCAGCGGCAGCGTGCCCGTGAGCGGCAGCACACCAGTCAGCGGCAGCGTACCGGTGAGCGGCACCAGGTCACCCACGGCGGCTGTGCTTTCTGGCAGCGTGAGTTCGACAGTCGATACGACGGCCAGATCGGGCGACGTGAGTTCCGCGGTGAGCGTTAGCTGAATTGCGGCTGCAGGCGCCGTGAGTGGCAGCGCGGACGTAAGCGGCAGTAGCCCCGTGATAACGGTCGCGCCCGTAATTGCATCGCCGGCTGTCAGTGTAAGGCTGGGCGTGACCTCTACGCTCTCGCTCACTGCGGTCGCCGTCTCGGTTGGCGTGGCAGGGACCGTGGGTGTCGCCCGCGCTGTGGGCGTTGCACGCACCGTGGGAGTCGGTTCAACCGCTGCTTCACTCGTTGGTGTTGCGGTAACAGTCACGGCGCGCAGCAGCGAGAGCACAACCGTGATGGGTATCTGCTGGCGGATACGGATGAGGAACGGCTGCGTGAACGGAACTCCAGCCTCAAGTGTAGCGGCTGCGCTGGGCGCGGCAGGCTCCTCGAAGGGCGCGTCGGTCGCGACAGGGGTTGGATCTGCCTGCTGAGGGCGCGCAGCCTGTGCGTCTGCCAGTTGGGTGAGCAGGAGAATGAGAAGTAGCGGGGCGATCAGAAGCAGAAAAAGGCTTTTCCGTCGCATTTGAGCCTCCGTCAGAGAGTGGGTGCGAAGAGGGTGGAGACAGTCCGACGCTTTACACAATAGATTATCCCGTACTCGAGGATTTGTAAAGTCGCCTTTCCGAGGATTTCAGGAGTAGCGCTGTGCACTACGACTGACGGTCGTTGCTGCCACCCTTTTTGCACAAGATATGCGGCGTGCGGCGCCGATGAATTGACCCACATCACTCTACATCATAAGGTCCGCCGCGCCTGGACTGTTTGACGCGACTTAGCCGCCGTTTGGCATCCAGCCGCCGGGCCCGGGCGGTGCGCGATGGCCGCGTGGGTCGCCGCTCGACGGGCGGCGCGAGCGCGCGCTGCAGCAACGCGGTCAACTGTGCCAGCGCGGCGGCGCGGTTTTCGGACTGGCTGCGCGCGGCGCGTGCCACAATGATAATCTCGCCCTCCTCCGTGGCGCGGCGACCTGCCAGTGCGAGCAGGCGCGTACGCACGTCGTCGGGCAGGTTGGGAGACTGCGCCGCGTTGAAGCGCAACTGCACCGCGGTCTCCACCTTGTTTACATTTTGGCCGCCCGGCCCCGCGCTGCGCATGAACTCCTCGCGGATTTCGCTCTCATCGAGGGCGAGCGTATCGGTAATCTGAATCATCATCGGCCACTGAGGCGCAGACGCGCCCGAAAACTACAGACTCCAAGAGTGTGGAGCTCCTGCCATTTGACGTCCACGCATGCGCAATTGTTTCAATGGTGCGGAGAATCATACCAGCGGCTGGCCTCGTGTGCGAACGCGCGCTGAAGTGCAGGCGCCTTACCGATACGAATAGCGCACAACGGCGCTTGCCCTCAAAGCGAAGTGAACGCCTCGCTCGAGCCTCTTTCATATCGGCCCGTCCTCCCGTATAATGCAGTTACACACACGCAAATAGGCGTTCGGCGCAGGGACGCGCCGGCTGAACCGGAGAGGGGCGCGCCGTCGCGCACCACACGGGCGCAGAGGCTGCGCCCGTCTCTTGTGCCCGCCGCAGGCGCGAGCGAGCGGCCCTGTGCACAAGGCTCCCTTTGGAGACGCAGCCCAATGTACAGCCAGACCGATGGTGATGTTGGCAACGCGGCGAAGCCGCGCATTGAAATTGCGTCCGCCACAGAGGACGATATCGCGGGCATCCAGTTGACCGCGGCGCAGTCGTGGCGGGCGGCCTATGCCGACATCTTCACCAGCGACTTCATCGAGTCATTCGTAGGGCGCGCCTACAGCACCGAGAGCCTGCGCCGCGTCATCCACTCGACGCAGAGCACCTTTGTGGTTGCGCGCGAGGATGGCGAGATCATCGGCTTCAGCCATGCCGGTTATGGGCCGCGCGGGGCTGAGCTCTATCGCATCTATTTGCGCCCGGCGTGGTGGGGCAGCGGCGTTGGCGATCTCCTGCTGGCGCATACCGAGGCCTGGCTGCGCGAGGAAGGCTATCCCGGCTACGGCTGCTATGTGCACCGGCGCAACGCCGTGGGCCAGCGCTTCTACGCCAAGCATCGCTTCGTACGCATGGAGGTGCCCGACGAGGGCGACAACGACTATTTGTGGAAGGTGCTGGAATAAGGGGTCGCGCGTCGGGCGCAGGTGAGGTGTCACAGGTTACGCCTCCGGATGGTGCGGAACCGGCGCACGTCAATCGTTAATCTTCAATCTTGAGTTCATCGAAAGCGGATCGGATTCATCGCATGGAAGCACGCATCGTTGTACTCGCCGGGGACGGGATTGGCCCCGAAGTGACCGCCGAAGCGGTCAAGGTGCTCGGCGCCGTGGCAGGCAGGTTCAGCCACAGCTTCGCGTTTGACGCACAACTCATGGGCGGCTGCGCAATTGACGCCGTTGGCAACAGCCTGCCCGAGGCCACCGTGGCCGCCTGCCGCGCCGCCGACGCCGTGCTGCTGGGCGCCGTGGGAGGCCCCAAATGGGACAATCCCCAGGCAGCCGACCGGCCCGAGCGCGGCCTGCTCGCCATCCGCAAGCAACTCAACCTCTTCGCCAACCTGCGCCCCGTCAAGCTGCAGCCACAATTGATAGATGCCAGCACCCTCAAACGCGAGGTGCTTGAAGGCGTCGACCTGCTGGTCATTCGCGAATTAACGGGCGGGGCGTACTTCGGCCCGCGCAAGGAGGCCGGCCCCGACGGCGACGAGGCCTACGACACCATGCTCTACACGCGCGAGGAGATTCGTCGCGTGGTCAAACTGGCCGCCGACGCGGCGGTGCAGCGCAAGGGCAGGCTGGCCAGCGTGGACAAGGCCAACGTGCTCGCCTCCAGTCGCCTGTGGCGGCGCGTCGCCATCGAAGTGCTTGAGGAATATCCCGCACTTCATGTCGAGCACGTACTTGTTGACGCAATGGCTATGCACCTCATTCGTCGCCCGGCCAGCTTCGACGTGATCGTTGCCGAAAATCTCTTCGGCGACATCCTGACCGATGAGGCATCGATGCTGGCGGGCAGCATGGGCATGTTGCCCTCGGCCAGCCTGGGTGACCAGATCAACCAGCACGCGTTGCCGCGCGGCATGTACGAGCCCATCCACGGCAGCGCGCCCGACATCGCGGGCAAGAGCATCGCCAACCCGCTGGGCACAATCCTCAGCGCGGCCATGCTCCTGCGCCACAGCCTGGGGCTGGAGGCAGAAGCCGCGGCAATCGAGAAGGCTGTCGAGCGGGTGCTGGATGAGGGCGTGCGCACCGGAGACATTGCTTCGCCAGGCATGGAAGTGGTGGGAACCCGGGTGATGGGCGATCTGGTTGTTGCACAACTTGGCTAGACGGCGCGGCACGAGGAGATAGATTTGGGCGTCACACCGGCACAAGCGAACACGACAAGAGTGCAGGCCGCATCATCCGAGGCGCGACAGGAACAGCTGCGCGCCACGATTCGCTTTCTAGGCAACCTGCTGGGCGAGACAATCATCGAGCAGGAAGGGCAGGAAATTTTCGCGCTTGAAGAGGAGTTCCGCTCCCTGGCAAAGGCCTGGCGCGCGGGCGATGAAGCCGTGCGCGACGTGATCACCGAGAAGACCAGCCGGCTGATCGACGAGCCGGCACGCACGCTGGCGGTGCTCAAGGCATTTACCACCTACTTCCAGTTGGTCAATCTGGCCGAGGAACAACAGCGTGCGCGCATCCTGCGTGAGAGACAGCGCAGCGCCGAGGAGACGGGCATCCCCATGCCCGAGACCATCGCGCAAGCTGTGCGCCGTCTGCGCCAGGAGGGATTGAGCGCCGACGCCATGCGTGCGTTGCTGGCCAACCTCTATATTTCACCCGTGCTCACGGCCCACCCCACCGAGGCCAAGCGGCGCACGGTAATGGCCAAACTCAGCGCCATCGCCGCCGCCCTGGACGAACTGGCGCGCACCAGCCGCCTCCCCAGCGAGCGTGAGGCGATTACCAACCGCATTCGCGAGGAGATTGTGGTGCTCTGGCAGAGCGACGAGACGCGCGACCGTCGTCCCACCGTGCTCGACGAAGTGCGCAACGTCCTCTACTTCTTCGAGACAACGCTCTTTCGCCTTGTGCCGCAGATCTATCGTTCGCTCGAGCGGGCCCTGGCAGAAAGCTACCCCGGCGAGAGCTTTGCGATTGGCCCCGTGCTGCGCTACGGCTCGTGGGTGGGTGGTGACCGCGACGGCAACCCCAATGTCGTCGTGGAGGTGACCGAAGAGGCGATTCGCGAGCAGAAGGAAAGCATTCTGCGCCACTACAATGTGGTCGTGGATGAGCTGTACAACCAGCTGAGCCCTGCCACCACGCGCGTCGGTTTCTCGAAGGCGCTGCTTGATAGCCTCGACCACGATTTTTCCCTCGTCCCCGAAGAGGAGCGCGAGGTGCTCGAGCGCTTCCGCATGGAACCGTACCGGCAGAAACTGATCATGATGTTCCGCAGGCTGCGCGCCACGCGGGCGCTCAACGAGCAGTCGTGGAAGAGTGGCGTCACCAACCGCCGCGCCTACCGCGACGCCGAGGAATTCCTGCACGACCTGCGTCTGGTGGAGGAGAGCCTGCAGCAGAACCGCGGCGAACGGCTGGCACAGAGCAGGCTGGCCGATCTGATTCGCGCCGTGGAGGTCTTCGGCTTCCATCTCGCCACACTGGACCTGCGCCAGCACGCCGACCGCCACCGCAGCGCCATGGCCGAAGTTTTTGCGCGCATCAAGTTGAGCGCAGACTACGCCGCCCTGCCCGAAGCCGAGAAGGTAGCATTGCTCAGCCGCGAAATCGCCAGCCCGCGCCCCCTCACTGCGCGACTCGACTACACGCCCGACGCCAACGAGACGATTGCGCTGCTGCGCCTTGTGCCCACGGCGCGCGCACATGCAGGTGAGTGCGTCATCCAAACCTACATCATCAGCATGACCACGGGTGCAAGCAACGTGCTCGAGGTGCTGCTCTTTGCACGCGATGCCGGTCTCTTCGGCACACTGGATGTGACGCCCCTCTTCGAGACGATTGACGACTTGCAGCGCGCGCCGCAGATCATGGAAGCGCTCTTCAACAACGACATCTACCGGCAGCATCTGGCGGCGCGCGGCAACCAACAGCAGATCATGATCGGCTATAGCGACAGCAACAAGGATGGCGGCTACCTGCGCGCCAACTGGATGCTTTTCAGGGCGCAGCAGGCGCTGGCAGCCGTCTGCGAGCGGCACGGCATTCGCTATACTCTCTTTCACGGGCGCGGCGGATCGCTGGGGCGTGGCGGCGGCCCCACCAACCGCGCCATCCTCGCGCAGCCGCCCGAGTCCGTGCGTGGACGGATCAAGCTCACCGAGCAGGGCGAAGTCATCAGCAGCCGCTACGAGAACCCCGAGATTGCCTACCGCCACCTTGAGCAGCTCGTCAACGCCGTCATGCTCACCAGCGGCACGCGGCCCCGTTTCCCCGAGCAGGACGCATGGGACTCGCTGATGGAAGAACTGAGCGAGCGCTCCTTTGCAGCCTATCGCGCCCTGGTGAGTGAACCGCTGTTCATGCGCTATTTTCACGAAGCCACACCAATTGATCAAATCGATCGGCTCAATATCGGCTCGCGCCCGTCACGGCGCAAGGCAACGCAATCCATCTACGACTTACGGGCGATTCCCTGGGTCTTTGCGTGGACGCAAACGCGCGTAGCCCTTCCCAGTTGGTATGGCGTGGGCGCGGCGCTTGAAGGATGGATGATCGACGCCGGCGAAGATGCCGTGCCAGCACGCCTCGCGCAACTCCAGCATATGTACAAGGAGTGGCCCTTCTTCCGCATTGCCCTCGAGAATGTGCAGCTGGGGCTGGCACGCGCCGACATGCACATTGCCTCGCTCTACGCCGGGTTGACCGACGACGAAGTGCGCGGTTCGATCTTTGCCGACGTGCGCGCAGAGTTTGACCGCAGCGAGCGAATGGTGCTGCTGGTAAGCCAGGTTGGCGAGTTGCTTGAGCGCGAAGAGTGGCTGCAACGCAGCATTCGTGTGCGTAATCCGTATGTCGACCCGCTCAACTTCATCCAGGTGGCGCTGCTGCGCAAATTGCGTGGCACGAGCGACGACGCAGAGCCGGAGACGATCGCGCGCCTGCGCGATGCCATCCTGCTTTCGGTGAACGGCGTCGCCGCGGGGTTGCAGAACACGGGTTGATCGGCCAGAATGGCTATGCGCAACGCGTCCGCATACGGGAGTTGGCGCCTGCCATTATCACAAGGAGTCTACTGTGACGGACCTGCTGGCGGCGGTTGATGGCCTGCTTATCGATATTGAGGGTGTGCTGCTGATTGGCAACGAGGTAATCCCGGGCGCGCGTGAGGCCATTGCCTCGCTGCGCGCCCGCGGTATTCCCTTCCGCTTTATGACGAACACCACTATCTACTGCCGCTATACGCTGCTCGATCGGCTCAATGCGCTGGGCTTCGCCTGCACCATCGATGAACTCTATACGGCGGGCTATGTCGCTGCCGAATACCTGCGCTCGCAGGGCGCGCAGCGCTACCTCCCGCTGCTGCTGCCCGATGCGCAGCAGGAGTTCACGGGCATTGAGGTGGACGAGGAGAATCCCGAGTTTGTGGTGGTGGGCGACATCGGTTCGGGCTTCACATTTCCGCGACTGAACCGTGCCTTCCGCGCCGTGCTCAATGGCGCGCGGCTGGTGGCGCTGCACAAGAAGCGCTCGTGGCGTACGGAAGAGGGGCTCTTTCTCGACGCGGGCCCCTATGTGGTGGCTCTCGAGTATGCATCCGACGCCAGCGCCCTGGTGGTGGGCAAGCCCAGCGCTGCCTACTACCGCATGGTGTTGGACGACCTGGCGCTGCCCGCGCAGCGCGTGGCCATGATTGGCGACGACATTCTGGCCGACGTGCGCGGTGCGCAGATGGTGGGCGCGCAGGGATGGTTGGTGAAGACCGGCCGCTTCCGCCGCGAGGACCTGCAGCAAGGCATCTGGCCTGACCGCCTGCTTGGCGGCATTACCGACATTACCGACTTTACCGACAATACCGACGGCCCGCCGCAGGAACCGGGCGCCGCCGCGTAAATTCAGCAAGCGCGCCTGCCTCCCCGCATGCGCTGAGTGAGGAACCATGCAATCAAGACCTCTGTTGTACGACACCACCCTGCGTGACGGCACGCAAGGCGAAGGCGTGAATCTCTCCGTGGATGACAAACTCAAGGTGGCGCGCCGCCTGGATGAGTTTGGCGTGGACTACATTGAAGGCGGCTGGCCCGGCAGCAACCCCAAGGATGTTGAGTTCTTTGCGCGCGCGCGTAGCGAACTCAACCTGAAGCACGCGCGCATGGCGGCCTTCGGCTCCACCTGCCGCGCCGACACCGACCCCGCCGATGATCCGCAAATCCAGTTGCTGATCGCAGCCGAGACCCCCGTCATCACCATCTTCGGCAAGACGTGGGATCTGCACGTAACCGAAGTGCTGCGCACGACGCTCGAGGAAAACCTGCGCATGATACGTGACTCGGTGCGCTATCTTGTCGCGCAGGGCAAGGAGGTGGTTTACGACGCCGAGCACTTCTTCGACGGCTATGTGGCCAACCCCGAGTACGCGCTGGCAACGCTCCAGGCAGCCATCATGGGCGGCGCAAGTTCCGTGGTGCTCTGCGACACCAACGGCGGCGGACTGCCCTGGCAGATCAACGAAGCGGTGGCCACAGTGCGCAGCGAAGTGCTGGGCATTGGCGACGGCGAGAACAGCCATCCTGCCGCGCAAGTCGTGCTGGGCATCCATGCCCACAACGACAGCGAGACGGGGGTAGCCAACACGCTTGAGGCCGTGCGCGCCGGGGCCAACCACATTCAAGGCACTATCAACGGCTATGGCGAGCGCTGCGGCAACGCCAACCTCGTCAGCGTCATTGCCGACCTGCAACTGAAGATGGGCCTGCCTCTGCTGCCCGCCGAGAAGATTGGCCAGTTGACGGACCTGAGCCGCTACGTGAGCGAACTGGCGAACCTGAGCCACGACAGCCACCAGCCCTTTGTGGGTGCAAGCGCCTTTGCGCACAAGGGGGGCACGCACGTCAATGCCGTGGTCAAGTACGCCATGAGCTACCAGCACGTGGACCCCACGCTGGTGGGCAACGAGACGCGTGTGCTTGTGAGCGAACTGAGCGGCAAGGACAACATCGCGGTCAAGCGGCGTGAGTTTGGCCTCAAGGGGTTGACGCGCGAGCAGGAACGGGTCGTACTGAATCAGATCAAGGATCTGGAGAATGCTGGCTTCGCCTTTGAAAGCGCCGAGGCCAGCGTGGACCTCCTTCTGCGCCGCACGCGACCAGGCTATACAAAGCCCTTCGAGATGATTGACTACACTGCCAACGTGGAGCACCGCAGCGGCCGCGGCATGTTCTCCGAGGCAACCGTCAAGGTCAAGGTCGGCGACAAGTTGCTGCATGAGGTGGCCGAGGGCAACGGCCCCGTCAATGCGCTTAACCGCGCGCTGCGCAAGGCACTGATGCAGTACTATCCCGCGTTGCGCGGGGTGCACCTCACCGACTACAAGGTGCGCATCCTTGACAGCACGGCGGGCACGGCTGCCATGACACGCGTGCTGATTGACTTTGCCGACGGCGAGCGGTTATGGACGACAGTAGGCGCAAGCACGAACATTATTGAGGCCTCATGGATCGCACTCAGCGATTCAGTGGAATATTTCATCATCACGGGCATGGAGCGCGAACACGGCGCACAGCCCGCTAGCGAGGGCTAACTGGTGGATGCACTATGAATGAGTCTCTGCGCGACAAGGTCATCATCATTACGGGAGCAAGCACGGGGATTGGCGCGGCGGCTGCGCGCCTGCTTGTGCCGCTGGGCGCCAAGGTGGTAATCACGGCGCGTTCCGCCGACAAACTGGACGCACTGGCGGCTGAACTGGGCGACGCCGCGCTGCCCGTGCGCGCCGACGTCACGCAGGCCGCCGATGTGCAGCACATTGTAGATGGCGCGCTCGAACGCTTCGGTCGCATTGACGTGCTCTTTGCGAACGCGGGCATCTACATCCCGGGGCAGTTCGCGGAGGGTGAACCAGACGCCTTTGCGCACTTGCTCAACGTCAATGTCATGGGCGTGATGCGCTGCGTGCATGCGGTGCTGCCGCACATGGTTGCGCAAGGCTCGGGCGACATCCTGATTACCAGTTCAATCTCGGGTTTTATTGACATCCCGTGGGAGCCGGTCTACAGCGCCTCGAAGCACGCCATTCAGGGCTTTGTGCACACGCTGCGCCGCCAGGTGATGCGTAACAACATTCGCGTAATGTCGCTTGCGCCCGGCATGGTAGCCAACGAACTGTGGAACATCCACGACCCGGCAGTGATCGCCGAACATGTGGCAAACCGCACGGCGCTCACATCGGACGACTGCGCCGAGGCGGCGCTCTTCATGCTTACCCGCCCAGCACACGTGACAATTCGCGACCTTGTCATGCTGCCGCAAAGCCAGGACCTGTAGCGCTTTGAGTGCGAGGCTCCCGAAATTGGGGGCCTCGCATTCGCAATTGTGCGAGTATAATGGGACATCGCATTTGCGCCGCCCCCGACGCCGTGGCGGACGGCCCCCTGCCGCCACAGTTGCAGGAGTGGTATCGTCGTTGCGGGCATACTTGCCTATTGCGCTCACGGGCTTGATCGACACCCCAACAATTTTCGGCCAGGCCCGGGCAGGAAGGGGTAGCACGATGTCAGAACATGCGCATGCGAGCGAGCGCATCCCGGGTTACTGCGCCATGTGTGTGTCGCGTTGTGGTTCGATCGCCGTGGTGGAGAACGGTCGTTTTGTCGCCCTCGAGCCGGATCCGTCGCACCCAACCGGCAAGGCGCTCTGTGCCAAGGGACGGGCGGCGCCGGACCTCGTCTACCATCCGGACCGGCTGCGCTATCCAATGAAACGTACGCGGCCCAAGGGCGATGCCGACCCGGGATGGCAGCGGATCAGCTGGGATGAAGCGCTCGATTTGACCGCGACCAGGCTGCGCGAAATTGCCGAGACGCATGGTCCCGAGAGCGTCGTCTTCAGTGTCGTCTCCCCTTCCACTTCGGCCTCCGACGACTCTGTCGTCTGGATTCAGCGCCTGATGAACGCCTACGGCAGCCCGAATCTGTGCGTATCGATGGAATTGTGCGGCTGGGGGCGATATCTGGCGACGCAATACACCTTCGGCGCCTCCGTTCCCGGTGCATTCATGCCCGATCTGGAGAACGCCGGCTGCATCCTCTTTTGGGGCTACAATCCCAACCTGGCCCGGTTGTTCCACGCAACTGCCACCGTTGAGGCGGTGAAGCGCGGCGCGCGCCTGATTGTAGTTGACCCTCGTCGCACCGGTCCGGCCAAGAAAGCCGACATTTGGCTGCAGGTGCGGCCGGGAACGGACGCTGCCCTTGCCCTCGGCATCGCGAACGTCATGATCGAGCGCGGCTGGTACGAGCGAGACTTCATTCGCCACTGGACGAATGGCCCGCTGCTCGTGCGCGCCGACAACGGGCGTTTGTTGACCCAAAGCGATCTCTCCGTCCAGGGCAGCGCGTCGCACTATGTGGCATGGAGCGAGGCGGTGGGGCGTCCCATCGCCTATGATCCCGCCACCGGCGCCTATGCAGGGAATGACCCCCAGCCGGCCCTCTTCGGCGCATACACGGTTGAGACGCTGCAGGGTGAAGTCGACTGCCGGCCGGCATTTGAGCACGTGGTCGAACTCTGCCGGCGTTATCCGCCCGCGCGCGTGGAGGCGATCTGCGGCATCGAAGCTGGACAGGTGGAAGCAGCGGCGCGGATGCTGTGGGAAGCGCGTCCGGTCGCCTACTATGCGTGGAGCGGCGTCGAGATGCAGACCAACTCGA
>CAYJNV010000110.1:0-12914 GCA_964370975.1 uncultured Caldilineaceae bacterium | reverse complement strand
CCTCAGAATCTTGGGCTCACATTTGGCGGGGCTTACGCGGTGTCCAGAGCGCAGGTAGTCTCGCTCTGCGCCACTGGTGGCGGCCTTGGCGCGCGCCTCGACCTGCGCGCGTTGGTCCGCCCAGATGATGCACGTGCGCAAGGGGATGCCCTGGGCATCTACGGGCAGGACGCCCATCATCATGCCGCTGAAGCCGACGGCGGCAATGTCGCCTGCATCCACGCCGGAGGTCGCGAGCAACCGGCGCGTGGCCGTGCAGACCGCATCCCACCAGTGCGCCGGGTCCTGCTCCGCCCAGCCGGGTCGCGGCCAGGCCGTGGGATAGGGCGCGTAATCGGCAGCCAGCAGATGTCCCTCGGCGTCAAATAGAGAGGCCTTGTTGCCGCTTGTCCCCAGGTCGTGCGCCAGGATGTAGGGCTGTTTCATGCGGGAGTCGGGTGTCGAGCCTCGGCTGTTGGCGGCGCGCAATCGGGACTCGCGACCGCGCCCGCTAAGTATAGCAGCAGAATGCAGGGGGAGCAAGATCGAAGGCAAAAAGCGGCGCTACTCTGCAAGTTCTTGCACAATCCCTTTGCCGCCGCCTATCGCAGACAGGAGTGCGCCGAGGGCAAGCCCGAGCGCGCCCAGCATCCAGCCACGGCGCAGCGAGTCGGGTGCGAAGGTGAGGTCCACCGCAGCCGCACCGGCGGGCACAAGCACGCCGCGCTGGAAATCGTTGACCAGTTCAACGGGCTGCGGCGCGCCGTTGACGGTTGCGCGCCAGCCGGGGTGCCACGTCTCGCTGAGCACGAGCATGGCGGGCGTGGCGGCATCTGTGCGCAGGCGCATGTGCGTGGGCGCGTACGTTTCGATGGTCACGGGTGGCTGTGCCGGGTCGGGCAGCATGAGTTCATCGCGCGGGATGGCGAGGAAGGCGCGCGGCAGCCACGCGTCGTTGCGGAAGAGCGAGAGCTCCCCCTGCGCGTCGAGCGCGAGCGAAAAGTTCGCAGGCATTGGCGTGCCGTCGCGCGCGACCACATACTTGACGTTGAGCAGATTGTAGCGCGCCGTGCCGCGCCCGCCGGTGGACTCCCAATACGCGTTCCAACTTGAGAGCGTGAGGGGGTTGGCGATGCCGCCCACATCCTCCAGCCCTGCGAGCGCGGAGGCGTCGGGCTGCCACAGGCCCTCGATGCCTGTGACCGTGTCAATGCGAAAGCGGTCGGGATCCGCTTTCAGGAAGGCGATGATTTCGGGGTGGTCGTAGCCCGTGGTGGGGTCCTGCGGGCTGATGTCGGTGTAGGCGCTCGTGGCCGCAAGCTCGAAGAAGAGGAGCGCCACCAGCAGCGCGCCCAGCGCCTGTGCGCCGAACCAGCCATCAAGCGCACCCTCGCTTAGCAACCAGACGCCGAGCCAAACGCCCGCGGCGATGGCCAACGCAATGCCCGCGACGGAGGCACGCAGGAAGGCGGTTTCGTTGCCCTGCGTCAGCAGCAAGCCCAGCAGCAGCAGGGGCAGCACGATGCCGAACCAGCCGATGGCGCCCGCCCGCAGCAGCGCTCGCCACGCACCGAGAGCCTTTGCGTCGCGCGCTTGCGGCGGCAGCGCCACCGCGCGCATGAGCGCATCAACGCCCACACCGGCGCACACGGAAAGCCCCAAGGTCCAGAGCACGAGCGCGCGCGCCGGGGCGCGCAATTGGCCGAAGTAGGGCACAAGCTGTGTGAGCCAGCCATGTGCAATGGCATAGATGCCAAGCCCCACGGCCAACCCCACCAGCGCCATGCCAATCCACGGCAGCAGATCGCGGCGCGCGCGGCCGTCACGCGTCAGCAGGAGCGCCGCCGCGGCCAGCAGCAGCGCCGCCAGCCCGGCATATGGCAATTCCACGCGCTGCCACAAGCCCCAATGTAGCGCCGGCCCGCGCCCAAAGAAGCCGGGGGCCACCGCGCCGACCATCTGCACGGGGGCGAGCGAGTAGCCTACGGTGTCCTGATAGACGAAATCGCCGCGTGCCGTCAGAGGTGTGTGCTCGAGCACGGGCCACAGCAGCGGCGCGGCCATCAGCGCGGCCAAGAGGCCGGTGACTGCCAGCGCGCCGACGCCTTGCCACAGCCGCGCACCGCGCGCCGGCTCAGCCCACTGTGCAAGCGCCGTGAAAACCATGTAGAGAGCCAGAGCCAGCCCTACATAGAGCGTGCTCTGCGCGTGGCCCGCGTATGTGCCGACGGCCAGCAGCAGCGCCGTCACGGCCGACCAGCGCATCCATCCGCGCCCGGGCGCGCGCAGCGCGCGGTCGAATGCGGCCAACACCCAGGGCATCCAACTGAGCACGGCAATGAGATTGAGGTTGCCCATATGAATGAGCAGCGGGTCGCTCAGCCCGAAGGCGAGGCCGCCAAAGAGTGCAGCGGCGGGCGCAAGTTGCCGGTTACCGAAGCGCAGCGTGCGCAGGAGCACGTACGTCCCCAACGCAGCCCACCAGAGGTGGAGCCCAGCCAGCCACTGCAGCGCGACGTAGGGGAAGCCCGGCTTGATCAGGAATAGAACGAGGTTGGGCAGGTAGAGGTAGCCCGCCTGCACGTCGGCGAAGAAGGGCGCGCCGCCGTACAGCGTGGGGTTCCAGAGGGGGAGGCGGCCTTGGGCAAGTTCGCCCGCGGCGAAGCGATAGGTGGGGAAGAGGAAGGAGACGAGGTCGCCGCCGTCGGCGGGTTGATAGACGTCGCCGCTGAGCGTGCGCCAGAAGAAGCCGCCCATGAGCAGGAAGAGCAAGCCGCCAGCGAGAAGATCTGCTGAGAGCGCCGTTGTGCGCCCGCCGCGCTGTTCTCGCCGTCGCACCCAGCCCACGGCGGCCAGCCAGAGTATGCCCAGAATCAGCAGTGCGGGAGCAAGCATGGAGGAGTGGGGTGGGTGGGGCGGCCGCGCAACGCGCGCAAGCGGCCATTGATGACCAGAGCCGCAGTATAGACTGCGCGCAGCACGCACGCAAGGAGTACGCCCACAACTGTGTCCTCCGCGTATGGTTACTGTGTGCAGCGAGCGCAATCAATTTGCGTGCAAATTGTGCTGGGCGCGCCGCTGTGCTAACATAGGCGCACAGGAGTTGCGTCGCCTTGACGCCGGTTGCAAGTCAACACTCGTGTCAGCCACGCGCCGATTGATGCCTTAGCGGTTTTCACGCGCTGCTTGCCGCGATTATCAGGCGCATTCGCCTATCACAGGAGGATCACCAGTGAAGAAATTCCTTCGTTTTGTCTTCTTCGCCGCCATCGTGGGCGCAATCGTCTACGTGGTGCGCAACACGCTCAGCACGCCCGAGCCGGCAGGCGCCACTCGAACGGGCACGCTCCCCTCGCAGCCCATCAAGTCGCTTGATGATGCGCCACTGGGTGGCCAGATCAGCCCCGAGCTGCTCAAGATTCTCGTGTGCCCCGAAGACAAAGGCCCGCTGGAGTTGGTGGATGACGGCAAGTTCCTGCTCAATCCCCGCAACGGCTACAAGTACCCCATCCGCAACGGCATTCCTGTGATGCTGATTGAGGAAGGCAAGAAGTTCCGCGATGCGGCGGTTGTGGCCAAGGCCAACGGCGCAAGCTGACGCGCGTTGACTTGATTGCTTGACATGAGACCCGGTCGCTTTGGCCGGGTCTCTTTGTCCCGATTGCCTTCCCCTTGCTGGTCCCAAATACGTCATAGATACAGGGCTCGTCATGACTACTCGCCGCGCCCCGGCTGCCCCACGTCGTGCCCAGGTCGTTGGCCATCCCCACGCCCAGCGGCAGTTTCTCACCGGCATTCAAACCGTGGCCGATTTGCTGGCCCCCACGCTTGGCCCGCTCGGCGGCCACGTGGCAGGCAGCGCCAACGCCAACGCCAGGTACGAGTTGTTTGATGACGCCGGCACGGTGGTGCGCCGCCTGCTGAGCCTGGGCACGCCCCAGGCCGACATTGGCGCGATGCTCATGCGCAACATGATTTGGCGCATGCAGCAGCGCTTCGGCGACGGCGGCTCCACGGCGGCGGTTCTGGCGCGCGCGCTGGCCGTGCGCGGCGTGCGCTTGCAGGCGGCCGGCATCAACCCCATGGAATTGGCGCGCGGTTTGCAGAGCGCCACGGCCACGGCGGTTGCCGCGATCAAGGTGCAGGCGCAGCCCATCTCCAGCGAAGTGGAGCTGGCGCGGCTGGCCTATACCGTCACCGGCCACCAGCCGCTGAGCGCCGTGCTGGGCGAAATGCGTTTCCTGCTCGGCGCCGAGGGGCATATCCAGATTGACAAGCTGGTTGCGCCTTATCTCGAGCGCCGCTACATTGCAGGCGCGCACTTCAAGGCGCAGATTTCGAGCATGTACTTCTACACGGATACGGCGCGGCGCAGCGCCGTGCTCACCGCGGCTGCGGTAGCGATTGTGGACGAGCCGCTGCAGAGTGCTGAGGCGGCGCTGGCGCTGCTCGAAGCAGCACTGGCGGTTGACGCCAAAACGCTGCTCATCCTCGCGCCCGAAATCTCCGGCCCCGCGCTCAATCTGCTCGTCACGAATCAGCAGGCGCCGCCAGAGAAGCGCAAACTTGCGTTGCTAGGCGTCAAGCTGACCGCCACGACGAACGAGCGCGGCGCGCAGCTCACGGACATCGGCGTGCTTACCGGCGCGGCGCTGCTTGGGCAGGGGCGGCTGCGCAGCGTGCAGTCAGTGCGCGGCGAGGATCTGGGCCGTGCGGCGCGCGTCGAATTTGCGCACGAAGGGTTGACGCTTGTGGCCCAGGATGCTCAGCGCGCCGACATCCGTGCCGAGGCCGCCGCCGTGCAGGCGCGCCTGGCCGCGATGGAGCCCACCGACGCTGACCGCCCGGAGATCACGCGCCGCCTTGCCACCCTCACCGGCGGCGTGGGCGAGCTCAAGATTGGCGCAAACAGTCAACTGGAACGCACCATGCTCTTCGACACCGCGACGCGCGCGCTGCATGTGCTGACGGCGGCGCAGCGCAGCGGCGTGGTGGCAGGGGGTGGCGCTGCCTTCATCCATGCACTGCCGGCGCTGGACGCCCTGCCGCTCGCGGGCGACCAGGCCGCGGGCGCGCGGCTGCTCGCCGAGAGCCTCGACGCGCCCTTGCGCCAGATTGCCCACAACGCCGGTGTGGATTCGTCCGCCGTGATTGCGCAGCGGGTGGCCGACGCAGGTGCGCCTATGACCTTCGACGCCTACAGCCATGCTCTTGTGGACGGCCCGGCGCAGGGCGTGGTGGATGCCACCGAGGTCGTCATCGGCATACTGCTCAATGCGGTAAGCTGCGCGCTCATGGCGCTGACCACCGACACGATCGTCTACCACCGCGCACCCGAACAAAGCCTCAATCCCTGAGTCTCTTGCACAGAAGATGACCATGCCCCTGATACTCTCGCTCACCGCCGCTGGTTCCGCGCCGGATAGCTCCCTCTACGGCGCAGGACCCGACGGCCTCTTCCGATGGAACGGTGATGCCGCCCTTGCCGAAGCGCAGCCTATGCAGCAACTTTACTGCTGCGCCGCCGTGGCGGGGATGACAGGTCCCGTGCTGTTGACGGGCGGCGCGCCCCACGGCACGGCCTATCGCGACGTGAACGGCGACTGGCAGGCAGGCTGGATGGACTACGCGGCCGCGCCAGTCCTCCAGATTGCACCCGCGCCGCACGCCGAACAATCGGGCGTGCTCTTGGCTGCCAGCGACGGTGCGGGCATCCTGCGTTCAGCTAACCGCGGACAAACGTGGCAATTGTGCAACTACGGGCTGCATGAATTCACCGTGCTTGCGCTGGCGTGGGCACCGCCGCCGCCTGCCAAAGAGTGGCCCACATTCGAGGTTGTCTTTGCGGGCACGGAGCGCGGACTCTACCGCTCTCCCGCGGCGGGGTTGGGCTGGCAGCGGGTGGCGGGCGTGGATGACGCCATCCAGGCGCTGGCTGTCTCGCCACAATTCCATTCCGACGGCACCGTGCTGGCAGGCGGCGAGGCGGGCGGGTTGCTGCTCTCGAACGATGGCGGCCGCAGCTTTACACCTGTCGAAGGCTTCACCGCTCGCGCAGATGCGCTCCTTGCCCTGCACGCCGGCGGCTGGCTGGCCGCCACGCCGGGGGGTGTCTACCAGTCGACCGATGCGCGCACGTGGGCGCTGCTGCCCGACAGCCCGCCTGCTCTCTGCCTGCTGGAGGTTGGCGAGGGCGTTGTAGCCGGCGGCGAGTTTGGCTTTGGTCGCGTAGCGCACTCGATTTGACGCCAGGACGCCAGGACGCAAGGAATGGCGCAAGGAACTGCAAAAAAGGGATCGAAACCGGCTTGAACGCATCCGCCGAGGTAACACCACACGAAGGATGGAAAGGGCGCAAGTGCCTGTTTTGCAGTTCCTTGCGTTTCCTGGCGTTCTGGCGCCCTTGCGTCAAATCGAGTGCGCCACGTGAGCAACCAATTCACGATTTACAATTTACCAATTACCCTCACAAATATCTCGTCCTGATAGGAGGCCCCTCATGCCCCAAGCCATTTCTTCTGCAGAATTGCTTGACCGCGCCAAAGCCATGCACGAAGACATTCGCGCGTGGCGGCGCGAAATCCACCGCAACCCCGAACTTACATTTACCGAGCACCACACCGCCGGCCTGGTCAACAGTACACTGGTGACGCTGGGGATCGAGACCGAGACCGAGGTTGCCAAGACCGGCGTCGTCGGTCACATCAAGGGTGGGGCGGGGCCGCTGGTCGGGCTGCGCGCCGACATGGATGCTCTACCCATCTTCGAAACCAACGGCACCGAGTTTGACAGTATGACCCCCGGCATCATGCATGCCTGCGGCCACGATTCGCACACAGCCATGCTGCTGGGCGCGGCCACGCTGCTCAAGGGGCTGGCGGATGAGGGCAGGCTGCCAGGCAACGTCCGGCTGCTCTTCCAGCCCAGCGAAGAAGCGCAGGACGCCGAGGGCAAATCGGGCGGCATGCGCATGGTGGAAGAGGGTGCACTCGAGGGGCTGGACGCCGTCTTTGGCCTGCACGTGGCGGCGCAGAACGATGTGGGCACCGTTGCGCTGGGCGAGGGGCCACTGCTGGCCGCCGCCGACGAGTTCAAGCTCAAAATCACCGGTTCGGGCGGCCACGCCTCACGGCCCCAGTCGGCCGTGGATCCAATCCAGATCAGCGCAATGGTCATTCAGGCAATCCACCAGATCGTCAGCCGTCGCCTCGATCCGCTCGAGGCAGGCGTGATCACCATCTCCACCATCCACGCGGGCATCGCCAGCAATGTGATTCCCGACAGCGTGGAGATGACCGGCACGATTCGCTCCTACACGCCGGAAGTGCGCCAGTTGCTTGATGACGAGATGCACAAGGCGGTACGCGTGGCCGAGGCTATGGGCGGCAGCGCCGATCTGCAGATTCTGCGCGGCTACCCGCCCACGGTGAATGACCCCGTGGCGACGGCGGCCATGCGCGCCGCCACGCAAAGGCTGCTGGGCGAGGAAAATGTTGTCGTGGCGGAGCCGGTGATGGGCGCCGAAGATTTCAGCTACATGGCGCAGGCCGCGCCGGGCAGCTTCCTCTTCCTGGGCGTCAAGAATCCCGCGTGGGATCGCATGTACCCTGTGCACCGCGCCGACTTCCGCATGGACGAGGACGCGCTGCCGATTGGCGCGGCATCAATGGCCGCAGTGGCCATTGAGTGGATGGAAACGCACCGCTAGTTTTTGACGCCGATGTAGCGAGGCCTCCGACGGTGGAAGTCTTGCTGCATCGGCATTGTTACGAGACGTCAACGTATGACCCAACGGCATCGCCATTACCAGGGTTCTTTGCTTGGCCTGTTGCTCGCAATGTTGTCGCTGACTGCGTGCGGTGCGCCGGCTGCGCAGGCGCTGCGCTTTGGTGACGCCCCCTGGCAGAATGGTGAAAGCGCCACCTACACGCTGCTGGACGGGGACGCGACTCCTGTGGGGTCGGCGATCATTGCACTCACCCAGGAGCCGGTGAGCGGCGCGCCGGGGTGGATGTTGCGTCGCCAGGTGACGGGAAGCAGCGGCTCCGAAGTCAGCAGTGTTGCCATGAGCGCTAACGGTTTCCGACCGGCCCAGTCGGCGCTCACGCTCAGCGACGCCACCGGCACCGAGCGCGTCAGCGCCACCTATGACCAGGGCGAGGTTAACCTCGACCTGACGACCAAAACCAACAACAGCACCTTCCAGCAAGTAAATATCCCCTCAGATGCGCGCGACCAACGCAGCCTGTGGGCCATTGTGCGATCACTGCCGCTGGCCCAGGGCTACGCCACGCAACTCAACAGTTTTCTGCCCCTCACCGGGCGTCTGGAACGAGTGACCGTGACCGTAGGCAAGCAGGAGCAGGTGACTGTGCCGGCGGGTCTCTTTAGCGCCTGGTCTGTCGTGCTCGACAATGGCGAGCGCGACACGCGTTTATGGATTGAAGTGGATGCACCCCACACGCTCATCAAGGTGGTGGAGGGCGGCGTCACCTGGGAGCTGACAGAGTTGGTTGGCAGCGCGCCCTGATCGATGCGCGGTCTTGTGAGCAGACCGAGGCGCCCACGGGTGGAGGCCTCGGTCTCTTTGTGCTGGCTGCGTGTTCAGCGGCGACTCATGAGGTGCCCTGGAAAAAAGCCACATGGACTAGACAAGGGCCACTTCATCGCAGTACAATTGATCAACGCCGGAACATCTATCCCACTGTAACCGTCCAATTTGTAGAAGACCCACGGCAATGTCGTCGATTGCACGCGTGCACACCCAATATTCACTCCCCCTTTTCACACCCCAGCGGAGCCGCCATGCGCCTGCGCTTTGATACCTTCACCTGGATAATCGTCGCCCTCGTGCTGCTGCTTGTCGCAGCGGCTGTCGTCACAGTCAACCTTACGGGCGGACAGGCCGAAAACCCGGTTGCCTACCGCACCGACGACAGCCCCTCCACGCCGGTCTACAATGCGATTGTGGCCGTGCAGGCAGGCGATGTGGCGCGCGCGCGCGCCGAGTTCACCCAGGAAGCGCTCGACCAATACGAAAAAGGCGGGTATGACCCGATTGCCAACGCCGCCAGCAATTTTGCGAACAACTACGCGGGCCAACGCACGCGTATTGTTGAGGTTAGCGGGGAAACCGGCGACGAGGCTTCCGTAACCATCGCCGAAGACAACTTCGGCGGGGGCGACCTCTTTGAGCGCTCAACCTACACAAACCAGCGCGTCATTCGCGTAGTACGCGAAGACGGCCGCTGGAAGATCGCCAACAACAACCTCTTCTACTGATCATCATGGCAATCAGTCTGCTGGTCATCGTACTGGTCGTTGTGCTGCTCGCAGTTTCGATCGCCGCGTCGAACGCACAGAAGCCTGCCATGCACAACGCGCATTTGCCACAAGCGAGAACCGGTGAAGGCTCGAGCCAGGCAACTGTGCGCCGCCTTTACTTCTACCTCGTCGCGTTGATCAGTTCGACGGCAGGACTCTTTGCCTTCGTAAGCCTCGCGTTTTCGCTCGTCGACGTCTGGTTCGCGAGACCCGGCCTGGAAGTAATCAGTGGTCCGGGCTTCCAGCGCACAACGATCGCTTCGAATGCCGGGCTGCTCGTCGTGACCACTCCCATCTTCCTGCTTCACTGGGCACTTATTCAGGCACGCGCTGCGCGTGCTGAGTATCCCGAGGAACGCACCGCCGCGCTGCGCAAGTTCTTTCTTTATTTCGCCTCGGCCATTGCCCTGGGGTTGTTGCTGGCCATGGTACAGAACCTGGTCAGCGGCGTCGCGCAGCTTGCGTTTGGGCAACCGATTGGCGAAAGCAAGCTCCTGCCCGCAAGCTGGTTGCAGGACCTGATTGCAATCGGCGCGTCGGGCGCACTCTTGTGGTATTGGCAGACGATCGCCCGACGCGACGGTGACTTTGGGCTTGAAGTGGGTCTGGCGGCGATATGGCGAAGGCTTTTCTTGGCAGGGGTCATCATCGCAGGGCTAACCATGATTCTCTTTGGCTCGGCGAGCATCATCAGCGCAGCGATCCAGTGGGGCATTGACCGAATTGTCCCGTCGATAACACGCCTATGGTTTGCTCCCCGTTTGGGAGACGGCCTTGCGCTGATGCTCATCGGCATTGTGGTGGCGCGCACGGGGTTGCAGGTGTGGCACGCAGTGGTGGAGGGCCGCCCCGCCGAGGAGCAGAGCGCGCTGCTGCGACTCTTCCTCTACGTTACCGCGGTGGGCGGCGCGGTGGCCACGCTGGTGCCCGCGGCACTGGTGCTGCGCGCACTGCTGATTTGGACCTTTGCCGGCTTCAACCGCACCCCGCTGGAGATGCTTGACATGATCTCCGGTCCACTTGCCTTTTTACCGGCGGGCGTGGCCATCTGGTGGCGCTTCTGGAGCGTCATCCAGGCGATGGAGGCGCGCACGGGCGTGCGTGCCGAAGGGGCGACGGTGCGGCGCATCTACTTCTATGCCGTGGCGGCTACGGGGCTTGTGCTGCTCTGGATTGGCCTTGTCAATATCGTCCAGGTGATCCTCGATGCGCTGTTGACAACGAGGGACCAGATGGGCAACCTCGTGTGGGAGCAGCCGCTGGCCAATGGGTTGAGCCTGCTTGTGGTCGGAGCGCCAGTATGGGCTCTGCATTGGCGTGCGGTGCAGGGCGTAGCGCGACTCACAGATGCGGATGGCGCCGCGGAACGTGCCTCACTGCCGCGCCGCATCTATCTCTACGGCGTGGCCTTTGCCGGGGCCATTCTGATTCTCTATTATCTCGCCCAGGTGATCTACCGCGTCTTTCTGGTGATCATGGGCGATCGCAGTGTCGCACTGCTGTCGCCGGAACTGGCCGAAGACCTCGCACGCAGCGCAATTGCGGCATTGCTGTGGAGTGTGCATCTGATCGCCTTGCGGGCCGACGGCCGATTTGCCCCAGATGCTGAAGCGGCCGCAGACCCTGAGGTACGACGCGCACAATTGGACGCACAGATTGTCGAGTTGGAAACTGGACTTAAGGAACTGCGTGCCGAGAGGGACGCACTTGTTGGGAAGACTCCACTGACGAGCGCGTAAGCGCCGGCCCGTTGCCGGCGCTCACGCGTCCTTCGGCCGCATCCCCTTAGCGCAGTACGTTTACACCCCACTGGTAGACCAGTTCCCCACCATTCCAGCCCGAGAAGAAGACGAGTATTAGCCCGAGTACAAGCAATGCAGCCGTCATCACGCGCGCGCGGCCCGGCGCGTCGAGATAGTCGCGCGTCTCGCGCAACCCGGCGCGCAGGCGCGCGCGGGCGGCCTACGCTGACCTGACCACACACCCCTGAAAGAGCAGCAACGCATAGACCGCCAAAGTACCCAAGCCCGTGCCAATGTGCCAGTTAAGCACGCTGCGGTAGGGGGCATCGGGCGGCAGCCACGCCTGCGCCACCAGCCCCGACGCGATCGCTGCCGCGCAACCCAGCCATCCCAGCAACATCGTGACCCACGTGAACAGACGCAGTTCGGCACGCGGCCATACAAACAGGTAGATCAGCCCGGACGCGGACGCCACAAGCAGCAATGCGATGGGAAAATGGACGATGGCCGGGTGCAGATGTGTGAGCAGGTTCATGGCATTGGGTTGGTGCAATAGGCGGCGCGATCCGGATGGATTGCTCGCATGAATGGAAATTGACCAATCTCAAGCAAAACTACAGGCGTGTGTTTCTGCGTTGTGTATGATGGTAGGCGCAAGGATACGCAGCCTTCTCACGAATGGCCTGAGAGAAAGCGGCTGCGGTCGCCTGAAAGGAACGTACACATGGAAGTCATTGATCGCGCCGAGATTACACCCAAGCATCTTTTCCTGTCGCGCCGCGAGTTTATGCGTGCCGCCGGTGTTGGCGCCGGCGCGGTGGCGCTGGCAGCGTGCGCCCCTTCGTCGTCGTCATCGCAGTCCGCTGCGAGCAGTGCGCCTGCAGGCGAGGCGGCGGCTACGGGCGGGTTGGCCGAGGCGGTGGGTACGCTGCCCGCTGCGCTGGCCTACGCCGAGCCTACGGCAAGCGCCACCACCGACGAGCTGGGCGACAAGCTCAACAAATTCGACGAGATTGTCAACTACAACAACTACTACGAGTTCAGCCTGGACAAAGAAGAAGTGGCTCCACTTGCAAAGGACTTTACCACGTATCCCTGGCAAGTTGAAGTGTCAGGCCTGGTGGGCAAGCCCACAACTTTTGCGATTGAGGACTTGATCAAGAACTACCCGCAGGAGGAGCGCATTTACCGTCTGCGCTGTGTGGAGGCATGGTCGATGGTGATCCCGTGGGTGGGCTTCAATTTGTCGGCGCTGATCAACGCAGTGGAGCCAACGGCCGAGGCCAAGTACGTCGAGTTCATCTCAGTCCTGCGCCCTGAGCAGATGCCCGGCCAGAAGACCTCCATGCTCGACTGGCCGTACAGGGAAGGGCTGCGGCTTGACGAAGCGATGCATGGCCTCACAATCCTTGCGACTGGCATGTATGGCGAACTCCTGACGCCACAGCAGGGTGCGCCGCTGCGGCTGGTGGTGCCCTGGAAGTATGGCTTCAAGAGCATCAAGGGCATCGTCAAGATTGTGCTCACGGATGTGCAGCCGGTTTCCACCTGGTCGGTGGCGGCGCCGCGCGAGTATGGCTTCTATGCCAATGTGAATCCGGCAGTGAACCACCCGCGCTGGTCGCAGGCCACGGAACGGCGCATTGGCGAACTGGGCGGCCGCCGCGAGACGCTGCCCTTCAACGGCTATGCCGACGAAGTGGCGTCCATGTATGCCGGCATGAGCCTGACTGCCAACTTCTAAACTGATGCCACAATGAAACCGGCAGCAACAACATCTCAACGCAATGATGCAAAGGACGCAAAGATACGCAAAGGAAAGGCAACTTCTCTGCATGAGTCGTTAGGATGGTGCTGTTCATTGCGTTT
>CAYJNV010000109.1:11965-13025 GCA_964370975.1 uncultured Caldilineaceae bacterium | reverse complement strand
TTTCCCGTCTTTACGTCGCTCTTCGCCTACTCGCAAATGTCGTCGGGCGTGGCGAGCGCGCGCCGCATTCTCGAACTCATACGCGCCGAGACCGAGCTCGACCGCAACGATGCCGGCCACGAAGGCGCGATGCAGGGCACAATCCGCTTCGAAAACGTGACCTTCCGCTACGGCGTGGAAGAGGGCGAAGCGGCGCGCCCGTCGCTTGATCAGGTCTCGTTCAGCGTGCGCGCCGGGCAAACGATGGCGCTGGTGGGGCAAACGGGATCGGGCAAGAGCACAGTCACCAAGCTCATCAACCGCACCTACGACGCCGATGCCGGGCGCATACTGATTGACGACATCGACGTGCGCGACTGGAATCTGGCTGCGCTGCGCGGCCAGATCAGTGTGATTGAGCAGGACATCTTCCTCTTCAGCCGCTCCATTGCCGACAACATTGCCTTTGGCAAGCCCGGCGCAATGCGGGATGAGGTCGAGGATGCGGCGCGCGCGGCGCAGGCGCACGACTTCATCGTGGGCTTCCCCGAAGGCTACGAAACCATGGTGGGTGAGCGCGGCGTAACGCTTTCGGGCGGCCAGCGCCAGCGCATTGCCCTGGCACGCGCCTTTCTTACCAACCCGTCCATCCTCATTCTCGACGACTCCACCAGCGCTATTGATAGCGCCACCGAGGACCAGATTCAGCGCGCGATCGAACGCGCCACCGAGGGGCGCACGACAATTCTCATCACCCACCGCCTCTCGCAAATTCGCTGGGCCGACGTGATTGTGGTGCTGCGCAAGGGGCGCGTAGTGGCCGTGGGCGCGCACGACGAACTGCTGGAGAGTTCGCAGGCGTACCGCGATATATTCGCCAGGTTCTAGAGTGACACCGGCATGAAGTCTACAGCGTCACGCCGGGAGGCGTGACCTACGTGGGCGGCGGCCTGTCTCATAGGTCACGCCTCCCGGCGTGACGGTGCGGCCTTGCACCAATGGTGTTCTCGTTGCGGTATCACTTTGGAGATGCAAGCAGCACGATTACTGATGACTGGAGATGGACATTGGGCCAGGATCG
>CAYJNV010000109.1:0-11955 GCA_964370975.1 uncultured Caldilineaceae bacterium | reverse complement strand
GGCCCAATGTCCACCTCCAGTCATCAATCATGCGTCCGTCACTCCAGCACCTCGTCCAGGACCGCGCGGGCGCGCGCGGCGCGCCAGGCGCCCAGCGCCTCGCCCAGCGGCGGGCGGCTGAGGGCGAGAACGCGCACCGCAAAGAGCGCAGCGTTGATGGCCCCCGCTCGGCCAATCGCCATCGTGGCCACAGGCACGCCGCCAGGCATCTGTACGATGCTCAGGAGCGAATCGAGGCCGTTGAGCGCCTTGCTCTGGATGGGCACGCCAATCACGGGGAGCAGCGTAAGGCCGGCCAGCATGCCCGGCAGATGCGCTGCGCCGCCCGCACCGGCGATGATCAGTTCGATGCCGCGCCCGCTCGCAGTTTGACCATACTCCACCATGAACTCGGGTGTGCGATGGGCCGAAACGACGCGGCACTCATACGCCACGCCGAACTCGGCAAGCGTTTCGGCGGCGGCGCGCATCGTCTCCCAGTCGCTCTTGCTCCCCATGACAATGGCTACATTGGGCGCGCCTTCTGCTTCCGGCGCCTGCGCGCGTTCAATAGCCATTTGGCCCTCCTTGCTGATAAGCGGACCAGCGGCGCATGGTGGACTCGATGCGCGGCGCGGCGGGCATGGCAGCGGGCATGAAGGGCAGCCGCGTCAGGCGCTCATAGGCGCGAATATAGCGTTCGGCGGCCTGCACGGCCAGGTCAGGTGGCAGCGCAAAGGGCTTGCCATCGCCTGCATAGCCATGGTCTGCGTAGTAGAGGCGCACAAACTCCTTGTCAAAATTCTCGGGTTCCAGCCCGGCGGACCGGCGTTCGTCCAACGTGGCGGCCTCCCAGAAGCGGCTCGAGTCGGGCGTGTGGATTTCGTCAATCAGCGCGACGGCGCCGTCGGGAAGCAGGCCGAATTCGTACTTGGTGTCCACCAATACGAGCCCGCCGCGTGCCGCAATCTCCTGGCCGCGCGTGTAGAGCGCCAACGCCGCGGCGGCGATCTGCTCCCACTGCGCCGCCGTGGTCAGCCCTTGCGCCACAATCTCGTCGGGCGTAATGCGCTCGTCGTGGCCACCTGCGGCCGCCTTGGTCGTGGGCGTGATGATGAGCGTGTCCAGCCGATCATTCTTGCGCAGGCCGTCGGGGAAGCGCATGCCGTAGATCTCACGCTCGCCCTGGCTGTAGCGTTGCCAGAGCGATGTGCTGGTGACGCCCGTGATATAGCCGCGCACAACCACTTCCACCAGCAGGGGGGTGCAGCGGCGCGCCACCGTGACGTTCGGGTCGGGCGATTCGATCACGGCGTTGGGGACGATGTCGCGCGTTTGGTCGAACCAAAAGAGCGCGAGTTCGTTGAGCACCTGGCCCTTGCAGGGGACAAGCCCCAGGTTGTGGTCGAAGGCCGAGAGACGGTCGGTGGCAACCATAACGAGGCGCTCATCCACCGCAAAGAGATCGCGCACCTTGCCGCGTGTGCGCGGCCCCAGGAAGGGAAGGTCAACGCCGGCGAGGGCGTATTTGAGTTGCTCGCTGAGGAAGTTATGGTCAATCAACATGGGAGGCTCCTGCGGCTGCCACAAAACGCGTGAAGAGTACGCTGCCGAGCATGGCCCCGGTGCGGCTGCCGAGAGGGTTCTGCAAAGGCAGAATGTGGTCCTCAGGGTGGGGCATGAGGCCGACGACATTGCCCTGCGCATTGCAGAGGCCCGCGATGTCCGCAACCGAGCCATTGGGATTGAGCGGGTAGCTGCCGGCTGCGCGCTTTCCCTCCGCATCCACATAGCGGAAGGCAACCAGTCCTTCGGCCTCGAGCGCATCGGCAGTTGCGGCCTCGGCCACCTGCACATTGCCCTCGCCATGCGCCACGGGGCAGAAGATGAGTTCGTCCACGCCACGCAGCCAGGCGGCTTTGCAGGTGGCGCTGACGGACAAGTGCACCCAGCGGCACTCAAAGTGGCCGCTCGCGTTTTCCGTCAGGGTGACGCGCCGTTTGGCGCCGGGCGCGACGGCGGGCAGCAGCCCCGCCTTGACGAGCGTTTGGAAGCCATTGCAGATGCCCAGCACCGGCCGCCCGCTGTCCACAAAGGGGCGGAGCGCATCGGCGAAGTAGACCTGCAGGTCGAGCGCAAGACGCGCACCTGCGCCCAGGGCGTCACCATAGGAGAAGCCGCCGGGCAGCAACAGTGCGGCGTAGTTGCCTAGCGTGCGCTCACCGCGCCGCAACTGGTTGATATGCACGATTTCAGGCGCGCCACCGGCCAGTTCGACGGCGCGCGCAGCTTCGGCGTCGCGGTTCGTGCCTGATGCGTGCAGAATGAGGATGGGTGGGGCCATGGGACCTCGGAATTGCGAGTTCAAGGGTTCAAGAATTCAAGGGTTCGAGGTTCAGTTTTCGCTCGTCCACGCCTGTACTACCTCAACAAGAGGCAAATCAAGGATGCTCTTGTCACCATGGCTGATGTGCACGCGGCCGGTCGCCGAAACGGTGCCAATCTGCGCGCAGGCAATGCCTTGCAGAACGGCCTCAAATGCGTTCACATCCGCAGGGGCGATTTCCACCACCAGCCGCCCATTGCTCTCGCCAAAGAGCAGCGCAGCCGCGTCAAGCGCATTGATCGCGGGGGCGTGCGCGAGGTCCACCTCAATACCGAGCCGCCCGGCCAGAGCCATCTCCGCCAGCGCCACGGCCAGGCCGCCTTCGCTGCAATCGTGACACGCCTGCACCAGCCCCTTGCGCATGGCGCCATGCAAGGCGCGGTAGCGCGTCAGCGGGTCATCCGGCATCGCGGGCGGCATGCCCCCGTCAACCTGCAGGTGAGCGAACAGGAGTGAGCCGCCCATTTCAGCGCGACTCTCGCCCACCACATAGAGCAGATTGCCCGCCTGCTTGAGGTCGCTGGTGACGACGCGCGCCATCTCCGGCGCAAGCGTAATCGCCGAAATCAGCAGCGTGCCGGGAATGGGGACGCCGTTGAACTCATTGTAGAGGCTGTCCTTGCCCGAAATGAAAGGCGCGTTGTAGGCCAGTGCAGCGTCGTAACAGCCCTGGCACGCGCGCACAAGCGAGCCCAGCCGGTCAGGGTACATGGGGTTGCCCCAGCAGAAGTTGTCGAGCAGCGCGATGCGGTCGGGGTCGCCTCCCACCGCTACGGCGTTGCGCATGGCCTCGTCAATGGCGCTCACGGCCATGGCGTAGGGGTCGCGCCGCCCCAGTTGCGGGTTGACGCCTGCGCTAAGCACAAATGCACCGTCGTGCGCCCACGTACCCACCGGCTTGAGTACGGCCGCGTCGGCGGGGCCGTCCATGTGCGGGCCGGTGAAGGGGCGCACGAGGGTGCCGCCGCGCACCTCGTGGTCGTAGCGTCGCACAATGGCTTCCTTGCTGGCAATGTTGGGGTCGCGCAGCATGGCCAGCAGCGTTGCGCCGTAGTCGAGTGCAGGCAGCAAGGGTGCTTCGTCGGGCGGCTCGCGGTGGATGGCGATCAGGTAGCGGCGGGGCAGGCCGTCATGCAGGAAGTCCATGGGCAAATCGGCCACGATGAGGTCGCCGGCGCGCACACGCAAATGACCGTCGCCAGAGAAGGAGCCAAGCACTGATAGCTCCACATCCCAGAGCGCAGCCAGCCCCTCGAGTTCGGCGAGGTTGGCAGGTGGCACGGCAAGCACCATGCGCTCCTGCGCCTCGCTGAGCCATATTTCCCACGGGGCCAGCCCTGAATACTTGAGGGGGGCGGCGGCCAGGTCCACGTCGGCCCCCAGTTCGCGCCCCATCTCCCCAATTGCCGACGAGAAGCCGCCTGCGCCGCAGTCTGTGATGGCCGTGTAGAGAAACGCGTCGCGCGCCGCCTCGATGATTTCGATCAGCCCCTTCTCGGTGATGGGGTCGCCGATTTGCACGGCGCTTCCCGAGCTCTCACTCGTCTCGTGGGTCAGCTCGACGGAGGAGAAGGTGGCCCCGTGCAGGCCGTCGCGCCCGGTTCGCCCGCCCAACGCCACAATCAGGTCGCCCGGCTGGGGAGCGGTGGGGTGGCTGCCGCGGGGCAGCAGGCCCACGCAGCCGCAGAAGACGAGGGGGTTGCCCAGGTAGCCTTCATCGTAGAAGACCGCGCCGTTGACTGTAGGCAGACCAAGTTTGTTTCCGTAATCGGCCACGCCTGCCACCACGCCCGCGGCGATGCGCTGCGGATGGAGCGCGCCGGGGGCCACCTGGTCGTGGGGCAAGTCTTGCGGGCCGAAGCAGAGGACATCGGTGGTGGCAATGGGCCGCGCCGAGACGCCGATGATGTCGCGCACGACGCCGCCCACGCCCGTGTTGGCGCCGCCAAAGGGCTCCAGCGCCGAGGGGTGGTTGTGCGTCTCCACCTTGAAGGCAAGGTCGTACTTGTCATCAAATTCGATAATGCCGGCGTTGTCGACGAACGCCGAGTGCAGCCACTCGGGGTAGACCGCGTCAGTGGCGGCGCGAATGTACTGGCGCAGCAGTCCATCGACCGGGATGCGCGCGATCTCGTTGCCGGCAGCATCCTGCCAGGCGAAGTCAATGTGGGCGCGAAAAGTCTTGTGCACGCAATGCTCGGACCAGGTTTGCGCCAGCGTTTCCAGTTCCACATCGGTGGGCTCGCGTCCCTGCGTCTGGTAGAAGGCCTGAATGGCGCGCATCTCGGCTAGGTCCAGTGAAAGCAGCCGTTGCTTGCTCAGCGCCCGCAGTGCGTCGTCGTCGAGCGCCGCAATGGCGACGGTTTCGACAGCGAGATTAGGCGGTTCGTCGGCGCTAAAGTGGGGGGCAATGCGGCCGATGGCAAAGTGTTGCACCGTCTCGTTGCAAAGGAGTTGGCGTGCGAGCGTGCGCAGGTCGGCCGCGCTCAGGTCGCCCTCGAGCAAATAGCGCGTCCCCGTGGCAACGGCGCAGGCGGGCAGGCCGATTTCCACCATGCCGCGCGCCAGTTCGCGCGCAGTCACGTCGGTGACGCCGGGGCGGAAGGCCACTTCGACAGCATGCGCGCCCGACACAGGCGCGTCGCCGGCATCTGCAGGTCCCCATGTAGCGCATTCGGTGACGGGATCTGCGAGAAGCAGCGTGCACAGGCGCGCCATCGCGTCGGCGCCGGGGTCGCTCTCGAGGAAGTAGAGGCGGTGGATCCGGCAGCCGCGCAGCGTGGCGATGCCCAGCGTAGTTGCGGCGCGCACAATTTCGGCCGCGGCGGCCGACCGGCTCCCCTGCACTTCAACACGAATGGTCATGGCAAGTGATTTCCTTGTTGCGCGAATGGCCATACAGCCGCCGCCACAACGATAGCATAAAGCGCGTGTCGCAGTAAACGGCTGTAGACAGATGCGACAGATTCGACGGACAACTGCGCATAGAGGCAACCGACTACACAATGCGCTGCAATTCGCTGTTATCTACAAGGCGTGCCAAAGCTCCGTGCAGCCGTTTATCTGCGCGCGGGCTGGGCGGCGCAGGTGTCGGTGATGAGCGCGCAGGTCTGGTCGGCCACGGCGGGCACAACGCGCAGGTGCGCGGCGGTGAACTCGTCGCCACCCTCCTCCAACGGCAGCCGCTCGCCCGTTTGCGGGTTGTAGAGGCCAACGATGATCTCCCACTCTCCTGCGGGCAAAGCATCGGCGGGAAGCGACAACGTGCGCCAGTCGTTTGCAAAGCCGTTGGCGGCCATCGCCGCGGAAGTGGCGGCGGCATCGGGCGGGGCAAAGAGGCGCGGCATGCCGTCCTGCTGCGCCGCCGTCTCGCCGTTATGGCGCAGATGGACAAAAGGGAGGTATCCCGCCGGCCAGGCGTTGCCCTGCCACTGGAGCCAGAGTTCAGGCGCATCGCCGGGCCAGGTGGCGCGCTGCTCGCTCCACGCGGCAAGGCTGAGCGAACCGTTTGGCGACGCAAAGCGCGTTTGAGCCGGATTGAGCCGATGGTCTGTTAGCTCTGCAACGGCCTGCGCATAGTCAATCTGCTCGAGAGAAGCCATTGGCAGCGTACGTAGTGCGTCGTCACGCGTGCGGCGGAGCGCGGTCGCTGCTTCCGGTGCATCTTGTGCGGTGCCGCCTGCACGCAGCAGTGCGCTGCGCGGCAACGAGAGGGGCAGCGTGGTGATGCGTACGGCGTCGCCCGTTTGCCACGCACTTGCCGGTTTCCAGATGAGCGCAGGCGGCGTGAGCGTAGCCGGTGTGTAGAGCAGGTCTCCCGCGGGCGAAGTCACTTCCAGGACTGGTTCGCCCCACTCGTTTTGCCAACCGTGCCAGGTGGCGACGAGTTGCGTCTGCCGCCAGCGCGCCCAATCATTGACGTGCACGGCCACGGTTTCGGCCGCAGCCGGCTCTGCTTCCTGCGCAAGACGCGTAAAGGTGTAGAACGCATCAGGAATCGTTGTGCTGGCCTCGCCCTTACGCAACAGCAGGAAGCCATCACGCGCATCCACCACACCCCAGCCATTGGCAAGCATGGCGTCCACGCGGTCCTTCACGTCGCCGGGGGCCATGTCGGTGTTTGAGGTGACGTCGAGCAGCGCCCATGTGGCGGGCACAGGTGCATCCAGCCCTTGCGGAAACTGGTAGATGGTGCGGCGCAGGCTGGCGTGCGGGTGGACGGCGGCGGTGGCCATGAGGGGCGCATCGGCGGGGATTTGCGCGACAAAGCCGTCGATCAGCCGGTGGTGCGGGGTGACGGTAAGCGGGTCCCAACGGCCGCCTCCCCAGGCGCGGCCCGCGTGCAGATAGGCGCCCACACCCCAGGCCAGAATCCAGGCCGCGAGCAGCCCGGCCGCAAGCGGCCGTATGGTTGTACGCGGATTGCGCGCAAACGCTGCGGCCGCCATGAAAGCGGCGTTGGCGGCGGGGGCATGCTGGTAGGCGGGCGATGTGCCCTGTGTGCGTCGCCAGATCCAGCCCCATATGCGGCCCAGACCGAAGGCTGCGGCCGCGGCGACGTAGGGCATGACGGGCGCGCTGTAGTGAAACTCGCCATAGTACTGTGCGGGGTAGGCGCTGAGCACGTTGGCCATGAGCACAGGCAGCGAGAGCAGCAGCAACTCCGGCCCCAGCAGGGGCAGCAGGGCAAATGCCGCCACCAGGTCCCAGAGGTAGAGCAGCCGGGCGCGCTCGCCAAGGATTTGCCAGACGACGCGCGGCTGCGTGAAGAGGCTGCGCACGATGTCAAGCGGTGAATCGCCCAGTGCGCCGTAGCGGGCAAAGTAGCCGCTTTCGGCCACGCCATAGAGTTGTGCGGCGTAGTGGGGCACAATCACAAAGGTGGCAAGTGCAAACCAGGCCAGGGACGCCGCCGCCAGCGCCAATCCCCAGGTGACGAAGGCGCGCGCACCGGGATAGTTCGCCCTCAGCTTGCGTGCATCCGCGCGCTGCCGCCACGCCTGCCAAGCGCCCCACAGCCCCAGCAGCGCCGCCAGCAGCGCCATCTCCTCCTTGACGAGGGCCACGAGCACGACTGCAGCCACAAAGTGGCGCGGCCGCCGCGCCTCCACCGCCCAAAGCGCCCACAGCACGAGGGGCGCGGCCAGCGGTGCAGCGTGGAACTCGGTGAGAAGCGCCGTCTGCAATTGGGGAGCAAGCAGCCAGGCAGCGGCCAGCGCCAGCGCCATGGGGCGCGCCAGGGCCAGCAGTGGCTCGCGCTGCCATACCTGCCCCGCCTCCTGGAGCGAGAGCACGCGCAACAGGCGACGCAGCGCCAGGTGATAGAGCAGCCAAGCCCCCATACCAACGGCCGCTGCCTGGAGCAGCAGCAGGGCGCGCACATCGTCCCACAGCCACAGCAGCGGGCTGATGAGCACGAGGACCGGCTCTACGTGGTCGGTGAGGCGCGTGGCCACAAAGCCGTTGTCGGTCTGCTGCAAGAAACGGCCGCGGCTGCTGTTCCAGACCGACTGGGCGATCTGTCCCAAATCGGCCTTGTTGGTGCGCATTGCCGCGTGGAACTGGAAGGCGAGTGCGGCGAAGATGACCACGTAGGCCGTAATCGCGCCAATCAGCAGCCACTGGTAGCCGTCGAGCCGGGATCGGCGCGGGGTCATGGCGGTGCGTGCGGCGGGGGCGGTCATGGGTGGGGATCAGCGCAGCGCGGCGATGACGGTGGCGGCGACGCGCTCGACTTGATCGTCGCGCAGCCAGGGGTGCATGGGAAGCGAGAGGATTTCGCCCGCGAGCGCTTCGGTCTCGCGCAAATCCCAGGTGACGACGGCATCATGGTAGCCGGCCTGCTGGTGGATGGGCACTGGGTAGTGGATGGCCGCACCGATGTCTGCGTCCATGAGCGCCTGCATCACCTTGTCGCGGTGGGGCGTGCGCACGACGTAGAGATGGTAGACGTGCGTGCAGTCGCGGCGGACGGTGGGAGTGACGACGCGAGTGCCCAGAAGTGCGTTGTAGTGCGCGGCAATCTCAACGCGGCGTGCATTCTCGGCGTCGAGGTGTTCCAGCTTCACCGAGAGAAACGCCGCCTGGAGTTCGTCAAGGCGCGAGTTCATCCCCTGCTCCTGCGAGACATAGCGCTGCTCGGGTCGCCAGCCATATTCGCGCAGTCTGCGCACGTTCTCAAGCAACCCGTCGTTGTTGGAGACGACCGCGCCGCCATCACCCAGCGCGCCAAGATTTTTTGTCGGGTAGAAAGAAAAGCAGCCCAGGGCGCCCCACCAGCCCACCGGCCGCCCATGATAGTACGCGCCGTGCGCCTGGGCGCAATCCTCAATCACGGCAATGCCGGTGTGCTCGGAAATCGCCTTCAGAACGTCAAGATCGGCAGGATGGCCGTAAAGGTGCACGGGGATGACGGCCCGCGTCTTGTCCGTATAGGCCTCGGCGACGGCGAAGGGGTTGATGGTGTAGGTGGCGGGGTCGACATCGATGAGCACAGGCGTTGCGCCCGCGAGCACAATCGCGGCCACGGTGGCCACGGCGGTGTGCGCCACGGTAATCACCTCGTCACCGGGGCGAATGTACAGCGCGCGCAGCGCCAGCAGCAGCGCATCAGTTCCCGAGTTGACGCCCACGCACCCATTGGTGTGCAGATAGGCGGCGAAAGCATTCTCGAAGTCGAACACTTCATCACCCAGAATGTACCAGCCACTTTCCATCACGCGCAGGGCGGCCTCGTCCAGCGCTTCCTTGTGGGCGAGATACGCTGCGCCCAGGTCATTGAATGGAATTGGCTCCACAGAAGTGTCCATTATTTCGCTCGTTTCGCATAGCAGAAATGCAGATTGCAGCGTCCCCAGCCCTTGCCGCTTGCTGATATGCGGTTCTCTGCGTTAAGGCGTCTTGTTGAGGCGCGCAAAGTGCTCGCGATAGCGGCGCGCGAGCGGCGGCCAGCCCAGTTCGCGCTCGAGGCGCATTCTCCCCGCCGTGCCAAAGTGCGTGCGCAAGGAGGGGTTTTCAGCCAGCACGGCAATCGCTTCGGCCAGCGCGGCGGCATCCTGCTCTGGCACAAGGAAGCCGGTTTCGCCCTGCACCACGGCCAGGCTGTTGCCCGCCACGGTCGAGGCCACAACGGGTTTGCCGCAGGCCATGGCATCCAGCACACAAACGTTGAGACCATCTGCGGGCTTGCTGATTGAAGGCATCGCGAGCAGGTCGGCCGCGTTATACCACGTGCCGATCTCGTGCAGCGGCACAGTGCCCGCCCAGTGGACGCGGTGGCTGATAGCCAGCACGCGCGCCAATTCCTGCCACGCGGCTTTCTCGTCACCGTTGCCCACCATTACGGTCACTACGGGGCGCTGGGCGAGCGTGGGCGTGGCCAACGCGCGCAGGAGCACGTCGAAGCCCTTCTTGTGCACCATACGCCCCACGCAGAGGACGATGAGCGGATCTTCGGGCGCGAGCCAGTTGAGCGCATCGAGCCAGCGGCGGCGCATATCGTGCACGCCCGTATCCGCTGGTTGCAGCGCGTCGGGGTCTGTGCCGTAGAGAATCAAGTCGAAGCGCGTCGGCTCTGCACCCAAGGGGATGACGGCATCGCGCAGTTCGGCGCTGTTGGCCGCAACAAGCGCGGCGTTGCGGAGGGCAAAACGCGCCATGGCGCGAAAGAGCGGATTGGCCGCCGCCACCTGCGCATCGGAGCCGGGCACCGAGATAACCACGGGAATGTAAAGCAATCGCCCCACGACGGCGGCCATGAAGCCGTTGGGGAGCAGCCAATGCGCGTGCAGAATGGCAGGGCGCAGCCGGCGCGCATCCCGAAAAACGCGCCAGGTGCCCGCCGCAAAGAGGAGCGGACTAAGCGCGTAGTTGCGCAAGCGCAGCGTCATGTCAGATTGCATGGAGCGCATGTAGCCAACCTGCTGGAGGCGGCGCGGCCATGCATAGCGATAGAGGCGCAGCGCAACAGGACCGGTGTCGGGCCGAGCGTAGGCCGGGTCGTCGGGCGCCCAGACGATCACTTCGTCTCCCTGGCGCACCAACTCGACGCAGAGCGCCTCAACAAAAGCGCCGCTGAAATCGCCGGCAAAGCGGGGGTAGTTGTGAGTGAGGACGCCAATGCGCATACAGCCATTCTAGCGCCCGCGCACGCATATGGCGAAGAACAGCCGTACACAGATTGCACGGGTCTCGCAGATTCGGTCCCTATAGACAGAGCGGTTCCGTATCTGTGAGAGCCCGCCGCATCTGTGCAGTCCTTTGAGGGGAACTCCATACCGAATTTGTGCAGCCGTCTGGTATGATAAGGCTCCAGATGTGATCCAGCACCAACCCCTTGGCAACGAGGCCCACTTGACCATCAACCAGCGCAAGGCCGACCATATTCGCATCAACCTCGAGGAGGATGTGCGCTTCCCCACGCTGACTACGGGGCTGGAGCGCTATCGCTTCGTCCACCAGGCGCTGCCCGAATTGGACTTTGACGCCGTGGATACTTCCGTGCGCGTCTTCGGGCGCACGCTGAACGCACCGATTCTCGTGAGTTCAATGACGGGCGGCACTGAGCAGGCGCAAGCCATCAACCGCAATCTGGCGGTGGCGGCGCAGCAACGGCGGCTGGCCATGGGTGTTGGTAGCCAGCGCGCCGGGATTGAGAAGGGCGAGAGCGCGGGCAGCTTCCGCGTGCGCGACCTCGCGCCCGACATCTTGCTGCTGGCCAATTTGGGCGCGGTGCAGTTCAACTACGGCTACAGCATCGACGAGTGCCGCCGCGCCGTGGAGATGATCGAGGCCGACGCGCTGATTCTGCACCTGAACCCGCTGCAGGAGGTGCTCCAGCCCGAGGGCGACTTCAACTGGCGCGGGCTTCTGGGCCACATTGAGAAAGTTTGCCGTACGGTGGGCGTGCCGGTGGTGGCCAAGGAAGTGGGCTGGGGCATGAGTGCGGAGACAGCGCGCAGGCTGATCGACGCCGGCGTCAGCGCGATTGACGTGGCGGGCGCCGGGGGCACCTCGTGGAGCCAGGTGGAGATGCACCGTGCGCCCACCGAGCGGTTGCGGCGGCTGGCCGCTTCTTTTGCTGATTGGGGCATCCCCACCGCCGAGAGCCTGCTGCTGGCGCGCGGCGTGCGTGCCGCGATGGGCCGCGACGATGTGCTGCTCTTTGCCTCCGGCGGCATTCGTTCGGGCCAGGAGATTGGCAAGTGCGTTGCGCTGGGTGCGGAATTGGTGGGCATGGCAGGCCCCTTCTTGAAGAAGGCCGTGCAGGGCGACGAAGCCGTGGCTGAGGAGATGGAATTCCTCGAAACCGAGCTGCGTATAGCCATGTTCTGCAGCGGTGCGGCTACGCCGGCGGAGTTGCGTGCTGCGGGCGTTGTTGTTGAAGCACATGAGTGACTGGTGGATTTTTAACTGGTAATTGGTAACTGGTAATTGGTGCATGGCAGTCTACTTGCCAATGACCGGTTACCAATTACCAATTACCAATTACCAGTTACCAGCCAACCAGTCAACCAGTCAACCATTTACTGTCCATCTCTCCTTGAAACGGACCCGCCCATGTCTACACACGCGCTGACGCACTTTGTTGG
>CAYJNV010000108.1:10416-13168 GCA_964370975.1 uncultured Caldilineaceae bacterium | reverse complement strand
CGGCTGATGCCGCCGAACGCACCATCACGCCGCTTACCTGACCAACGGCGGCTGATGCCGCCGAACGCACCATCACGCCGCTTACCTGACCAACGGCGGCTGATGCCGCCGAACGCACCATCACGCCGCTTACCTGACCAACGGCGGCTGATGCCGCCGAACGCACCATCACGCCGCTTACCTGACCAACGGCGGCTGAAGCCGCCGCTACGATACGCCTTTCGTGCGTGCGAAGCGTCAGTCAGCCAGGCCCATATCGTCGCCGATGCCGCGCGCGCTCTTGGGCGCGGGCTGGTGGTATTCGACAACCGTCACGATCTCGTCGACCAAATCCTTGGTGTCCACGATGTTGAGCTTGTTATAGAAGAACTCGAACTGCGCCTCGAGCGCAGCGTAAAGCTCCTTGTAGATGTCGGCGGGCAGTGACCACATCTCGGGCTTGTATGCGCCGAGCGACTTCTTGCGCGTCTTGTAGTAGAACTGCGCGTCCGAGTCGGTGGCCTTGCGCTCGCCCGTGCTCGTCTTGTCCAGATAGATGTAGATGGCGCTCTTGAGGTCAACCGGAAAGGCCGGGTGATCCATGAAGAGGTTCATGAAGCCGGTGGCCAGATGAATCTCAAGCGTCTCGACCTCGGGGAACTTGTTGAACATCTCCTCGGGCAGCGTGCTTGCGCCATGCTGCACGGCGCCGCCGGAGCCATGCTCACGCGCCCGCTCGCCCAACACCTTGAGCGTGTCAAAATCCACGGCCACCTTGGCCATGGTGCCGTCGGGCAGCACCACGCCGCCGTGGCTGGTGCCCGTCTGCACGCTGATCTTGCTCAGGCCGGCAAGACCCTCGCCATAACACTTGAGCGCCTTCTGGTAGCCTTCGATGTAGGCATCTAGCTCCTCAGGGGTCGAGTTCTTCTCGCCCACTTCTCCAATTTCGCCGCCCAGGCTGATGGTGACGCCTGCGGGCTCAAGCTCGCGCACGAGCGCTGTCAGCTCGGCGGATCGGGTGAAATTGTGATATTGCTGCTCCTCAAGGGTCTCCGGCTCGAGCGTCACCAGCGTGCTGGTGTCGATGTCGATATTCCAGAAGCCCGCCGGAATTGCCTGCCGAATCAACTCCTTTACTTCGGCGATGGCGCCTTCGGGGTCTGTCTTGTACTTGGCACCCTTGACCTGAAAGTGATCACCCTGAATAAAGAGGGGCGAAGTGTAGCCTTCCTTGATGGCCGCCGCAATGATACAAGTCGCGAACTCCATGGGCGGCTGCTCGGTGTAGGACATTTCGCTGCGCGCTATCTCGAAGATTAGCGCGGCGGCGTTCGTCTTCTTGGCGGCGCGCAGGGCAGCGCGTGTGGTGTCGTAATTTGTAAAGCGGATGTTCATCGCGGGCACGGTGCGGTTTGACCATTTGTCGGTCGCGCGTGAAATGTAAAGCCCGTGGATGCTGGCCGGGCGTGCGCCCACAGCCTGTCCCGCTTCCCAAATCAGCCAGCGCGCGTACTCGCGCACGTGCTCGGGGCCAAAGACGGCGTCGCGCACGAGCACGTCGATCAGCCGGCCGCGCAGGGCCGCCTCGTCCTTCACTTCAACCTTGCCATGGCTCACATGCAGCACATCCTGCATGTCGCGTCGCACTTCCAGAATTGATTCGTGAATCACGTATCTTCCTCTTTCTCGGATTTGATTTTGATGGGCGCGAGCCGGTGCGCGCGGCCGTTTTTGTGCCGCGCGTCCGGCCCGTTTCCAATTGTTTTTTAGTACAGGAACATCGGCTTGCCAAGTACGTGGCGCACCTTGGGCCTGTACTCTTCAGCATCGTAAAGTTCGTCCACATCCACGCGCTTGAGGCCGCTGGAGATCATGCTCATGGGCACGTGCGTGTAGGTGCCATCGCGCAGCGCAACCATGCGGCCGCGCGTGCCGCTCAAAATCAGCTGCAGCGCCATGTTGGCGTAGTTAACGGCTACCATCAGGTCCAGCGCGTCGGGCGCGCCCGAGCGCATGAGGTAGGAAAGCTGCTGGTAGATTATGTTCTCACCGGTCAGCGTCTTGAGCGCCTCGCCCATGATCTGTCCGATGCCGCCCAGCTTGCGGTGGCCGTAGGCGTCGGCCTCGCCAAACTCCACAACCTTGCCGCCCACCATGTGTGCGCCTTCGCTCACGGTCACCATGGCGTAGTTGCTGGGGTTCGATCTCTTGTCCTTCATTACGAGTGCGGCCAGCTTCTCGGGATCAAACGGAACCTCGGAGATGAGGGCCCGATCGACTCCGGCGAGATAGGAGGCGATGAGGCTCGTCTCGCCACTGTTGCGGCCAAAGAGCTCGACCACGGCAATGCGCTCGTGCGAGCCTGTGCTCGTGCGCAACTGATGGATGAACTGTACGCTGCGAGTGACGGCCGTGCTGAAGCCGATACAATAGTCGGTCCCGTAGACATCGTTGTCCATCGTCTTGGGGATGGCGACGACCGGGAAGCCTTCCATGTGCAGGCGCTGCCCATAGGAGAGGGTGTCATCGCCGCCAATCGGAATCAGCACATCGATGCCCAGGAACTCAAGGTTCTTGAGTACGTGCGGCGTGAAGTCGCGCACGGAGGCATCCTTCGATTCAGCCTCGGGGTGTTCGGGATCTTTGAGAAAATCGGGGACGTCGGCAGGCTTGACCTTGCTCGGGTTGGTGCGGCTCGTGTGGAGGAAGGTGCCGCCTGTGCGGTCGATCGTGCGTGTATTCTGCACGTCGAGGGGCATGACGTACTTGC
>CAYJNV010000108.1:0-10406 GCA_964370975.1 uncultured Caldilineaceae bacterium | reverse complement strand
CGCGGTTGAGATTGAGCAACCCGCCCCAGCCGCGGCGAATGCCGACCATCTCGTGGCCTTCGTCAGCGGCGCGGCTGACGGCCGCCTTGATGCAGGGGTTGAGCCCTGGAACGTCACCACCGCCGGTCAAAATACCGATTCTCATGGGAACTCCTTTGATTTTGTCTGGTGCTGCCGAGGCTGCAAATCGATTTACCAATGAGTTGTTTTCATGTGCGCGAAAGGTCAACGCCTTTGTCCGCCCTTGCGAGCTGCTCTGAAACAGCCCGCGCAAGCCGCCGCGTGGAGCCACGCTGCACGCGACGCACCAATCGTACACATTTTAGCACAAGGCTCCATCTCTGCCCACTGACGGATGACAGGTTTATTTGTGGTTCGGATGTCCGGATTTGGGACCTCGGCTGCCGGGCGCCAGCCACAGTTGATGAGACAACCGACTGCCCGCTCTTTACGCATGATTGCGGTGAAAACCCGCCTCGGGCTGCGCAAGTAACGCGCCGAGTGGGCGCAGTTCCATCCACCATTGCTTCTTGGGGCGCTGCAGCTTCACATCGTAGGTGCGGCTCACGTCGTCGAACGAGGTGAACACGAACCTGCCCTGCTGCAAGCCAATCACCGAGCAGCCGTCACTGCCCTCGGTTGCCTCGGTCTCAAGGAACTCAATGCACTTGACGGCATAGCGGGTAGCGAGCACTCTGTCAAAGGGCGTGGGGTCGCCCCCCTGCTGCATGTGACCCAACACCGACCAGCGCACCTCGAAGAGATCCTTTCCCTCCTCCTCGAAGAGGTCCGCCATGAATGTGGTGGTGTAGACGGGGTTGGCGAACTCGTTGCGAATCATCACGCCCAGACGCTTGCCCGACGAAAAACCCTGGATAAGCATGTCGAGGTCGCGCGTCAGGTCCTGCAGGGTGACGCCTTCCTCGTGCAGATAGACGCGCTCGGCGCCGGTGGCGAGCATGCCCATGAAGGCGAGGTAGCCACAGTAGCGTCCCATCACCTCCACCACAAAGCAGCGCTTTGAGGCAACGGCCGACTGCTTGATCTTGCCCACCGCATCCACAATCGTGTTGAGTGCCGTGTCGGCGCCCACACTGTGGTCAGCCGCCGGCAGGTTGTTGTTGATGGTGCAGGGCAGACAAACGATGGGTATGTTGAACGCGGGATAATTGGGACGCTCATGATAAAGCGTGAGCGCGGCCTCATAACCTGACCAGCCACCGACAATCAGCAGGCCGTCGATCTTGAGCTCCTCAATGCGGCGTGCAATCGCGTACAGATCCTTGCCCACGGGCGCCTTGCGGTTCGTGCCCAGCTCCGAGCCGCCCATGGAGGCAAAGCCGTTGACACTCATCCAGTCATACTCTTCAATCTCGCCATCGATGAAGCCCTGGAAACCGTTACGAATGGCCAGCATGTGGTGACCACGGTCGATGCCGATGCGTACGGCCGCACGCACGGCTGTATTCATCCCCGGCGCAGGCGCGCTGGCCGTGAGGACGGCCAGACGCAGGCGTTTGCGCCCCGGCACGGGCTGATGGGGCAGGGCGCGCACCAGCGTACGCAGGATACGGAAAGACTCCTGGTAACTGCGGCCGCGCAACTCAATCGCGCGCTTCCAGTCGTGCGCGTTGAGCGCAGCGTTAACGGCGTGGGTGCGCTCCACGGCCTCCATCAGCGGCACGCGCACAATACGGTTCTCGTGCAGCCCCATCATGTACGAGGGCGCATCTGGCGCGGCAGCGAGCAGTTCAGCGACCGCGGCCGCTCCCAACTGAGTGCTCAGGTTGCGGTCGAAGGCGCTGGGCGATCCCCCGCGCTGCACGTGGCCCAGAACGGTTATGCGCACATCCTCGTGCAGCCGCTCCTCGATAACCTCCTTCACGTGGTCGGCCGTAATGGGCTTGCCGTCGCGGTCGGTGGCGCCTTCGGCCAAAATAACCATACTCTGGCGACGACCCGCAGCGCGCCCGGCGGCGAGCACCTCGCACATCTTCTCTTCCCAGTCGGGCACGTCGGGCGGACTCTCGGGGATGAGGCACCAACCTGCACCCGTTGCCAGCGCCGACATGAGAGCAAGATAGCCCGAGCGGCGACCCATGACTTCAATCACGAAGGCACGCTGGTGGCTTGCTGCCGTGGAACTGATGGCATCCACCGCCTCCACAATGCGGTGCAGCGCGGTGTCCGCGCCGATGGTCATATCGGTGCCCACCATGTCGTTGTCAATCGAGCCGACCAATCCGGCAATCAGCAAGTGGGGGTGCTCATTTGCGACCTTGCGCGTAATCTGCTTGCTCGTCACCAACTCTTCAATCAGGCCGCCCCACTCCTGGCGCAGGATATTCGCGCCCGTGAGGCTACCGTCGCCGCCGATGACGCAGAGGCGATCAATGCCGTTCAGAAGCAGATTTTTCACCGCCGTGCGGCGACCTTCACGCGTCTGAAACTCCAGACAGCGCGCCGTGCCGATGACCGTGCCGCCCTTGTGGAGTATCCCGCCGACGGAATTCCAGTCCATGCGGCGGATCTGTGATCCTCCCTCGATCATCCCTTTGTAGCCTTCATAGACGGCGAAGACTTCGGCTCCTGCCTCAATTGCACTGCGCACAACCGCGCGCACGGCGGCATTCATGCCGGGTGCGTCGCCGCCGCTTGTAAGAACACCAATTCGTTCCATTGGGGGTGCTGCCTTTCTGCTTCCACCATCAACAAATAGTTTCTTTTTGGGTTTCTCAACCAGCGGCGCGAGGCTCGCTAAATGCTGCTTCGCGCCGCTGCGATTTGCTGGTATCGAGCGCCCGGCGCACGCGCAAAGCGCCCCGCACGCGGGAATACAGTGTGAATTGTAGCACAAGCGCGGCGTCTCTCCCATGGGGCAGGAATGCACCCGAATCAGGGCTTTGCACACGTGTTGACAGTGCGGACTGACGGTGCTATATTGCGCGCCCCTCGCAAAGTCCCGCATACGCATTAGTAAATGCTCCTATTCCCAATTGCGGAGGCGCGCCATGCAAAGAGTCAGGAATCTGTCCAAGACGCCGACCGTAAGGCGGCCTGCGCCGGCAGCCGACACGATCGCGACGCCCGTGCACGCAGCGATTGAGGGCCTGCAACGAAGCGTGGGCAACAACCACCTGGCAGGCGAGAGCCGCAGCGCAACCGTCCAGACGGCCGTCGTGCAAGCCATTGTGCAGCGGGCGCAGAACCGGCGCGACAGCGCACTGCGTACTGGCGCAAGCCCGCGCCCGGCGGGTGATCTCTTCTTCCGCAAACAGGGGGAGCCTTCGGCCAACGCTCGCCTGCAAAGGCCGTGGGTGCGCCGAAACGGCGACACGAACGCCGTCATCCAGCGGCTGGCCTACAACGATGCGCCCTATCCCGATCTGACGCCGACCCCCACCATGACCATGGTCAAATCGGGCACCGGCCAGGATGGGGTCTATCTGGTAAATGATCCCACCGGACGTGTGGTCGTCAAGTTCATGGACCAGGAAGGGGCCTATCGTACACAGGTTGCCAACAAATTCATGCAAACCGGCACTGCGTTGGCGACGCCCAATTCGCGTGTGATTGCTTCGGGTCAGCCAGGCAACGCCCAAATCAAGGCGGCTGTTCTCCAGCATTCGCAACTGGACCTGCCTGTCACGGCGCCCCCGTTGCTGCGGGCCGTCAATCCTCGCCTCAAGGCGGATGCGCCAAACGATACGGCGGATGCAGGGACAGCCGTGGTCGTCATGGAAAACGTACCGCAAACCAGCCTGCGCGAAATGGCGCGCACACCCACAGAATACAACCGCCTGGTTACGGTGCTGCTCACGCCCGCTGTGGTGGAAGGCTTTGCCAAGATCATTATCGCCGACGCAATTCTGGGCAACTCCGATCGCTTCATGAAAGACATGATGCCCGGGAACCCCATTGTTGATGTGCCGGCCAACGTCTCCAACATCTTTGTTTCGCCCGATTACCAGCGCGCCGTCGCACTGGATAACGATACCGACCGGGCGCAAACATTCACCGACGCGCAAAAGGCCAACCTGGGCCAGTCGCTCCACGCGCGCACATATTTGAGCCGTGCCCTGACAAACCCCACCATTGCCACCCAGCTTGCCGAAGCTGTCGTTTCGGCTTGCCTGATGGATGCGGGCGAACTGGCGGTCGGCCAAGTGGTTCCCAACCTGTCGGACCATGGCGTTGGCGCGCTTTCGACCCTGATGCACAACTACAATGTGCGCAATGGTTTCGCCTTGTTGCTGGGCGCAGCATTGCAGCGCCAGGCTGCTGAGGTGACAGCCACGATGCGCGCGCACAAGGACACGTTGCGCGCGTCTCACGCCGAAGCAGGCGCGCAGGCTGGCTATACCCCGGCGCAAGCACGTGCGCAAATCGACTACAATCAGCTACGCGCCCGCGCGAAATACGTCGAGATACTGGCAAAGGGCAAGAATGATGCCAAGGCGCTGAGCAAGGCGCGCGCGCAGCTGGTACACAAGGAAGACAAGGATGCAGGGGAGTTGCCTCGCCAGAAAGTTGGCAACAAGATCGCGGGTCTCTTTGGGAAATAGGCAGTTGGCCCCGCTGCCGCCATCCTGCGTTCATCCTGCGCTGCGCCCACGTGGGATGGCTGCCAGCCTTGAAAACAGCCTAATCAATGTGGCGTGCCCAACTGCACGCCACATTGTCATCCTGCGTTGTGCCCACAAGACATATACCTCGATGCTTCGCCCATGTGCCTTGCCGTTATCTGCTTGAGCGCTTCTCCTCCGTTCGCCACACTCATCCCAATCTATGTTTACATAAGTGGCACACACTTGACGCAGCCGCGGCGCACCCCTACACTGCTCCTTGTCCGGCGCTTGCCTGCCGGAGTGAAAGGAGCGGACAATGGCGCGACGACGCAGCACAGTACGCATTGGCGTCACCGGCCTGGGCGAGCGCGACGAGCTGGCGCAGGGCGTTTTCATCAACACCAACTACCGGGGCTGCACGCCCGGCTTCGTCTACACCGACGAGGGCATTGTCCTCATCGATGGCCCGCTGATTCCCAAGCAGGCCATGGATTGGCGCGCGCAGATAGAGGAGCAGTACCCCGACAGCCCCTTTCTCTTCATGATTAACACGGACCACCACCGCGGCCACGCGTTGGGCAACCAGTACTTCATGCCCGTCAAGGTAATTGCACATGAGCGCGCCTTCAAGGAGATGTCGGGCTACACCGAGAACTTCAAGGAGCGCGTGCGCAACTCCTTCAAGCGCGAGCCGGAAATCCAGGCCCAGCTCAACAACATCGTCATCGTGACGCCGCACGTTACCTTCACAAACCGCGCCACGCTCCTTTACGGTGATCGGCGCGTGGAACTCATTTACGTGGGTGGCCACACCCCCGCCACCAGCATCGTCTGGCTGCCCGAGGAGAGCGTCTGCTTCGTGGGCGACATCCTGTGGGTGGACCAGCACCCCTACATGGCGCAAGGCAACACACTGGAGTGGATTCGCGCGCTTGAACTTGTGCGCGATTTGGGCGCAGAGGTGCTTGTGCCCGGCCATGGCCCGATTGTAGGTCCCGAAGCGACCTTCCGCGTCGGCGAATACATCGAGTTCATGCGCGGGCGCGTGCGCGACTTCTACACCGAAGGCAAGAACAAGAACGAGACCAAGAGCGGCCTTGTGGGCGAAATGCTCGAGTGGTTTCCGGTGCCGCCCGAACGCAAGGCGAAGATCGAAAGCCAGATCAAGTCCGGCATCAACCGAGTCTTCCGCGAAATTCAGCGCGAAGAAGAAGAAGCCGCGGGCATCACCTCGAGCGATGTCGGCGAAGAAGAAGAGTTCGATGACTAGCAGAGGCAAGTGCGCACCGTTTGCAGCAACTTGGAGAATGGTGAAGCATGGCGCAGTCGGTTGAAAGCAACGTGCAGAATGCCGCGGTGACGGTGCGTGCGCAATTGGTTGCGCTGGAGAAGGGCGCAGTCAAGCCTTCGTCTGCAACCATCGAAGCGTTGCTCACCGGCATGGACGCAGCCGCCGCTGATCTGGCGCGACTTGAGGCTGAGGGCATGGACGTGCGCTCGGAAATGGTGCGCTTTGACAACCTGCAGCGCCGGCTCGAATCGCACCCGCAGGCGCTGGCGCGCGCCGCCGCGGGAGTGCCCGGCGGCATGGACGTGCTGCGCGCCGCCCATCCGCCTGCAGATGCACCCTGGTGGCAGGCCGACCATGTACAATCGGCCCGCGTGCGCAAGACGCTGCTGCAAATCGTGGCCATCCTCGCGGGCATTGTGGCCGTGCTGGCCATCATGTACGTAGTGATGACCTATGTCTTTCCGCCGGACCCGCGTGCAGTGGCAATGATTACGGCCGAAAACGCGATCGAGGCGCACATCGCCCAGGAAGAGTGGACGAGCGCGCTGCAGGTTGCGGAAGATGGCTATGCGCAGTGGCCCGACGAACCCGAACTCGCGGCCTGGGTGGCTGTGCTGGCCGAAAAGAACAATGACCCGGTGCGTGCGGCCGCAGCCTTTGCCGATGTGCAGCGTTTGACGCAGAGCGAACCCATTCGCTACTGGCTCTTGCGCAGCGAAATCTACAGCCGTGCGCTGGAAAGCACCCAGGCGTTCGCAGCGGCGCAGGAGGCGCTGCGCATGGCCCCCGAGAACCCCGAAGCCACCTTCGCCGTGGGACGCACCGCCGTGGCACTGGGCGATAGGGCAATGGCACTGGAATACCTGGACAAGACCTACCAGCTTGCCCAGGAGAGCAACCCGCAGCTTGCGCTCAACGCACGTGTGCTGTGGGGAACGCTTGTCCAGCAGATTGACCTGCCCACGCCCGCAGGCACGTTCACACCCTGACCTCGCACCAACGATGAAAGACGACGCAAAGACGCAAAGGCGCAAAGGAACGCAAAGAAAGGCAACAACAAGCGAAGATGTTTCTTGTTGTTGTTTTTCTTTGCGTTCCTCTGCGCCTTTGCGTCTTTGCGTCAATGTATCTCTTGTCGTGCTGCTGGCCTACACGGTAGGCGCGCTGCTGCTCACCTGGCCACTTGCACGCCACTTTACCACGCACGTCCCCGGCGACGGCATTGATGACCCCGCGCTTGCCTGGAACCTCTGGTGGATCAAGGCGCGCCTTGTCGACCAGCTTCGGCCCGACATCTTCCATATGGGCTGGATGTTTCACCCCATCCAGATCAACCTCGCCTTCTACACGCTCACGCCCCTCAACGGTCTCATCAGCATCCCGCTGCAGGCGGCGTTTGGGCTTGTGCCCGCTGTCAACCTCTTGGTGATTGCGAGCTATGTGCTGGGCGGTTACGGCGTTTACCTGCTGGTGCGCAGCGTTCTTGCCCCCTTCGCTGCCGCTGCCGAAGGGTGGCCGCTCCACGCCGCCGCCTTCGCGGCGGGCTTCCTCTACGCATTCGCCGCGCCCAAACTCTTCTACGCCGCACTGGGGCAGTACAACATCATGTCGAGCCAGTGGCTGCCTTTCTGTGCGCTCTACCTGGTGGCGCTGCTGCGCGTACGTTCGATGCCAGCCGCGCTGCGCACAGGCGCGCTGGCGGCGCTCTTTCTCGTGCTGCAGGCGTGGGCCGAGCTGACCTATGCCTCGTTCCTCTTGCTCTTCGTCGCGCTGGCGGGCCTCGCGGCGCTGGCACTCATTGTGCGTGACAGGAAGCGGTTGCGTCCGCTGACAGCAGGCTTTGCCTTGATGGGGACGCTTTTTGTGGCGGGCATGCTTCCCTACCTGGCTGCCATGCTGCCCGATATGGCGCGTGAAGGTGATTTCTTTGGCAGCGGCGGCGGCTTTGCCGATCTCTACAGCGCCGACCTGGCCGGGTTCCTTTTCCCCACGCGGCTGCACCCGTGGGTGGGCGAGTGGGTGGCCACGCTCCCCTTCCCCAACGACAAGGGGCAGCAAATCTTCCTGGGCTACGTAGCTCTGCTGATGGCCGTTGCAGGACTCTTTTGGCTCTGGCAGCGAGCACGCGGCCAGGCGCTCTTCTGGGGCGCGGCCACGCTGGGCTTCTGGGCGCTGAGCCTCGGCCCCTCGCTGCGCTGGATGGGGCGCGACCTCGCGATTCCGGGCCCCTTTGCGCTGGTGAACCTGCTCCCCTTCTTCAACGGCAACCGCTACCCCAGCCGCTATGGCGTGCCGCTGCTGCTGTGTGCAGGCGTGCTGATGGCGGCGGGCCTCCTGGCCCTGCTCGAACGGCAGCGAATCGCCCGCGCATGGAACGGGGCGCTGCTCACCATGGGCGTTGTCGCCGTAATCACGCTCGAAGCCATCTCCGTGCCGCTGCCGCTGAGCGATTTCCGCATCCCCTCCATATACCAGGTGCTTGCGCAAGAGCCGGGCGACGGCGCACTGCTTGAATTGCCCACGGGCTGGCGCAACGGCGCGCGCGTCCTCGGCCGATCCGACATCCTCATCATGATGCAGCAGTGGCGGCAGACGGCGCACGGCAGGCCCCGCCTGGGTGGCAACACCTCGCGCAACCCGCCGCAGACGTTCCAGTACTACACCGAGCACCCGCTACTGGGTGACCTGATTGTGCTCATGAACAGCGACCAGCCCGGTCTCGAAGAAATGTCGGCGCAGGTGGATGCGCTCATCGAACGCCACAAGCCCCTGGCGGCACAGGAACTTGCCGACCTGGGCGTTGCGTGGGTGACGCTCCACGAGGAGAAGGCGACCGCCCCGCTCATCCGCTTCGTGGAGCAGGCGCTGCCGCTGCAACTGGTGGAGCGGCGTAGCGAGCTAGACTGGAGCGGCGCTCCCGAGACCATCCGTCTCTACCGCGTCGTGGCTGCCCCGGCCGCCGCCACAGCGCCGCGCACCTTTGCGCTGGCGGGTCCTGAGGGACGCGACAGCGCCTTTGCGTTCCTGGGCGAGGGGTGGTCATCCGCACGCGGTGCGAACACGCGCCATGCAAATCGCAGCCGCGCCACGCTGCTGCTTCCCCTGCCCGATGCGGGTGGTCTACTCACCCTCTCGCCCCCGTCGGCAGGCGCGCAGCCGCAAGTGCGCGTGGGCGGCGTGCCCCTACGCGCCTTGCCGTCCACCGCCGAAGGCAATGCTTACGTTGTGCCGCCCGGGCTGGCAACTGCCCTGATGGACGTGGTTGAGGTGCGCTTTGGCGGTGACGGCGCGCCTGTGCAGTCGCTCGCAACCGAGCCCGCGCCCATTGGCAGCACGGGTGTCAACCTGCCCGCCGGCGTCGCCCTCTTTGCGCGCAGTGCGGGCGAACCAACGGGCAACTTTGCGCAGCTGTGGGTGAACGGGTTCAACGTTGCGCCCGGCACGCGCGGCTTCAACCTGGCCGCGCTGAATGCACAGGGCGCGCTCCTGGACGCGGCCGCTTTCGACACATTTGCCGATGAGGCCGAGGCGGCGCGCATGGCCACATGGCTGCGCAGTTGGCAACCCGGAACAGTCATCATGGGCGCGGTGGCCGACGAAGCGTCGCACCACTTGACGTGGGACGCGATTGCTGCGCTGGGTGGCGCCGGCGTCGCGCCGGATGGCCTCGACCACTTCCGCCGCAGCCATGCCTTCATTGGCGTCGTGGGCGCGCCACTGGGCAGCGCGCTGGCTGCCCAGTCCGACAGCCGCTCGGCCTCGGTGTGGCTTGGTGCGCCCGTAGAGGGTGCGCGCGTCTATGGCGCGCTCAGCCAAATCACCCTGCGTTGAACAACCTGTTTTGCCCGAGGCGGCACTGAATGCTAGAATCGAAGCACCTTTGCCGGACGGCCCGGCGCAACAGAGCAGGCGGGGATCATGGCGGACAAGATTGGCATCTTCTTTGGCAGCAGCACGGGCGCAACCGAGCGTGCGGCCCTCATGATCAAGGCTGAAATCAACGCCTCTGGCATCGGTGATGTAGATGTGCAGGTGGTTGCGATGAACAACCTCAGCACCATGGGCAGCTACAAGTACCTCATCTTCGGTTGCCCCACCTGGAATATCGGCGAACTGCAGGACGATTGGGCCATCGTCTTCCCGTCGCTCAACAACATCAACTTCCATGGGCGCAAGGTGGCCGTCTTTGGCTGCGGCGACCAATTCGGCTATTCCAATAGCTTCAACGATTCCATTGGCATTCTCAGCGAGAAGATCATCGACCTCGGCGGCGAGCCCTGTGGGTGGATGCCCATGGACGATAGCTATCAATTCGAGTATTCGCGCGGCGTCTACGACAATGTGCTGATGGGGCTCTTCCTGGACGAGGACAACCAGGCTGCGCAAACGCCGCAGCGTGTGGCCAACTGGGTCAACTGGCTGCTGGAGGACTTCGGCCTGCGCAAGCCCGAAGCAGCGTAACAGCAGACCTGCGACGCGAAGGCGCAAAGACGCAAAGGTTCGCAAAGAAAAGCAACAACAAGGAAAACGATAATGCGGCGGAGAAT
>CAYJNV010000107.1:7838-13251 GCA_964370975.1 uncultured Caldilineaceae bacterium | reverse complement strand
ACCGCGACCTTGTCGGTGCCAAACGCGCCGCCAAACATCTGGTCAAAATCGCCCTGATAGAGCGCGGCCAGCGCCGGGCTGTCGATCTCCAGCGCGTTGTTGTGATTGAGTGTGATGTCCGAATCGCTCATGTTCACGGAACCGGTCCACACCCAGCGCTTGTCCACAATGAAGTACTTGTCGTGCATGATCAGGCTCTGCAGCGTCTCGTCGGGCGCAGCGGCGAAGAGTTCGACAGGCATCTGCGCCAGGGCGAATGTCGCGGTCGGCACCACGCCATCCACCACCACGGGGATGCCGGCGGCCTCCAGCATGTCGAAATTCGCGCGTGAGCCAAGCGCGCCGCGCGCCTTATTATCGCCCACCACGCGTACTGCAACGCCGCGTGCGTGCGCGGCAATCAGCGCATCGCGAATTGACTCGCGACTAAAGTCGTAGATTGCTGCGTCGATGGAAGTCATCGACGCGTTGAGAAGGTCGAGAAGCGCCGCTTCCAGCGGCGTCGCCGTTGTGGTAATGACAGTGGCCGCAACATTATCGGTGAAGTAGGCAACAATTGGCGATGTCTGTGCGCGCGCCGGCCCCATGGCGGCCAGCATGACGACCAAGCAGCCGCCAACAAGCAGGGTGGTAATCAGTGCAGCGCGTATGTGCCTGTCTGACTGGGTCATTCGCATCACCATCGCGCCTCCATTGCCAGAATATACGTGGGGGACGCTGCATACGCAACCGGTGCGGAGCAGCGGCTTGCGCGTGTCTTTGCGTGGGGTCTATAATGTAGCGCAAGCGCAACAACCCCGCTGCGCGCCAGCGCACACTGGAAACCATTGCAACATCATCGCCGCCGACAAGGACTTGTCCCATGACGCCCCCCCGTGCGTGTATTGACCGCGAGCTGCCACCCGATGCCACGCTGATCGCGGCCCAGCTTTCAATCCGCGAGAATCCCCAGAACGCACCCGTCGAGCTTTCGGCGCGTGAGTTGATGCCCGGCGTGCTCGTGAGCGAGCTGCAAATTGCCGCGCTCACCGGCAAGCTCTGGAAACCGGGGCGTGTGCTGCGCGTGCGTTTTCTCGATGGCGACCCACGCATTGCCGACCGCTGCGTGCCGCTGGCGAAGACGTGGGAAAAGTACGCCAACCTCAAGTTCGAGTTCGGCAGCGACCCCAATGCCGAGATTCGTATCTCCTTCAAGTATCGCGGCTCGTGGTCATATGTCGGCACCGACTGCCTCGCCGTACCCCCGGACGAACCAACAATCAACTTCGGCTGGCTTGATGGCGACACGCCGCAGGACGAGTACGCGCGCGTGGTCGCCCACGAATTTGGCCATACGCTGGCCATGATTCACGAGCACCAGAACCCCTGCGCAGCGATTCCGTGGAACAAGAAGGCCGTCTACGACTACTACCAGGGTGCGCCCAATTACTGGACGCACGAGCAAGTGGACATCAATGTCTTCACCCGCTACAGCGCCGACCTCACAAAATTCAGCGAGTACGACCCCGCGTCGATTATGCTCTACCCCATTCCGGGACAGTTCCTCACCGACCCGACCCAAGAGGTGGGCTGGAACAAGGTCCCCTCCGAGACGGACAAGAAGTACGCGGGCATTCTCTATCCTTTCAAGACCCGGCCGATTCCCGTGCTGCCAACCAATGGCCAGCGCGTGAATGCCTCAATTGGCGAGATGGGGTCGATGGACACCTTCCACTTTGATGTGGACCGCATTGGCACCTACCGCATTGAGACCTACGGTCGCATTGACACGGTGATCAGCATTTTTGGCCCCGACACGGATACGCGCATGGTGGCCAAGGATGATGACAGCGGGCGCGGCCTCGCGTCGCGCATTCTCACGTCACTGACGCCGGGCCGCTACACGCTGCGCGTGCGCCACTTCAGCCCGCGCGGCACAGGCGCCTACGAAGTCGGCGTTGCGCGCGAGCCGGACCAACCCGCGCCGCTCCGGTTTGGGTAAATGCGGGGCATCGGCAGTCGGCAGGTCGGTGCGGCTGCACGGGAACCCGATCGCCCACGCCCCACGCTCAATTTTCATACTTGCGCCCGATTGCCGGTTCAATTACAATGGTTCTACAACTGAACACGTTGGCTGTCCCATCGTCGCCCGGATTTCATCACACTCTTCATCGCAAGGACAACGCCACCATGACTGCCATCTGGGATTTTGTTGCCGGTGTATTTGGCTCCATCACCACCATCCTCGCGCTGCTGACACCCGTCTTCGTCCTCGTCAGCGGCATCATCTCTCTCTTCTTTGGCCGCAAGTTCTTTTGGGTCTTCGTCGCGGCCGTTGGCTTTCTGCTGGGCCTCTATGTAAGTGACTTCTTGCTGCCGGTGCTGCCGGCGGCCGTTGCACCGTTCAACGAGTTCGTGCGCCTTGGCGTCGCACTCACCTTCGCCGGCGTCGCGCTGATCGTGCAGCGCGCCGGCACCATTTTCGTGGGCGCAGTTGCCACCGGCTTGCTGGCCTGGTGGGCAGGCGGCCACTACGAAATGGTTGGGTGGGCGCAATGGGCGGTTGCGGCCGTGGGCGGTTTGATGGGAGGCGTGCTGCTCTACTTTGCGCTCGATTGGGCGCTCGTGGTGCTCACCGCATTTGCCGGCGGCCTCATCACGATTGCGGGCATGAGCCAGCTCAATGGGCTACCAACCGCTTCAGGGCCGTGGTTCTACCTGGTGCTGCTGGTTGCCGGTATCTTCTACCAGCGGCGTGAGCTGATGCAGGATCGCCCGGCGCGTGCCTCGGTTCCCAAGGCCAAACGCACGTTCCGACGCAAGGCCAAGGCGGGCGAGGCAGTGCTCGCCGAAGTACAGCAGCAACCCCTGGAGGTGGCCACGGTCGGCACACCCGTCCCGGCCCCGATCGCCGCGGCGGCGCCCGCTTCCCAGCCCAAGAAGGCCTCGGTGACAGCCACAGTTCCGCCCGCTCAGGTCTCCAAGGGCTTCGTGCCCGTTCCGCTGACGGCTACCAGGCTCGCGGCCGTGCCCGCACCCGTCACCGCCGCCGACGTGGCATCGGCCAGCAAGCGCAAGTACTTCAACTTCAAGCTTGCCTGGCCGCGCCGCAAGGCCGCACAGCCGCTGCCTGAGTCGGAACTCCAGCCGCTGGAGGCGCCCGTGGCCGAAGCATTGCAGGCCAAGCCGGGCGCACCTGCCGCAGGCACAATCTACATGGGCACGAGCACCGGCGGCATCAATTACGCGCCGGCTCCCAAGCCCACCTACCAGGTCTACGGCTAGTTGCCGGCACCTAAGTCAACTGCATTGACCTGGCAAATGACAGGGCGGCGGCCGCGTCGCCCTGTCATTCTCTTTTGGCAATGACCTTCCATGACGCTACTTTCGCTGCTCGACCATGTCAACGACCTCAAGCGGCTGCCGCGCATGGGCTGGCTGCTGGCCGGTATCTCGCCCGCCGAGAGCGTGGCGGACCACGCCTTTGCCACGGCGCTGCTTGCACTTGCTTTGGCCGAGGCGGTGAATCGCGATCCGGCGGCGGCGCAGTTGGCAGAGCCGCTCGACATGAGCCGCGTGCTGCGCATTGCCCTGGTGCATGACCTCGCCGAGAGCATTGTCACCGACCTACCCCACCGCACCACGGCGGCGTTGAGCGCCGCCGTGAAGCACGGCGCAGAGCGCGCGGCAATGGGCACAATCTCTGCGGCGCTGCCCGCCGGCAACGAATGGCTGGTCCTGTGGGAGGAGTACGCGGCCGATGCAAGCCCGGAAGCGCGCCTTGTGCGCGACGCCGACAAGCTCGAGCTGGCTCACCAGGCGCTTCGCTACACGCAAGCGGGCGGGCGCGGGCTGGACGAATTTCTGGCAGCGCGCACGTATCACTACGCGCAGAGCGTAGCGCTGTATGAGGAGATCGCCGCAGCCTTTGCACGCCTCTCAACCAGATTGTAGGTTCATCGTGGCCGGGCTGGTTGAGGCCGCAGCCACCTGTCAGCCGCCGCCACGTAGTTGCTGCAAGTGTGCATTTCAGGTATAGTAGGTGCAGCACCGGAGCCGACGCGTGCCCGCCCTCACTGCTGCCACTGCGCTAAGGTCCCATTGGAGGTAGTTCATCGTGTCTACATCGCCCACAACAACTGACAACGCGCCGGCGCGCCCCCTCCGCCGTGCGCGCATCCTGACCCTCTTCTCCATCTTGCTCATATTGTCGAACCTGCTGATTGCCTGCGGGAGCAAACCCCAGGGCGAGGCCGGTGGCGTTGACGCGCCTGTGGCTGTCGGTTCTGCCGCTTCCGCCGAGGAAGTGGCTGCGGTCTCCGCGCTGGTGCAGGTGGCCGAGACGACGGTGGATCCGCATAAACTGGCTGCAGCGCCCAATGCACAGTTGGCCGCCAGCGCACCCGCTGCGCCCGCCGCAGCCCCCGACGACGGTCGCCCGCTCGACCATACCACGAACATCCTCGTACTTGGCAGTGACCGCCGTCCAGATACGCCAAACTGGCGCACCGACGTGATGATGATCGTCGCGCTCGACGAGGCCGGCGGCCGTGCCGGTGTGATATCCATCCCGCGCGACATTTACATCGACGTCATCCCCGGCCACCAGCCCAACAAGATCAACGTGATCGATTACCTGGGCGAGAAGGATGAACCGGGAGGCGGTGGCCCCGCGCTCTTCGCATCCATCATCGAAGAGAAGATGGGCATCCGTATCGATCACTGGGTGCGCTTCGACTTCGCCGGTTTCGTCAAGCTCGTGGACGCCCTGGGCGGCGTGGAAGTGGACATCGACTGCGCCTACTACGACTACTTCCAGATTGAGGATGTGGTCCTTAACGTCAAGCCCGGCATCCAGCGGTTGAGTGGTGACGAGGCGCTCGTCTATGTACGCAGCCGCCGACTAGGGGGCGACCTCGACCGCGCACGTCGCCAGCAGCGTTTCATCTGGGCAATCCGCAACCAGGTGCTCAACGAGAATATCCTCACCCGGTTGCCCGCGTTGTACAATGCAGTCAGCGACTCGGTGCAGACGGATATGGGCGTCGTCGCCGCCCTCAAGGTGGTGCGCTCTGCAATAGCGCTCGAAAGGGAGCAGATTACCGGTGAGGTGATCGGCTACCCGCTCGTGCAGCAGGGTTACGCAGGCAATATGTGGATCTTCAAGGCCGACTGGGATGCCATTCGCATCGAGGTGCAGAAGGTCTTCGATCGCGAACCCTTCATCGACACCAATACACTGCAGAAGTGCCCATAGCGGCAACCGCTCCCACGCCGCCCCGCTGGGCTCGAGCGGGATTGTTCAGCAGGTTACTGATTTGCACTCAATTGCGCGCCCACTGGGGAGCATCGACACTCCCCAGTACGTCAGCAAGACCACAGTTCGTCGCACAGTTCGTCGCACAGATCGTCGCATACATCGTCGCATACATCG
>CAYJNV010000107.1:5996-7738 GCA_964370975.1 uncultured Caldilineaceae bacterium | reverse complement strand
ATCGTCGCATACATCGTCGCATACATCGCCGCCTTCATCGCAGCCACCTTCGCCGCCTCCCTATGGTCACAATCATGTCGCGCCTCAATGGCCGGTACGCAAGCGCACTCGTACTTGCGCTGCTTACCGCGCTTGTCATCTCCTGTACAGCACCCCTTGCCGAGGATGTAGCTGCGGGGCGCCTCTACGCGCCACTCGACGCCCCGATTGCCACGATCAACGCACAGGGTGCAGCGGAAACGCTCACCAACGCCACAAGTCGATCATTGGATGTCTCCTACCCGGCAGCCGGCGCCTCCGTCAATGGCACTTTTCCGCTGCTCGCGAGCGATGGTGCGCCCGCACCGCCACTTGCGCCCATGCGCACCGGGCAACTCGTCACCGCCATCGAGATTGAGCACGCGCAGAAGGTGGCTGCAGCCGAGGCCGCAGCCGCAGCGCTACTCCCCACGCCTACGCCCGACCCCAATGCGCCGCGCGCACACGTGCAAACCGACGGCGGCACACCCTTCGACTGGGCTACATCCGAGAATTACCTTGTTTTGGGCACCGATCGACGTGCCGAGGGTGGATCGTGGCGCACCGACTCGATTATGGTCATCGGCCTTGATCGTTCGGGCGCGCGCGCAGCCGTCTTCAGCGTGCCGCGCGACCTCTATGTGCAAATCCCCGGTTACGGCTGGGGGCGCATCAACCAGGCCGACTATATGGGCGAGCGCCGCACGCCCGACGGTGGCGGCCCCGCGCTCGTTTCGTCAATCCTCGAAGATCAACTCGGCGTCAGCACGCAGCACTGGGTGCGCATTCAGATGGATGGCTTCATCCAGTTCGTGGATGCAATGGGCGGCGTCGATGTGTACCTCGACTGCCCCTTCTCCGAGCCGATTCTCAACCTCAACACCAATGCGTGGACCAACTTCACGCTGCCGGCCGGACTCAATCATCTGGACGGCCAGGACGCCTACTGGTTTGCACGCCTGCGCCTGCGCGAGACGGACATCGGCCGCTCGTCGCGCCAGCGCGCCATCATCTGGGCGCTGCGTGAGCAGATCCTGAGTACAAACGCCATTATGCGCCTGCCGCAACTCTACGCCGCCTTCCGCGATACAATCTCCACGGACCTGAGTCTTTTTGACATCATCGGCCTGGCGCAATTCGGCGTGAGTCTCAAGCCTGAGGATGTTCGTGCCGGCGGCCTTACCTTCAAAGACCTGAAGGACTATACCACCGCAGGCGGCGCGCAGGTATTGATTATCGCCAACCCCGCGCGCGTGCGCGAGCTCGTTGCCAACGTGTGGGACGAGCCTGCCATGGCCGATGCCTACCGCAAGGACGGCTCGGCCTGTGATGGCGGCATACCAGCGCCCGAGCCCGCTGCCACTCCCGTGCAGCAAACCAATACGACTCCCGCAACGGAAGACGCGCCCCAGAGCCGCATCGCGCCCACTTCACCCGCCACGCGCACTGGCGGCGGCTTCACCACGGCGGCTAGCGCCACCGCACCCGACCCCATAGCCGCACCGCTGCCCCTCTCGGGCCCGATTGTGGACCCTGTGACCGGCGCGCTCTTCGACGCCGTAACCGGCTTTCCGCTGGACCCTGCCTCAGGCAACCCCTTCGATCCCGTGACCGGGAAGCCGCTCACGTCGGCCCAACCCGGCGACTGATTACCCCAATCTGCAATAAAGGGAAGGGGGGGGGGGGGGGGTCGGCGGGCGCGGGCCGGGGGGCAAAAGAAAGGG
>CAYJNV010000107.1:0-5986 GCA_964370975.1 uncultured Caldilineaceae bacterium | reverse complement strand
CCCCCCCCCGGGTACTTAACCCCCCATTCACAAATTCGGGCCCGGGCCGGTGTCGGGGCCCCCGGCCCCTTCCCTTTCTACATATAGCGCGTCCACCCACATCATGGGTCGGAGCAATCGCGCATGAAGCCGCACTCGAGGCAGGTGATTTTGCAGTGCCGTTTGGCAACCGCCCCGCCGCACACCCAGCAGTAGCTGTCTTCGGCCACGCTGTAGCGGTATGAGCTGCCGGCAGGCTCTTCCGCGGCAGTCTGCGCCTGGCTGGATTCACGCCTTACCAGTGCGCCACCAGGCCCGTAGAAATTCGCGTCCCACGCGTGCAGGTCACCATCCACGAACGTGATACGCGCCGAGAAGAATGGTTCGCGATCGAGCCAGTGCAGGAAGATGCGGTCTCCTGCCCACAGCGGCAACGTGAGGAATTGGCTGTCGTGAATCCATGCCAGATTGCCTTCGGGCGAATCAATGAGTGCGCCACTGGTCGCGCGCGCCACGAAGACAAATGCAATCCAGTCCTCGCCTTGCGCAAAGGCCGGGAAGGTTAGCAGGCCGCGCCACTCGAGCGTTTCGGCAACAAGGCCACTCTCCTCCCACAATGTACGCCCGGCGCACATCTCAGGCGTCTCACCTGACTCGAGCTTGCCGTTCAGCCCGCTCCACTTGCCCGCGTGCATGTCGTGCGCATTCTTCACACGGCGCACCATCAGCGTGCGCCCGCGCTCGCGCACGTAAACCAGCGTGGCTGACTTCATGGCACAACCGTGCCGCGCATCAGCGGATCTCCACCTCAACCGTAGAAGGCGCGCCCTTGGTGAGCACCGGGAAGCCGCGCCCCGTGAGCCAGAGCGGCGCGCCGTCGAGCGTCACTCGCACCGCCACACTGTAAGTCGCGTTCGGATCAATTGCGCCCGCCGGGTAGGCCAGCGTGAAGTTGACAGGGTCGCCTGAAGAAGCGACGGTCTCAACAGCTTCGGCCACAATTTCGGCGCCGGCGCCCGAACCCTTGCGCAGTTGCGCCGTAACCGTCGCGCCGCGTGGCAGCAGGCTTGCGTCAGCCGCGCTCACCACACCGGTAACCGACCCTGCAGGGAGACTGTCCGTCGCCGGAATCACCGTCGCGGCCGGGGCTGCTGGGGCGGCAGGAGCGGCCGGCTCGACGGTCGATGTGGCGCTGGGGAACGCAACGGGCGCCTCCGTCGGCTGCGCCACCGCAGTGGGCATTTCGGTTGGCACGGGTGTGGCAATGAGCGTGGGGGCGGCCGTGGGGCGGGGGCCGGGGGTGGCAAAGCTGGGCGCCGCCGTCCCCGCCTCGGCAGCTTCAAGCTCGACCTCGAGGTCGTTGCGAGGGCCGTCGGCGCCCAGCAGGGGCGTCAAACCCGCCGCCTGCCAAAGCACCTTGCCATCCACGAGAATGCGGGCATCGAGCGCATACACGCCCAGGTCTGTTGCGGCATCCACCGGCACGGCGAGGTCAAAGGGGATCGGCGGCGGCCCTTCACCCGCATCAACCGACTGTTCGGTGACGAGCGTAAAGGGTGATGTGGAAACGTCGAGGACCTGCACCTTCGCCACGGCGCCCGCAGGCAGGTCAGCGTTGGTGGGCAGCAGCAACGTGCCCAACACGAGCAGGTACTCGCCTTCTTCCAGCGGCGTCGCGGGGACACCCTGCGTCGTGGCAACGGGCGGCGCGGCCGCCGGTGCTTCCGTACCCGCTGTTTCGGCTGCCGGCTCGGGTGTCGCCTCAACCTCAGCCGTCACTTCGGCCTCAGGCGTCGCCTCAGCGTCGGGCGTCACGTCCACCTCCGGCAAGGCCGCTTCAGTGCTCTCTGCACCCGGCTCCTCAAAGGGCTGCGCTTCGGCCGTGGCCGTGGCGGCCACCTCCGTGGCAAGCGCTGCCTCATCGGCAAGCTGCTGCAGGAGTTCCTCTGTGGCGGTCAGTTCGATCTCGGCCCCGCTCATTATCGGCTCGTCGCCGTAAAGCACCGGCACGCCCTTGCCCGTGAACCAGTTCATTGCCTCCACCAAAATGCGCGCTGTAAAGGTGTAGGGCTGCGTGCGGTCAATCACATCCACCGGATAGTAGAGGACCACGTCGAATGGGGGCTTGCCCGCTTCGGGGAAGAAGAGCTGCTGCGCCGTCATTATGGGCAGACCGTCTTCTTCATAGTAGAGTTCGATGACGCCATAGGCATCAATTGGCAGAGGAATATCCTCGCTATAGGTCACCGTGCCCGTCATTGTGCCGGTGAGGGGCGGCGGCGGCGGCTTGGACGCATCGAGATAGACGCTGGCTTCGGAGACGCCGCTCTGGAGAACCGGCTGGGGCAGTCGCTGCTTGTAGGGAAGCTCGCCGTTCACAAGGACACGCGCCTGAATTGTGTATTCCGCGCCCTCCTGCACTTCCTTCACCAGCGGCACCGAGAAGGGAACGGGGTTCTCCAACCCGGCCGCATTAATTTCCTGCCGGGCGAAGATGTCATCCGGGTTGGCCGTATCCACAATCTCCACGTGGATCACCGTGCCGGCGGCGACAGGTTCCACGGTGCCCAGGTCGACCACACCGCTGACGACTGCGCCGCGCGCGGTCGCTGCGGCCGCGCCAGTGCGCTCGTCGGCGGGACGCAGCACCAGTTCGAGGTTATCAGAGGGCGCACCGCCTGTAAGCACATTCACTGGATTGACCATGAGGTAGCGCACGAGGCCGTTGACGGTGACGCGCGCGGCCAGCGCATAGACATCGGCCTCACTGATGCCCGCGGGATCGTATGTGATGTTGAAGGGGATGGGCTGCGCGACACCACCAGCGTCCACACGTTGCGTGGAAACCACTTCAAGGGGCGAGCGCGAGCGGTTGACGAGCTCCACCACCACCTCGGAGCCGGTGGGTAGTGTCTCGCTGCCTGCGTAGACGACGCCACCGCGCAAGACGCCCGCCGTCACCGGAACGAAGAGCACCTCGCCCTTCTGCAGCGTCAAGTCAGCACGGCTGGCTGGCGCGCCATAGGTAAGGACGGCCGCCGGCTGCGACGTGGAGTAGAGCACGGTGTCGGCGTCGTAGATTGTCGCCACGACGCCGTAGCGCTTTTCGGAGTCAATCCCCTGGGCGTCATACGCAAGCAGGTAGGGGTAGGGGGGCTGACCGCCTTGCGTGACGAGGGTCTGCTGGGCAAGGGGCGCGCCTGGTGCGCTGCGATCAATCAACTGGACTTCGACGCGCGCACCCGCAGGCAACGCCTCGCGCGTGCGAATGTTGACCGCGCCGCCCAATGTGCCGTCATATTGCGAACTGCCCGCCAGGCTTTGTGTCGCGTTGACGGGCGCACAGGCGGCCAGAAGCAGAGCCATGAGCGCCACTGCGAAGCTCCACGCAGCAAGTTTGGGGCGATTCTCCAACATGAGACGGCTCCTTTCAGCCACTTTCGGGGACAATGTGCCGGCGCGACGCGCGGGCATAGCAGGCAGTGTTCACCGTTCTACCATTGTAGACGCTGCAGCGCCGTCTTCGACGCGCCCTATTGGCCGCCGATTACCCTGCGGCCTGCTGTCGACGGCAGGGGCAATCAAAGCGGGGAGCCGGCCGGCTCCCCGCTCTCTGTTTGCAGATTGGGTCTTGCCCACCTATTGCACGGCGACGATCATGATTAAGACGTTGTCCGTGGGGGCGCCGCGCGCGTTGACGGGAATCAGCGTGTCGCTGAATCACGTCGGCGTTCGTCGACTTCAATCCGCGCCGAGACGTTGTCGCTGAAGCGGTCGTCAATCTGCGCTGGGGCGAAGGGGAGCGTGAAGGGCACAGGAACCTGTTCACCTGCGGTGACGAGTAGCTGCTCGGCGCTGCCTGTCGCCGCAACGTCCTGGCGCAATAAAATCGTGCAAGCGCACGGTGGTAAAGGGAAAGCAGGACGAATTGTTCCCACGCGCGGCTTGCCATGAAATCAAACGCCCGGCCTCATGTGGGCCGGGCGTCCACTCATCGCCTTCTGCACAATCAGCCCACCGCAGGCGTGCGCCGAATCAGATCGTTCTCAAACTCCTCATAGCGCGCGACATTGGGGCTCTGCGCACGACGCGCCAGGCGCACAGCCTCGGCGATGTTTTCGCGTGCCAGATTCAGGTCGGCCGTGGTCAGGTACATTTGCGCCAAATTACCGCGCACCGTCGCCTCCACGGCAATATTGCCGGTTTCCTTCAGCAGGGGAAGCGACTCCTCGAGGCTCTGGATGCCGCGGTTCAGTTCGCCCTTGGCCTTGTAAATGCTGCCCAGCGTTACCAGCGTGGCGGCCTCGCCGTCGATGTTGCCGTCTGTCTTGCGCATGCGCAGGGCATGCTTGCTTTCCTCAATCGCCTGGCGATAGTCGCCCATCTGGCGGTGTACGTGGGCCAGGTGATTGTGTGTCAGCGCCTCGCCCGAGCGGTCACCGCGGCTTCTGAAGAGTGGCAGCGCCGCGTTGAAGTTCTCAAGCGCCTTGCGGCTTTCGCCGGCGCGCATGCTCAACATGCCCAGCGAGCCCAGCACTGTCGCTTCAGTGGCCTTGTCGTCCACCTCACGCGCCAACGGCAGCGCCGCTTCAAACGCGTTGGTGGCGTGCTGCGTTTCGCCCGCGCCCACATAGAGAACGCCCAGGTTGTAAAGGGTGACAGCCTCGCCGGCCTTGTCGCCCATGGCGCGGCGCGCCTCAAGCACCTGTGCAAAGACCTCCACGGCCTGCGGCCGCTCATTGCGTGCGCCGTAAATACCGCCGATCGCAGTAAGCGCCAGGGCTTCGGTCCCCTTATCGTTCAGCGCGCGCGCCAATTGCACAACCTGACCGTAGATGTCAATTGCCTGTTCGGCCTCGCCCTTGGCCTGCGTAATGTAAGCAATGCGCTGGAGCAGCGCCATCTCGCCTGTGCGATCACCCAGGCTGCGGCGGATTTCAAGCGCCTGGCTGTAATTCTCCAGCGCCTGTTCGCTCTCACTCATGCTCTGCTGGATATTGCCCATGGTGGAGAGGGTAGCGGCCTCGCCGGCGCGGTCGCCCACGGCGCGGCGCACGGCAAGCGTTTGGCCCAGCGCGTCGAGCGCGCGCGGTTTCTCGCCCAGCGCCAGAAACTCGTTGGCAATCTGCGTGAGGGTATTCGCCTCGGCGGTCTTGTCACCCACAGCATTGCTCAACTCAAGCGCGTGGAAATACGCGTCCAGTGCGCTGCGGTGGTTGCCCTCGGCGCGCTGCAGCTTGGCCACCATGGCGAGAATAGTGGCCTCGCCCTTGCGGTCTCCCATGCTCCGGCGCAGATCCAGCGCATGGTTGTAGGATTCAAGCGCACGCGCGCCATCGCCCTTGGTCACGTACGCGCGGCCGATGACATCGGTCACGGCGGCCTCGCCCATGCGGTTGCCCGTCTTTATGTAGATTTCGAGCGCCTTCTGGTATGCCTCGATGCCCCGGTCGGGGTCCTTGAGGGCCGTGAGCGACTCGCCAATGCGAACGAGCAGTTGCGCCTGCTCACGCGGGGTGCTCACCGTGGGAAGCGCCTGCTGCGCCATGTCCACAAAGGCCCGGTGAAGACGGACTTGGTCGTCTGGAGAGGCCTGTTTCATCTGCGCGACGGGGTTGCGCCCATTGAGGGCCGTCGCGAGCAGATCCATCACCTTGCCGTCGCTCTCGGCGCGCTGCAGGATGCGGCTCCAAACGGCCAGCGGCGCGCCGGTGAGGTCGACATCCTTCAAGTTCAGGCCTGAAGCGGCCGCCAGGGCACGGGCATCCTCGGGCCGCTTGCACAAGCGCGCCAGAGACTGGGCAACAGGATCCAATGGTTGCGGCGTTGTCATAATCGGCTCCGGAGGGGTTGGATCAAATAAGTACGCTTCGCGCCATTGTAGCACGCACGCGCGCGCGGCGCAAAGCGGTTTGTCCAAGGGCAAGCCGTTCGCCTGGATTTCGTAGGTTTGGCGGCAGTGGGCAGTGGGCACTGGGCAGTGGGCAGTGGGCAGTGGGCAGTGGGC
>CAYJNV010000106.1:0-13254 GCA_964370975.1 uncultured Caldilineaceae bacterium | reverse complement strand
GCCTATGCCTACGGCTATGAGATCCAGGGCGGGTTCTCGCAATTCAGCGTCATCGACTGGCGCGTGCTCAACGGTGACGACGGCAACTATCTCATCCCCGTGCAACCCAGCACCGGCTATGCCGAAGCTGCGCTCAACGAACCGTGGGCGTGCGTCATCGCCTCCTACACCGTTAAGTATCGCGACCAGTGGAAGGAAGGGGGCGCGGTCTGGATTGTGGGCGACGGTGCAGGCGTGTCGCTGGGCAAGGCGCAGGCGTGGCGGCCGCGTGCGCTCGTGATGGAGACGACCGATCCGACGTTTAACCGCACGCTGCGCGAGTGGGCTGGCGATGCAGGCGTGACTGTGGGCGACGCCGATCAGGGCGAGCGCATGTATGACGACATCGTGGTTCTCTCCAACGACCCCGACCTAATCGAGCGCGCCTTCAAGCGGCTGGCCAACGGCGGCACCTTTGCCATCGTCACCGACAAGCCGATTGAGCGCAGGGTGCAGCTCGACATTGGCCGCATTCACTACGACAATCTGGCGCTCATGGGGACAACCTCGAGCGAAATTGGCGCGGCCTACACACCCATTCGCACCGACGTAAAGGCGGGCGGGCGCATGTTGGCCATTGGCGCTGCTGGCCCAATGGGCCAGATGCATGTTCAGCGTGGGCTGGAACTGCAGGATCACCCGGTGCAGTTGGTGGCATCGGACCTGGTGTCGAATCGCCTCGGTGCGCTCAGCGAGAAGTTTGGCGCGACCGCACAGGAGCAGGGGATTGAACTTGTAACGCTTGCACGTGACACCTTCCCCGATCAGGCATCTATGGACGCGGCGCTGCGCAACGCAACCGGCGGCGAGGGCTTCGATGACATCGTCGTGCTCGCGCCCGCCACCGTGGCGGTGGAGGGGGCCTACCAACACCTTGCCGAGAACGCCGTGATGAACATCTTCGCCGGGCTGCCGCGCGGCACCATGTGCGGCTTTGACGCCAACCTCGTCACGCAGCGCGGCGTTCGCTTCACGGGCACAAGCGGCTCCTCGATCAGCGATTTGCGCCAAATGCTCGCGCTTACCGAGAGTCACGAACTTGCCACCAACCGCTCCGTGGCGGCGGTGGCCGGGCTGGAGGGCTTCAAGGATGGCCTGCGCGCCGTCATTGACGGCCGCTTTGCGGGCAAGGTGGTCATCTACCCCAACATCGGCTCGCTGCCGTTGACGCCGATTGAAGAACTGGGCGAGACGCTGCCCGGTGTGGCCGCCAAGCTTGCTGCCGACGGCTCGTGGACCAACGCCGCCGAGGCAGAACTGCTGCGCGAACTGCTGTAACCAATCTGAAGCAGGAACTGCAACACGTGTACACAGGGCTGGATGCGAGTGCATGTGTTGCTTTCCTGTCTGCCGACTACCAAACCTGGACGTGAAATCATGACTGCACAAACACTGGTGGATAAGGTCGCGCTCGTAACCGGCGGCGCGCAGGGGTTGGGCGCGGCGATTGCGCTGCGCCTGGCGCAAGAGGGCGCGCAGGTTGCCATTGCCGACCTCAAAGTGGAAACCGCGCAAGAGACAGCCGAGGCTGTGGCCGCGCAAACGGGCCGGCGTGTGATCGCCATTGCCTGCGATGTGACCAAGGAAGATCAGGTTGAGGCGATGGTGGCGCGCACAGTGGCCGAGTTTGGCCGTCTGGACCTGCTCGTTTCCAACGCGGGCATCCTCTTCTCCGGCCCGGTGGACGAGTTCGACGCGGCCAAATGGCGGCTGGTGGTCGACGTGAACCTCGTCGGCTACTTCCTCTGCGCCAAACACGCCATGCGCGTGATGAAGCAGCAGAAGTCGGGCGTGATTTTGCAGATCAACTCCAAGTCGGGCAAGAAGGGCTCCTTCAAGAACTCGGCCTATGCGGCCAGCAAGTTCGGCGGCATTGGCCTCACGCAGTCGATCGCGCTCGAAGGGGCGGAGCATGGCGTGCGCGTCAACTCCATTTGCCCGGGCAACCTGCTCGATTCGCCCCTCTGGAAAGACTCGCTCTTCAAGCAGTATGCCGCCAACCAGGGGATCACCGAGGCAGAGGTGCGCCAGAAGTACATCGACCAGGTGCCCCTCAAGCGCCCCTGCACCTATGATGACGTCTGCAACGTGCTCGTCTTCCTTGCTTCAGACCAAGCTTCGTACATGACCGGGCAGGCCGTGAATGTGACCGGCGGCCAGGAGATGCGATGAGCGGGCCGGAAGCAAATGCGGAGCAAGTCCATGCCGAGAGCCGCACCTTTGTGGGCTTTGGCTTCGGCGCAATCCAGGCGGGGCTCTTCCTCTACGAGGCGCAGCAGTCGGGTGCGTTTGACCGCTACGTGGTGGCCGAGGTGGTGCCCGATGTGGTGGCTGCACTGCGCGCTGCGGATGGTTACTACAAGGTGAACATTGCCCACGCCGACCGCGTAGAGCAAGCGCGCGTGGGGCCGGTTGAAGTCTACAATCCGCAGGTGGAGGAAGACCGCGCCGCGCTGATTGCCGCGATTGCCGCCGCGCACGAAATGGCGACGGCACTGCCCAGCGTGGCCTTCTACGCGAGTGATAACCCTGGCAGCATCGATCGGCTGCTGGCCGCCGGGTTGGCGCAAAAGGCGTTGGCCGGCGGGCCGCGCGCCCTGCTCTACGCGGCCGAGAACAATAACCACGCCGCCGAATTCCTCACAGAGCACGTGGCCGCGGCTCTCGAGCATCTGGGGCTGGATGAGGCTGCGCGCGGCGGCGCGTTGGCGCAGATTTGCTTCACCAACACGGTTATCGGCAAGATGAGCGGCAGCGTGGCAGCGGATGGCCCGCTCGCACCGGTGACGCCAGGCGGTCTGCGCGCCTTCCTCGTGGAGGAGTTCAATCGCATTCTGATTGGGCGCGTCCATTTCGCGGATGCGCACGGCGGCGGCGACTTTACGCGCGGTATCCAGGTCTTCACCGAAAAGGATGACCTGCTCCCCTTTGAGGAGGCCAAGCTCTACGGCCACAACGCCATGCATGCGCTGGCGGCCTATCTGGGCGCGGTTGCAGGCAAAGTGGTCATGTCCGAACTGGTGGAGTTGCCGGGGCTGCTCCCCTTCGTGCGCGGGGCGGTGCTCAAAGAGCCGGGCGCGGCGCTCATCCACAAGCACGCTGCGCTGCATGATCCGCTCTTTACGAACGACGGCTTTGCAGCCTATGTGGACGACCTGATCGTGCGCATGGTCAACCCCTTTCTCAGCGATGCCATTGAGCGCGTGGGGCGCGACCCTCAGCGCAAGCTGGCGTGGGATGACCGCCTGATTGGTGCGATGCGGCTGGCGCTTACCCACGGGGTGACGCCCAACCGCTTTGCCGTGGGCGCGGCCGCGGCGCTGCGCCACATCTACCCCGACGCGCTGCTCTATCCCGCCGGTGCGGTCGAGACGCTGTGGCAGCGTCCCCACGCTGATGGCAACACTGTGCACACGCTCGATGGCCTCCTGACACAAGGCTGGGCGCGCGTAGACCGCTGGAGTGCCGCCAACTTTGCCGGCACCGCAGCGCTGATGGGCTAGCATAAGCGACGAGTACACTGTAAAGACGAAAAGGGCAGGAAAAGGCACGAAAAGCAAGGCAATTCACGTTGTTTCCGCTTTTTTCGTCACTTCCGCATACAGATTCTAGATTCTTGAAAACACCAAGGAGACCCTCATGGGCATTGAATCAATTCAGGAACAATTGCTGGACCTTTCGCATCAGGTTGGCCTCGAGAGCCGCAAACTGGCCATTCTGGGTGAGGGCAACACCAGCGCCGATTGCGGCGACGGCACCTTCCTCGTCAAGGCATCCGGCTCGTCGCTCGGCACGCTGACTGCCGCAGGCCTCAGCCGCGTCCACTTCGACAAGGTGCTTGGGTACCTCAAGAACGACAGCATGGACGACGTGGCCGTCAAAGACGCGCTCACCGATTCCCTTGTGGATCCGTCGCACCGCCGACCCTCCACCGAGACCTTCTTCCACGCGCTGTGCCTGACGCTGGGCGGGGCCAAATGGATTGCGCACACGCATCCGGTCTCCTGCAACGCCATCCTCTGCAGCAAGCAACTGTCGACGCCCTTCCTGCACCACCTCTTCCCGGACGGCATTGTGGTTTGCGGGCGCAACGTGGCCGTGGTGCCCTATGTGGACCCCGGCTTTCAGCTTTCCAAGGAATTTGAGAAGGAACTGCACCGCTTCCAGGATGCCTACGGCGCGAACCCCAAACTGATCCTGATGGAGAACCACGGCATTTGCGCGCTGGGCCAAACCGCTGCCGAGGCGCTGAATATTCAACTGATGGCCGACAAGTGGGCGCGCATTATCCTGGGCAGCGCTGCCTTTGGCGGCCCCAACTTCCTGCCCGACACCACGGTCGACCGCATCGAGTCCCGCCCCGACGAGCACTACCGGCGCGAGATGCTGGCGAGCAAGAAGTAATTGACGTGAATTCGGGATAAGACACGGTCTCTGCAAGGCCGTCTCTCGAGTAGAGACCCTCGTCAACAGTTCTGGCGCACTCCGATTGGAAGCGACTGGACGCAATTGGGGCCAATCGGAGCCGATTGTCGCCCATTGTGAGCCCGAAAAGCGGCCGTTTCGCCTCTGCAACCTCACGCGTCTCGAGGTGGCTTATCCCGAACTCACGTTAATTGGTAACTGGTAACTGGTAAGTTGCTCGCGCCATGCGGCACTTACCACTTACCTCTTACTAGTTATCTTTGGCCAACACCCCCACACCTGGAGTCGACACATGCCCGCAACCGCCAGCTTCCTTGCCGCCGACATGGGCGCGTCCAACGGGCGCATCCTCGTTGCCCGCTTCGACGGCAGCCGCTTTGACCTGAACGTGATTCACCGCTTCCCCAACAGCGTCACCAACATTATGGGACAGTATCACTGGGACGTGATCCGTCTCTACAACGAACTGCTGGCCGGGGCGCATATGTTTGCCCACCAGCAGGGCGGCGCGCTGGCAGGCATTGGCGTGGACACGTGGGGTGTTGACTTTGGCCTGCTTGACAGCGCCGGGCGGCTGCTGGGCAACCCCGTGGGCTACCGCGATCACCGCACCGACGCGATGCCCGATGCGCTCCTCAACGAGATTCCAAGAGCAGAAGTCTTTGGCCTCGTGGGCACTCACTTCCGTCAGTTCAACACGCTCTTTCAGTTGATGGCGATGCGCCGCCAGGGCGACCCGCAACTGGATTATGCGGAGACGTTTCTCTTCACGCCCGACCTGCTCAACTACTGGCTCACGGGCGTCAAGGCTGCCGAATACACCATCGCCTCCACCAGCATGATGCTGCACGCGCGCGAGCGCCGCTGGGTGACGGAACTGCTCGACCGCCTGGCTATCCCCACACAGATACTGCCGCGCCTTGTCCAGCCGGGCACGGTGCTGGGAACTATCCAACCTCACGTTGCCTCCGATACCGGCCTGGACGTCAACACGCCCGTGATTGCCGTGGCGAGCCATGACACCGCCTCGGCCGTGGCGGCCGTGCCGGGGCTGGACGCCGACAGCCTCTACATCAGCAGCGGCACCTGGAGCCTGACAGGGGCCGAAATCCCGCAGCCCATCCTCACAGATGAGGCGCTGCGCTACGGCTTCACCAATGAAGGCGGTGTGGCAGGCACCATTCGCTTTCTGCAAAACCTCACCGGTCTCTGGCTGCTGCAAGCCTGCCGCCAGCAGTGGCAGCGCGAGGGCAGGGAGTACTCGTGGGAGTATCTCATGGCTGAAGCCGAACAAGCGCCCGCCTTCGCCTGTCTGGTGGACCCCGACGCGACTGTCTTTTTCTCTCCCGCCGACATGGTGCAGGCCATTCGCGCCTACGCCGCCGCCACGGGCCAGCCCTCCCCCGGGAGCGTGGGCGCTCTCACCCGCTGCTGTCTTGAGAGCATGGCCCTGAACACGCGCTGGGGGATAGAGGTCGTCGAGCGTGTGACAGGGCGCGGCCCCGCCACGGTGGGCGGCCCCTACCAGGTCATTCGCATTGTGGGCGGGGGCTGCCAGAATCGCTTGCTGGCGCAGTGGACCGCCGACGCCTGTGCGCGCTTGGTTGTCACCGGACCGGTGGAGGCTACCGCGCTGGGCAATGTAATGATGCAGGCGATCGCCACGGGTCACCTGGGCAGCATTGCCGAAGGTCGCGCCGCGATTGCCGCCTCTGTGCCGCAGGAGACATTTGAGCCTCATAGCGGCGCGGGCTGGGACGACGCCTACGGCCGTTTCCTCATCATCAAGGGCGAATAGACCAGTCCACCAGTCAACGAAATTGCCATTTACCGCTTACCAATTACCTTTTCATCACCCTGGAGCCTACCCCATGGAACGCACTTTTATCATCATCAAGCCCGATGCCGTGCAGCGCGGCCTCGTGGGCGAAATCATCAGCCGCTTTGAGCGCCGCGGCCTCAAGCTCAGCGCAATGAAGTTTCTGCAGGTGGACGACGCATTGGCGCGCAAGCACTATGCCGTCCACGCCGAGCGCCCCTTCTTTGGCGGCCTGATCAGCTACATCACCTCTTCGCCTGTGGTGGCTATGGTGATGGAGGGCACGAACGCAATTGCTGTGGTGCGCCAGACCGTGGGCGCAACCAAGCCCGCCGAGGCCGCCCCCGGCACCATCCGCGCCGACTTTGGCCTGGAGATTGGCCGCAACCTGGTGCACGCCTCGGACGGGCCGGAGACGGCCGCGTTCGAGATTGGCCTCTGGTTTGGCGAGGATCTCGTCGATTGGCCGCGCGCGAATGATGCGTGGGTGTTTGAGTAGAGAGTAGACAACATTCTGGTACGCAGAAAAAGCGGAAACAGCGGAAAAGGCATGAAGAGCGTCTTTAATGCCTTTGCCGCTGTTTCCGCTTTTTCTGCGTACCAGAATTTTCCCCTAATCTGCCGCCGCGGGGACTGCCGTGGGGGCCGCTTCCAGCACATCCGGAAGTGGCTCACGCGTGGGACCGTAGGCGGGCAGCAGCAGCGCACACAAGCCCGCCAGTATCGGCATGAGCGCGAGCGCGCTCAGTACGGTGGGCAGCCCCACACGGTCGGCGGCCAGACTCGCCAGCCACGCCACCGTGCTGCCGCTGGCGAAGATGAAGCCGAGCGTGACGCCGCCCATGAGGCCGCGCCGGTTGGGCATCATCTCTTGCGCCATCACCAGCACAATGCTGTGGGGAATGCTCAGGAGCAGTCCCGCGGCAATCGCCGAGGCCATGAACTGCCAGCCGTCGGTGTGGAGCATCAGCCACGCAAAGGGGGCGCTCAGGAACATGACCAGGGCGAGGAGCGTGCGGCGGTTGTAGCGGTCGCCCATGAAGCCGCCCATGAAGGTGCCGATAGCCCCCGACATGGCGAAGAGTCCGAGCATGAGGCCATACTGATCCGAGGAAATGCCCTGCAGATCATAGTATTTTGGCAGAAGTGTCGAAAAAGTCTGCGCTGTGCCGGAACGAAAGGTGATGAGCGCAAAGAGCGCCGTCATGGCCACAGCGCCCGAGAGCGCGGCGACTGTCTGGCCTCGACCCTGGCTCTGCGCTGGGGCGCTCTTGCGAGCGGCTACGGGGGCCGGGAGGGGGTCATTCATATAGAAAAGCATGACGAAGGGCGCAGGGCTCATGGCCAGCGCAATCCAGTACATGGCATGCAGGTCCATGCGCAGGAGCAGAATGCCGGCGATGATGGGGCCGAGTGCATAGCCCACCTGTCCGCCTACGAAGAAGATTGAGGTGGCCATCGTGGGCTTGGATCCGCCCGAACTGGAGGCGTTGAGCAAGCCCGCGGCATGGAAGGCGCCGCTCCCCAGCCCGCCGAACATGAGCGTGGTGATGAAGAGCGCATAGTTGGGCATGGTGGATGCGATGGCGAAGAAGATGAGCGTCCACGCCAGGCCGATGGCCCCTACCCAGCGCCCACGCAGCTTGTCTGCGAGACTGCCGAAGAGGGGCTGGCTCATGGCGGCGGTAATCTGATAAACGAGTGCGCCAAAGCCGATCTGGCCAATGCTCAAGCTGAAGCGGGCGGCCGAGGCGGTGAGGATCATCGCCACGGAAGAGTTGACCAGGTCGATGGAGAGGTGGCCGTAGGTGGCGGCGAACAGGCGGCTTTTGTTCATGGGTAATTTGGGAGTCGGGAACAGGGCGTAGGAAATCGGTGGCTGCGCATGATGATGGATCATAGGGAAAGGCGTGCGCAATTGCAAATATGGGGCAAGGCGCAAGAGTTGTAACCTGCGCGGGCGCCTTCCTGCGCAAAGGTGCTTATATTGCGCTTATATCAGCCATGCGTTGTTGCGATCTTTGCAAATTTTGGGCAAATCTCAAAAAACAGTGACAAATGTCCCTATACTGTGCAACTGATGCGTTGTAGAGTAGGAGTTGCGAGGCTCTCCCCCGATCCTCGCAAGTGGGGCGGCCTGGGGGCAATTGACTTGCGGGCTGTCCCTTCTTTTGTCAACTTTGCTGCGTTCGACGCCGCACCTCGTCTGTGGCCGCAGCGCAGCCTGATATCGTGAGCCCGTTTGGGTTGCAGTCAGTTGGCTTGTACATCCTGCGTTTTACCCGTACCACCCCCCCTGGAATCTAGGAGCTGCCATCCCGGAACACGTCCACCGTGTCATTCCGCAGCGCAGAGGTGCGTCTCGGTATCCTCCGAGCACATCGGTTATCCAGGCCCCCCCACGTGTCTGGCGTTCACAACCGCAGCACACACATCTTCCAAAAAAGGATAACTCCTATGTTGCACGTAAAGTCTCCCGGCTTGCGTCGCTTCTTCTTTGCGTCCGCCGCGCTGGTTCTGGTCGCGGCCCTGTCGATTATTCCCACACTTGCGCAAGCGCTAACGCCAGACGGACTCCCCAGTACACAAGTATATGTGTCGCATACCCTGGTCTGCGGACAGGTCACCCTAACGTTCCATAACAATAGGAACGACATACTGCCGCAAAACCCCAATGGCGTGTATGCATTTGAGTACCGTGTAGACGGCGAACCACAGGTTCGTCCAAGTCCATGGTATCCAGGTGACGGTGAATGGCATGTAGTAAACGTACCGCACGAATCGAGCGAAGTTCGTACCTTCACTTTCACTGCGAACTCTGGCAACCACTCGGTAGAATACCGGCTGAAGCTCGGGCCTGAGTCCGACTTCTTCTTCAACTGGCAGCCCGCTATCGTTGTCTCAACTGACTGCACGCCATGTACTACTGCTTGTTATGTGGATGCAGTGAATGGCAATGACGCGGCTTTTGGAAATGCCATCTCGCCCAAGAAGACCATTCAGGCGGCCATCACGCAGGTTTCGCCAGGTGGCACAGTGTATGTGGCCGACGGCACCTACGCTGAGAACCTCACCGTCAGCGGCAAGAGCCTTTCACTGATTGGCGAATCGCGCGCCGGCGTTATCATCAATGCCGCGACGGCCGCGTCAGACGGTTTTCTCGCTAGCACAGGCAACTTCACGTTCATGAATTTCACCATGAACGGCCTGGGTGCAACGGGCGCGTACGGCCTCAAGGTTTCGGGTGCCGCCACGTCCGCTGTGGTGGAAGACGTGACAGTCAACAACTTCTTCAAGTCGCAACTTGACTTCAACGGGTTGGTAAGCCTGTCGCTCAAGAATATCGAGGCCAAAAATGCCGACTGGGGCAATGGCGTTGCGCTGCAGGACGTCAAGAACGCAGTACTGAACGGCATAACAACATCCGGCAATGCATGGGGCGGGGTGCGGGTCGGATCACAGGGTCGATACTACCCGCCGGGCACCAACGGCGTCCAATTCCTGGGCATGAACAGCTTTGCTGAGCTGCTTCCGGTCTACGTAGAACTCAACTACTGGGCCCTTGGATATCTGCCTGTTCTGAACGTCTCCGTTCCGGGCTTCGAATGGGCAAAGACAAACTTCCGCGCCGGCACTGGTGAGAAGCAGTGGTGGCTCTTCGTGACTGAAGAAGCGGCGAATGCTGCTACGATTGAGCCTGGCTCCGCTGGCGGCAGCATGCAGCATATGCAGTGGCCCATGAACTTCTACTACCCGCCGTCTTCAATCTACGTAGAGAGCTTCACCAAGCACTTCAGCACCGGCGGCCCATTCAAGGTTGTGGTGCCGGTCAGCCAGCTGGGTGTTGATCCCCACCGGCCTGCGGCAGTCCAGTTTATCATGGAGTACGACCCAGCGTGTCTCGTTCCTGACGGTGCGCCAACGCTGGAGAACGGCGATCAACACCTTGAAGTTGTGAAATTCGCTGATGGGCAGTTGCAGGCAGGCATCTGGGGACTTGATGCATCCAATACGCTGGTGGACCTGGAAGACGGCGTCATGATGAATGTGCCGTTTGTCCTTGCCCCCGCTTGTCAGACTGCGGATTCCACCACCCTGCTCAACTTCTCGGGTGCAGACCTGTCCTGCTCCGATGCGTTAGGTGTCCCGATGGCATGTGTAACGCTAGACGGGGCCCTCCACATTGACGTCAATGAAGTGCCGACTAATCTCTCCCTCTCGAACAACCACGTCCCGGAGAATGTCGCCGGTGCCCCTGTCGGCAATTTGTCCGTCACGGACTCTGACGGCGACGGTCCAGTATACTCGATGGACACAGCATGCTTGTTCAGCAACAACAGTTTGTTTGAGATCGTCGGCAATCAGCTCAAGCTCAAGGCGACGACGACCTTTGACTTTGAGCACCTACCGACGCTCGGCTACTACGTTGCATGTGTGAAGGCTGATGATCTCCGCGGCGGAATTGCGCAAAATACATTCCTCATCTATGTCGACGATGTGAACGACAACGCGCCGGTGGTAACGAGCCTTACGGGTGCCATTGACGAGGATATGCCTTCAGGCACGAAGATCACTGACCTGACTGCCACGGACGTTGACACTGTAAATGGAACGCGCACGTACGAGTTGTCCGGCGGATGCACCCCAGGGACGTTCTCGAACGGCCAGGTACAGGTCGTGGGTAGTGAACTCCAGTCGACGTCAGCCTACAACTTCGAGCAACCGCTGCATTCCTTCAACGCTTGCGTTGTGGCCAAGGATGGCGCGAATACAAGCGCAGCTGCGATCGTGGTAGTGACTGTCAACGACGCCAATGAGACTGCCACCGACATAACGATCAGCCAGAGTGAGTGGGCCGAGCAAGTTCCGCTCGGTGCCACAGGCGCAGCCTTCACCACGATTGGTGACCCGGATGCTGGCAGCAGCTTCACCTATGAGCTCGTAAGCGGCGTCGGCGGTGAGGAAAACAGCCGCTTCAGCATTGTAGGCAACGCGCTGCATGTGGTTGACTCGTCGCTAGAGGCCGGCACGTACCGCATCCTCGTCAGCAGTACCGACAACGGCGCGCCCACAATCACCATTGAGCGACCGTTCATCTTAACGGTCTTCGGCACAGCTTCGCTTTCCATGGGCAGTGACACGTCGGGCCACGGCGGTATTGTGCGCCAGGTCTCCGGCGCATTGACCTATCAACTCACCTATGAGGCGCCGCAGGATGTTGCAACGGTACTCTCATTCGAAGTCGCCTACGACAAGCTGTGTCTGGCAGTTACGGCTTCCGCCGGCACGCCTGGCGATGGCTTCATCGCTTTCTCGTACACGAATCCAACAGCGGCGACCGTCGCGCCAACCTTCTCAGTGACTGCCTTGGCTTCCTGCCCGGACAGTCGCGTAGGCAGCAGCACGCCCGCGCTGAGCGAAGCCAAGTCGCTCTCCATTGAGAACGTCGTCTTCAAGAAGGATTCGCTTGAACTGAGTTACACGAAGACCCCGGCCTCCGTCACTGTCATCGATAACAGCGTGCGCGGCAACTGCAACGCCGACGCCGCCCAGGGCGTCAACGCGGCCGACTACGTGGCAACCGTGCTGGAGATCTTCGATGCTGATGGCACTTCCTGGCTGAATGCCCCCACCGCTGGCTTCGACGGCAGCCCCTACGGCTGTGACTCGAACAAGAGCACAACCATCGAGGCCGCTGACATCGTCTGCACAGTGCACGAGAGCTTTGCCAGCACGTGCGGTGCAGCCCAGCCCGGCTGGGTTGAGCCCGCCTCCATGGACGCTGCAGTCCTCAACATGGCCGCAGCGTCGGTCGACGCAGGCGCCATGGTCAACATCCCTGTGAGCTTTGACGCACAGGGCGCGTCCATCGGCGCACTGGTCTTCACCCTCAAGCTCGACCCGGCCAAGGCTGCCTTCGACGCAGCCGACGCCGATGGTGACGGCAACCCCGACGCCATCCACTTCAACCTGGCGGAAGGGCAGTCGGCCATGGCGATCTATGACGCCGCTGCCGGCACCATCCACGTGGCAGTCTTCAGCGTAACCGCAGCCATGCAGCCCATCAACGGCAACGTGGCCTCGGTGGACCTCAAGAGCCTGGCCGGCGGCGACGCGGGCCTGGTCATCGAGAGTGCGTCGGCCTCCACGGTCGACGGCGTTGAAGTGCCGGTGAGCGGGGCGATGGGCGGCCAGAACTTCCTGCCCGATCGCTTCTTCAACTACCTGCCCGTGCTCGTCCGGTAGTCGCGTGAAATGCAGGGGGCGCAGTTAGTCCCCCGCAGCGCAAACCGGGGGGCGGCACGCGCCGCCCCCCACACCCCTGCCATATGGTAACGCAATGAAGCGATGGCTTCCGCGCCTCTCCAAGCTGATCCTGCTGCCGGGCCTGCTGTGGGCGCTCGTGCTGCTGGGCGCGGCCACGGGGCAGCCGGTGGTCAGCCTGCCGCAGAATCTGCCTGTGGCGGCGGGGAGCGCCATCAGTATTCCCGTCTACTATGGCGGCAATGGGGCAGGGATTGTCGCTTTCCAGTTCGGCTTTGACCTGGGGCCATGCCTCATCTACCGCAACCAACCGGGCATTCGCTTCACGCTGCCGCCCGAGTATGGCACCGGCAGCGCGTATGACCCCGCCCAAACGACGCAGGAACTGATGATGCTGGGCTACACCGCAGGGACAACCACCCTGCCCGACAGCACGCTGCTGACGCTGCCCTTTACCGTCAACTGCTATCCGCCACCGGGGCAAACGACTGTGACGGTGGCGGTGCCCTTTGCGCGCAGCTTCCCGCCCCGCTTCTTTGCCGCCAGCGGCCTCGAGGTGGCGGGCGGCTATGTGGATGGCTCGCTTGTGATTGGTGGGGCCACGCAAACGCCCACGCCCCTGCCCACGAGCACACCGACGCCGACCCACACGGCCACAAAGACGCCCACGCCCACAGTGACGCCCACGCAGACGCCCACACCGACGC
>CAYJNV010000105.1:5954-13260 GCA_964370975.1 uncultured Caldilineaceae bacterium | reverse complement strand
CGGACGAATTGGCGCACCTTGTTCGCGCGCTGGGACTGGGGCAAGCGGCAGAAGGTTTCGCCCACAAGCATGGCGTTGCAGCCCATCGCCTGCAAGCGCGCGACCTCATCCACGCCGGTGATGCCGCTCTCGGACACCAGGATCACTTCAGGCGGGATGAGCGAGCGCAGCCGTCCCGTCGTCTCGATGTCCACCTCGAAGTTCCTGAGGTTGCGGTTGTTGACGCCAAGGATGCGCGGCCCGATGCCCAGCGCGCGTTTGACCTCATCCTCGTCGTGCACCTCAACCAGGACGGCCATGCCCAGGCTCGTGGCGAGCGCGTGCAGTTGGCGCAGTTCCTTGTCGCCCAGCACGGCCACAATCAGGAGGATGGCGTCGGCGCCGGCCATGCGCGCTTCGTAGACCTGGTACTCATGATAAATGAAGTCCTTGCGCAACACGGGTAGATTCTTGCCTATGGTGCGCAGGCGTTCCTTGATGCTCGTGAGGTGCTCCAGATTGCCCTGGAAGTAGGTCTTGTCAGTGAGGCAGGAGATGGCGGCCGCGCCATTGCGCGCATAGGTCTCGGCAATCAGCTCGGGGTCCCAGTCCATGGCGATGAGCCCGCGCGAGGGGCTCGCGCGCTTGACCTCGGCGATGAGCGCGACGCCGGATGCAGACGCGAGGGCGGACGCGAAGTCAAGCGCAGGCGGCGCGAGCGCGGCAAAGGCCTTGACCTGGCTGAGGGGTGCGATGGCCATTTGGCGCGGCACTTCGTCGCGTTTGGTGGCCATGATCTGGTCGAGGACGTGGCCTTTGTGCTTGGCGATGTCGAGTTTGGATGGTTTCATGTTGAGGGCACTTGAATACTGGTGGACTGGTGAATTCGCAGCGCGCTTCGGTCAAAGAGCCGATTCAAAACTGTTGGACCTGGCGATGAACGCCTCCAGAACGGCCAGCGCCTTGCCGCTGTCGATGCTTTCGGTCGCCTCCTCCAGGCCGGCGGGCAGATCGCCGCATTCGGTGGAGAGGGCGAAGGCGGCGTTGAGCAGGACGGCGTCGCGCTTGGGGCCGTGCAGTTCGCCGCGCAGGATTGCCAGGGTAATGGCGGCATTCTCGTCGGCAGCGCCGCCAAGCAGGTCGGCGGGGACAGCGCTGGGCAAGCCGAGCGTGGTGGCGTCGAAGTCATAGCTGCGCACGTTGCCTTCGTACAGGTGGCTCACGCGGTTGGGGCCGGCGAGGCTCAGCTCATCAAGGCCCCCTGCGCCGTGCACGACGTAGGCGGCGCGAGCCCCCATTTGCCCGAGCACGTTGGCCAGCGGTTCGGTCAGCGCAGGGTCGTAGACGCCCACGAGCAGGTTGGTGGCTGAGGCGGGATTGGTGAGCGGCCCCAGGATGTTGAAGATCGTGCGCGCCGCCAATTCGCGGCGCGGTCCAATCGCATTCTTCATGGCCGGATGGTATTGGGGTGCGAAGAGAAAGGCGATGCCTACATCCTCAATACAGGTCGCGGCCTGCTCGGCGGTCAGCGCGAGATGAACCCCGAGCGCGGCCAGCACGTCGGCGCTGCCGCATTTGCTGGAGACGGAGCGATTGCCGTGTTTGGCCACTTTGACGCCGTGGCCGGCCACCACGAAGGCTGCCGTGGTGCTGATGTTGAAGGTGCCGCTGCTATCACCGCCCGTGCCCACAATGTCGACCAACATGGCTTCGCCGATGGCAGGGGAAACCTGCACGGCGCAGCGTTTCATGGCAAGTGCGCAGCCGGTGATCTCGTCAACCGTCTCGCCCTTCATGCGCAGCGCAGCCAGAAACGCGCCGATTTGGGCTGGGCTGGCCTCGCCCAGCATGATCTGGGACATGGCGGCGTCGGCCAAGTCGATGGAGAGATTCTCGTGAGCGAAGAGGCGATGGATGGCAGCCTGAACGGCGGGTTGAGGTGGCAGTGCGGCGTGTTGCGCGGATGCAGTTTGTGAAGCGGTGGCCGTGCTCATTGATTTCCTCCCGCTATGAGTGCATCAAGCATGTGCTCAATCGAAGTGCGCTCTGGCTTGGCCGGCACATCCAGCGCTTCGGCTGCGGCGGCAAAGACGGCGTCCACCAGTTTGATCATGTCATCGCGTATGTCCGCGCCAAAGGTATGCAATGCGTCTTCAAGGCCGCCAAGCAAGAGGCAGAGCCATTCGGTGGGGAGCAGGCGGCGGTAGATAGCGATGCGATCGGCGAGGCCTGGCGCACTGTAGGCGGTCAGGTAGGTCTCCAGCCACGCCGCGCGCGCAGCGTTGTCCACAAGATGACCCTGGACAAAGCGCGCGACCTCAAGTGCCGGGTCGCCAAGGCCCGAAAGCTCCCAGTCAAGCAGGGTCACGCCGCCGGGAACGATCAGCGTGTTCTCAGGGCTGAATTCACCATGAATCGGTGTGGATGCGGCGTTGGCCCAGAGGTACGCTGCGTCGACCGCGAGTGAGGCCGCGGCGGCCTGCAACGCGTCCAGCGCCTTGGCAATGGCGCTGTTATGCGCCATATCGGTGCGCACCGTGGCAATATTCTCCTGAAGCAGCGTCGAGAAGGTGTCGAAGCCCATGGGGTTGGGCGAGACGCGCGGCATGGCGCCAGCATCGCTCGCGTGGACGGTGGCGATGGCCAGCGCAAGCGCGCGGCGCACCTGGGCATCGGCCATGTCGGGCGGACTGCCCGCCACATAGGCATAGGCAACAACCTGGCGGGGCAGGAGCTCGGCGTCGCGGTCGAACCAGAGGGGCTTTGGTGCGAGGCCGAGGGGCGCAAAAAGCTGCTGGGCCTCAAATTCGCGGCGGCCGCGCACCCAGCCGGCATCCATGTACATTTTGATGACGGTGTCGGCGGCAGGCTCGGCCACGCCGTTGGAGGCGACGCTCAGCCGCCAGAGCAGATTGTCGCTGCCCTGCCATTCCTCGCGCACAACAAGATCGCTGCCGGCGAGCGTGCTCAGCGGCGAGGTGAGGGCATAGGTGCGGATGGCATCTGCGGCTTCGGTGTTCATAAAGGGGTTCAAGAGTTCAAGAGTTCAAGGTTCAAAGGTTCGGCGCGTGCCATCAGGTCTTCATGTGCGCTGGTTCCATACGCAGGAAGTTGTGAAGCAGCTCTCTACCATACTCGGTGAGGATGCTCTCGGGGTGGAACTGGACGCCGTGAATGGGCAGCGTGCGGTGGCTCAACCCCATGACCTCGCCCTCGGTGGTGAAGGCAGTCACCTCGAGCACGTCGGGCAGCGGCTCCTCCACAATCAGGCTGTGGTAGCGCGTGGCCATGAAGGGGGTGGGCAGCCCCTTGAAGAGGCCGTGGCCCTTGTGGTGCACCGGGCTCACCTTGCCGTGCATGAGACGGGGTGCGCGCACTACCCTGCCACCAAAGACATAGCCCATGCACTGCTGCCCCAGACAGACGCCCAGGATCGGCGTCGTTTGCCCCAGAACGCGAATGACATCGTTGCTGATGCCGCTGTCTTCTTCGGGCGTGCCGGGGCCGGGGCTGATGAGGATGTGCGTGGGGTGCTGATCGGCGAGCTCTTCCACGTCGATTTCGTTGTTGCGCCAAACGCGTATCTCACGGTTGCCATGCACCAGTTCGCCCAGGTACTGCACCAGATTGTAGGTGAAACTGTCGTAGTTGTCGATGACGGCAATCATGCGCCTTCTCCTTGCGCAACGGCCGCTGCTTCGGCTTCGGGCTGCACCTCGCTCTTCTTGCGACGCTTCTCGGCCCCGCGGCTCAGCTTGTTCCATACGCCTGTGAGGCCCATTGCCTTCTTCATTTCGAGCAGCGTCAGCCTGGCTTCCTCACGCACCCGCAGCGTACCCTCAAAGAGCAATTCGTCCACGAAACCGGTCTGCGCCTCATAGCGGGCGCGGCGTTCGCGCTGCGGATCGAGGAAGTTGTTGAGCGCGAGCGCCAGTTTCTCCTTGACCTCAACATCGCCCACCGTGCCGGTGCGGTAGCGCGCCTTCAGGTCCGCCACCTCGGCCACGTTGGGATTGAAGACGTCGTGGTAGATGAAGACCGGGTTGCCCTCCACCGTGCCGGGGACATCCGAGGTGACCCGATTGGGGTCAGTGTACATGCCCATGACCTTCTTCGTCACTGTGCGGGCGTCGTCGCTGAGGAAAATTGCGTTGTTGAGACTCTTGCTCATCTTGGCCTGGCCGTCAGTGCCCACGAGCGTTCCGCCCACCACGTGGGCGTCGGGCAGGGGGAAGACTTCGCCATAGGCGTTGTTGAAGCGCCGCGCAATCTGGCGGGTGAGTTCGACGTGGCTCTCGTTGTCCTTGCCCACCGGTACGAGGTTGGCGCGCGGCATGAGGATGTCCGCCGCCTGCAGCACGGGATAGCCGAGCAGGTTGTAGGGGATCTGCTCCATGTTGGCGGCGGCGGCCATATCCTTAATGGTGGGCAACTGCTGCAGCCGCTCGACGGTGACGAGGCTGGAGATGAGCAATTGCAGCTCGTAGACCTCGTGCACGGCGGACTGCAGGTAGAAGGTGACCTTGGCCGGGTCAATGCCGATGGCCAGATGATCCATGACGATGGCGCGCGCGTTGTCGGCAATCGCGAGGATGTCAGCCTTGTCAGGCTTGGTGGTGAGCATGTGCAGGTCGGCCACGAGGAAGAAGCACTCGTACTGGTCCTGCAGGGCAAGGCGGTGGCGGTGGCTGCCCACATAGTGGCCCAGGTGCAGCTTGCCCGTGGGGCGGTCTCCGGTAAGGATGCGTTTCTTGTCGGGCATGGGTGGTTCCTCAAGAATTGGGATACGTTAGTTAACCATAATTGGTAATTGATAATTGGTAATTGGTAAGTGGTAATTGGTGTACGCGAGCCAGATTGCGAGTTACCAATTACCAATTACCAATTACGACTTTTCACAGGCCGCGCTCGGCATGCTCCACCGCCACGGCGAGTGCCTTGGCCTTGTTCATGCTCTCGTTGAACTCGTAGGTGGGGTCGCTGTCGGCGACAATGCCGCCACCCGCCTGCAGGGCGCAACGCTTGCCCTGCATGACAACGGTGCGGATGGTGATGCAGGTGTCCATTTGACCGTCGTAGCCGATGTAGCCAACGGCGCCGCCGTAGAGGCCGCGTCGCGTGCCCTCAAGTTCCTCGATGATTTCCATGGCGCGCACCTTGGGCGCGCCGCTGAGTGTGCCCGCCGGAAATGTGGCCCGAATCAGGCTGAATGCGTCATGTTCGGGGCGGATTTTGCCGCGCACGTCGCTCACAATGTGCATGACATGGCTGTAGCGTTCCACCACCATCATGGTGGGCACGGTGACGGTGCCATATTCGCAGACGCGGCCCAGGTCATTGCGGCCGAGGTCCACGAGCATGACGTGCTCGGCGCGCTCCTTGGGGTCGGCCAGCAGCTCGTCGGCGAGGATTTGGTCCTCCTCGGGGCTGCCGCCGCGCCAGCGCGTGCCGGCGATGGGGTGGAGCGAGGCGAGGCCGTTTTCCAGACGCACATGCATTTCGGGGCTGGAACCGACCACGCGCAACGGCTCACCGCGGATGCCGGCCACGCCCGCAAAGTCCAGAAAGAACATGTAGGGTGACGGGTTGAGCATGCGCAAAGCGCGATAGATCGTAAAGGGGTCGGCATCGGTGGTGCGCATCAGACGCTGGCTGAGCACAACCTGGAAGATGTCGCCCGCGGCGATGTACTCCTTGGCAGCGAGCACCTTGTCCTCAAACTCGGCCTGCGTGAAGTTGCTCTCCCAGGGTGCGCTATGGTAGCAATCGACCGCTTCGGGTGGGACGAGGGGACGGCGCAGGTCGTCGATGATGGCATCGATGCGCGCCACGGCGTCGGCGTAGGCGGCGAGCAGGTCGTTGTCGCCATGTGCGCCGTTGACGCGCAGATTGGCTATGACGATAAGCTTGTGGCGCACGTGGTCGAAGACGATGAGGTTGTCGCTGAAGAGCATCACCATGTCGGGGACGTCGAGGACGCGCTCAGCGGTGGCCGGCAGCTTCTCCACAAAGCGCACGAGATCATAGCCCCAGTAGCCGCAGACGCCACCCGAGAAGCGGGGCAGGTCGGGCAGGGCCACAGGTGTGCGCGCGGCCATCATCTCCTGGACGAGCGCCATTGGGTCGCCCGTTGTCTGGTTGAGGACCGCTCCGCCTGCGCCGCCGATGGTGACCTCATCGCCATAGGCGACGACGGAGAGGGGCGGGTGGACGCCAATGAACGAGTAGCGGCCGAGTTGCTCGCCCTTCTCCACCGATTCGAGCAGGAATCCAGGCCCGTTGCGGTGCTGACGCAGCTTGAGGTAGACAGAGACTGGCGTCTCCAGGTCGGCCGGCAGCTCGCGGTAGATTGGGATCAGATTGCCGGCGGCAGCCAGCGTGCGGACTTCGTCGACCGTCGGTTTGTAGGTCATGGTGCCTCGCTTGATCATGGCTGCGCACGAAAACAAAAGGCCCCGCCTTCGCCACTGTGGAGTTGTCCACTGTGGAGAAGCGGGGCGAGGGGGAAACCCCCGCGGTGCCACCCGCATCGACTGCAACAAAAAACCCCTGCGTGAAAGCTCAGAGGTTGCGCCAGTCTCACTTTGTCGGGAACGGGCGCGAACGCCGATTCCTGCTGCCGGGTAACGGGGGCATGCCCGGAGCCTGCTACACACGCTGCCGGTTGCCCGTGCCGCGCTTCGCCGCCCAACTCCCCAGCCCATTCACCGCCTGCGCCGCTATCCCCGTTTCAGCACACTGGGGACTCTCTGGAACTCGCTTTGGCTGCTACTCTTCTGGTTCAACGTTGTCTGTGATAGGTTGTTGAGCGCATTGTAGGGTGCAGCCGCGCACTTGTCAAACCGGGTGCCGGTGCAATACGCTGCGCACGCAGCCGTCACCGTAAATCGAAATGGAGGCCCATATGGCAGTCGACATGGAAGCCTGGTTCAGAGAGTATGGCTGGCATATTGTGCAACTTGAGCCTTCGATTTGGATGGGAACCTTTGCGACGGCGCAGGAGGAGGACTTCGACTTGTTCATCCGGCAGGACGATGAATGGATCAACATGGCGGTCAGCCCGCTGGCGCCGCGTGCGATTGGTGGAGTCGGGCCGCGCCTGGCACTTGCGCTGCTGCGGCTGAACGAGCGCACGCAAATGGTGCGCGTTGCGATTGACAGCGAAGGCGATTTGGCGCTATTCGCCGACCTGCCGGTGGAGAAGCTGTCTTACGAGACTTTTGCGATAGCGATGGACATGCTGACCGCCACAACGGACGCGCTCGCCCACGCTTTGGCGCGGCTTGTGGCCGACGACAGCGTGTCGCCGCCGGAACTCAATGGCCTG
>CAYJNV010000105.1:0-5854 GCA_964370975.1 uncultured Caldilineaceae bacterium | reverse complement strand
AATGAAGGTGAGGCTTCCGATTTGGGAAGCCTCACCTTGGGGAGTCGCCTTATAGACTGCGTTCATATAGTACAGATGGGCCAGGATGGCGCCCGAGGGGGGTTTCGCGCACTCTACTGCCGTCAATACCGAATTGCCGGCAAGTAGACGGGGAACAAGGCCGGTTCGTCAGAGGAATTGTCGCTGGTCGGGGCGCCGCAGATGAGATTGACGTCATTGTCGTCCAGTGTCACCTCGCCGGTTTGCGCCAACGCACGCCCGTTGAGGCTTGCGCCGGTGTTCAGCGATATGGACGTGAGCGCAAGGATGCTTCCCATAAAGTCTGTGGTTGTATCCAGGGTTGCGGAACTGCCAACTCTCCACCACACATTGCAGGGATCGCCCCCGCTTACGCTTGAACCGGGCGATGTGATGAGGGTAGATGCGGACTTGAAGACATAGACACCCGTCCCGGAGAGGGCCAAATCTCCGCTAAGCGCAAAAGCAGTGGCGCAATGGACACCCGGCGCAAGGGGAGAGTCCAGGAGGGTAAGGTCCTGCGTGCCGGCATACGTAAAGTCACAGGCTTGGTCAAGAGCGTCGAATGCGGCTGTGTTGTCTGCCTGGGCCAAGGCGGCGTGTGCATCAGCGTCGTGGATGGCGCTAGGCGCTGTCACGACGCCAGGGGGAAAGCCGGTGACATGTGGTAGGACGCCGATGCTTGGGCTCACCCCGAGATCACCTTCTACGACGGTTGGGCCCGTATTGGTGACAATCGCGCCTGCCAGAACAGAATAGCTTGCTACACTTCCGAGTACGGGCGATGTTGCGAGTGTACGCGCGACTGCAACACTCAGTAATTGGGGACTAAGTGTGATGGAGAAAAGCACCGCAACGACGAGCAACAAGGATAGAACAACTGTCGAGCGCTTTGGCATAAGCTATGTTTTGCCTCCTCGGTAAACTGACTGACCCGGAAACCACTTGTGATGTAATGAAGACCGGCAGACTGGCCTTCGGCAGTCGCGCAATGTATCGATTGCTGAAGTTGTGCTGCGTGGCGAGTACGATGGCTGCGGGGCAACTGAGGATCGGGTAGCAAGGGGGGCGTTTATTGTGCACTCTATAGTATAGCACACTTTTGCAGGGCTATCTTGTGCCTTCCCAAAAATTTTTGTGAACGACTTCGCGTGGGCAGGAGTCTGTCGAAGGGGCATAGAGGCGCGCAGAGATAGGCAGAAACGGCCTGTTTCCCGTTTCTGCCTATCTTTGCGCAATTTTGGGGTTTTGCAGTGCGCTAGCGCGTCACAACGGGTAAATGTATCTGCGTCTCGGCGCAGAGGAGCGTAATCGGCACCGTACGCACGAGTTGGACGCTGTCGACGGTGGCCATGACGATGGCGCGCGCGCCGGCCACGCCGCCGCCCGCGAGCGCACTGTCGGCCGTCAAGGTTACGTTTTCAGGCGCTCTGCCCGTGGACGAGGTTGCGCTGAGCCAGGGTACGCTCGAAGGCCAGGGGGCGTCGGGCGCGGCGGCTGCCGTTGCTTCTGCGCCTGCGCTGAGAAGAGCGACGCTGTAGGTCGTGTCTGCAGGCGTTTCCACGGCCAACTGCTGCGTCTGCACTCCCGCGTCAGGGCAACCAAGGAAAATGAACGCCATGCCGAGGGGACGCACGAGCAGACCGCGGGCCACGGTGAAGGTGATCGGCACTGCAAATGGCTGCTGCAGCACGAGCGGGCTGCTGCTGCTGAAGAGAAGCCTCGTTGTGTAGCTGCCGGGCGAAAGAGCCGAAGCGTTGAAGGTAAGCGTCACCTGGGCGGGCGTGGTGCTGCGACTTGTGGAGACGTCGAGCCAGCCGGGCCTGTCGGCCACGGCGACGCTGAAGGGCACGGCCGGCAGCGGAGGTGACGCCGCAATTTGCAGCGTGCGCACTGTGGCGGGCGTGCCTGCAGGGGCCGATTCCGTCATCGCAGCCGGGGTTGCTGCGAAGACAACTTCGGGCAGGTAGCCGATGGCGTCAAGGTTGCCAATTATAAGTGTGCGTTCGTTCGTCTGCATGGAGGTTAAGGTGGGGGTGACAGACGTATCAGGGGCAAGATACTCGCGTATGAAGTTGTTGCGAATGAGAACCACCTCGTCCTTGCCGTCGCCGTCGATGTCTCCGGCCGCGCCCACCTTGTAGCCATTATCGACATCAAGCACGTCGTCGGTCAGGGCAGCGGCGTCGTCCCCGCGCTGGCGCATGAAGAGGCGCGACCTGCCGGTTAGTGTAGGGTCCACATCGCGCAGCATGTAGGCTTCGGCATCGCCGCTGCCGTTGATGTCTCCAAAGAAGATGAAATTGGGGCTGGGATCAAATTCGCGCCCGTATTCGTCGGCGAGGGAGCCATTGTTCCAGCGCAGAATGACGAGGCTGGGCAGACCAAGGGGCGCATCGCGTACTGCGCCCAACAAGTCGCCGCCACCGCGAAAGGGACCCATGGCGACATCGAGCCAGGGACGGTTGTCCGACTCATTCTTGTAGACGCGGGCGGCGGCGGTGGAGCCGCGCATCTGCCAAAGAGTCAGCGTACCGGTGTCGGGCGCAACGAGCGCAATTTCGTCGACGCCGTCCAGATTCATGTCGCCCAGCGCAACGGCGCGCCAATCCTCGCTGGAGATGGGCAGAGCCACGGCTTCCCAGGTGTGGCCATCATGTGCGCCGCTATTGCGCAGGTAGTAGAGCGATTGCCTGTAGACGGTTGAAGCGCCTGTGCCGGTGGCTGCCACGCGCGAGGAGAGCAGAATTTCATCACCGGGTGTGGCGGGGTCGAGATTGCCGACACCGAGCACACCCACGGGCGTTGCCAAGGGAATCAGCGCGAGGTTGGCCCAGGGCACGCCGCCGATGTTTTGGCCGGGCGCAACGGGGCCGGTGGCAACGACAGGATCGTAGATGTCGAGGGTGTAGTTGTCGCCGGCGCTGCGCAAGGCGGCAATTTCGTAATCGGTGTCGCCGTTGACGTCGAGCAGGACGGCGTCGGTATAACCGGAGACCGGGCTGAACCAGGTGACGCCGACGCCGCCTGCGGGAACGCCGTCGCGCACGCGCACAACGCCCGCGGGGTCGATGTAGACGATCTCGTCGGCGACATCACCGGGGGACTGGGCGCGGGCAGAGGTAGGGAGGAGCGCGCAGAAGGTTGCGAGCACCACCAGCAGCGCCGGCAGGCACGCGGTGCGCGGCCCACGTCTGGGCTTGGATGAGTGACTGAATCGAGGCTGCATGTGAAGAAAACGGCGGGCCCCTGCGAGCCCGCCGACCCATGTTTGGATTTGCGCCGTGACTACGCCTTCCCCAGCACCGCCGCAAGCAAGGCCATGCGGATGTACATACCGTTGCGCATTTGGCGGAAGTAGGCGGCGCGCGGGTCGCTGTCCACTGTGTAGGCAATTTCGTTGATGCGGGGCAGCGGGTGCATGACGATCATGCGCTGCTTGGCCTGCGCCATTAGGGCGTCATCCACTACGTAGAAGTCTTTCATGTGTTCGTATTCGGAGAGGTCGGCGAAGCGTTCCTTCTGGACGCGCGTGATGTAGAGCACGTCGGCCTCGGCGATCACGTCCTGCACACTTTCGGTCACGCTGTACTTGTGGCCCGACTTCTGCACGACGTCGAGCACATCCTGGGGCATGCGCAGGATTTCGGGACTGACAAAGGAAAACTCGACGTCATAGTTGACGAGGAGTTTCGTCAGGCTGTGTACCGTGCGGCCATATTTGAGGTCGCCCACCATGGCGACCTTGAGGCCGTTGACGTTGCCCAAGTCCTCGATAATCGTGAAGAAGTCGAGCAGCGCCTGCGTGGGATGCTCGCCGACACCGTCACCCGCGTTGATGATGGGCTTTTGTGCGTAGCGTGCGGCAATCTCGGCGGAGCCAACATCGGGATGGCGGATGACGATCACATCAGAATAGCTTTCGAGCGTGCGAATCGTATCGGGCAGACTCTCACCCTTGGTCACGGACGAATATTGCACATTGTTGATGGGAATGACCTGTCCGCCCAGGCGCAGCATGGACGCCATGAAGGAGGAACTGGTGCGCGTGCTGGGCTCGTAAAAGAGATTGGCGAGGATTTTGCCCTGCAGCAGATCGGCGCTGCCAAAGCGCTCGACCATGATGCGCATTTCGTGCGCCACGCCAAAGATGTACTCGAGCTTGGCGCGGTCAAACTGGCGAACCGAGAGAATATCCTGGGCGTAGAAACCGTTGTTGAAGTGGTCGCTGGGGATGGAGCGGACATCCTTGAGAGAAGTGGCCATAATAAGAGTTCTCCCTGCTGGCTGGGGTGGGAATTGCCACGCCACATGAGTGGCACGGTGCACGCAATGGAAACAGAGGGACGCGGCGGCGAGGCAGGCAACGGGGCGACCTGGGACATTATACACTGCATGCGCCGCCAAGCGTGGGATTGTTCTGTGCGCCAATGCAAGTCGACGGCGGCCGGTTTGCACTCGGCCGCCGTCGTTTGTGTTTTGAGCGCAAGCCGGCGTACTCAGCGGAAGAGCACACGGCCGCTGCCCGGCGCAGCAAGCACACTGCCTGCCTCGTAGACGACAGCGCCGCGCAGCGTGACGCGCTCGACGCGGCCCATGACCTCGCAGCCGGCAAAGGGCGTCCAGCCAACGCGCGTCACCTGGTCTGCATCGCGCAGCGTATAGCGGGCGTCGATATCGACCTCGATCGAGGTGTCGGGCTGGGGCGGCAGGCCATAGACGCGGCGCGGCCGGGCCGTGAGGCGAGAGACAACATCGTCGAGAGTCAGCCGGTTCTCGTGAACAGCCGTGAGCAGCAGGGGCAGCATCGTCTGCACGCCGGGCACGCCGGGAGGTGGTGAGTCGCTTGCCTTTTCGGCCAGTGTGTGCGGGGCGTGGTCGGTGGCGAAGATGTCAATGACTTCGAGGTTCTCCCAGAGCGCGGCGACATCGTCGGGTGCGGCGAGGCGGGGGCGCATGTCGCCGCGCGCGCCCAGGCGGGGCAGGTCATCGGTGGAGAGAAAGAGGTGGTGGGGTGTCGCCTCGCAGGTGACGGGGAAGCCCGCATCCTTGGCGTTGCGAATCAGTTCAATCTCGCTGCGGCGGCTCACATGCACAATGTGCAGCGGCACTGCGTAGATGCGGCTGAGTGTGAGACAAACGGGGAGCATCAACTCTTCGGCATGGACGGCAATGGGGCCAAGGCCGGCGGTTGCGCCCTGCATGCGGTAGCCGATCGTGGCTGCGCGCTCGGCCCAGGTGCGAAAGAAGCGGTGCATGAGGGCCAGCGTCTCGATGCGCAGGCTGCCGAAGGTGTCGCTGACGTAGATCTTCAGCGCACACGCGTGTTGCGCGGCAAGGAGATAAGCATCCACGTCAGTACTTGTTGCGCCCACAAAGAGGCCGACGTCGCAACGCGTGCCGGCCGCTGCCAGCGAGGCCTTCTCGGCCAAGAGCGCAGGGGTGGAGGTGGGCGGCAGCGTGTTGGGCATGTCCAGGACGAGGGTTACGCCGCCGGCCAACGCCGCGGCAGTACCGCTGGCGAAGTCCTCCTTGTGCGGGTAGCCGGGCTGGCGCAGGTGTACGTGGGCGTCGATGAGTCCGGGTAACTGGATGGTGGCCATGTGCATTATCGCGCGTGCAGGCCGTGATGGCAACACAGAACGCGGGAACAATCGTCCAGCGACACAGAGATCACAGAGGGAACAGAGAAACACAGACAACAGCAACGACAGGGCGACTTGCCTCGTTGTTGCAGTTCTCTGTGTTTCTCTGTTCCCTCTGTGCTCTCTGTGTCGCTGGACGATTGTTACCGCGTTCTGTGTTGCCATCACGGCCCGCCCGCGCGATAATGCAC
>CAYJNV010000104.1:9202-13339 GCA_964370975.1 uncultured Caldilineaceae bacterium | reverse complement strand
TTTGTGGGCGTGGGCGCAAGCCGCGTGCGCGACCTCTTTGAGCAGGCCAAGAAGAGTTCTCCCTGCATCATCTTCATCGACGAAATTGACGCCGTCGGTCGCCACCGAGGCGCCGGTTTGGGCGGTGCGCACGACGAGCGCGAGCAGACCCTCAACCAGATTCTGGTCGAGATGGACGGTTTCGACACCGACACAAATGTGATTCTGGTGGCGGCAACCAACCGCCCCGACATTCTTGACCCGGCGCTCCTGCGCCCCGGCCGCTTTGACAGGCGTGTGACAATGGATGTGCCCGATGTCAAGGGGCGGCGCGCCATCCTCGACGTGCACGTGCGCGGCAAACCGCTCGCGGCGGATGTGGACCTGGACATCATTGCCAAACAGACACCCGGTTTTGGGGGGGCGGACATCTAGAATCTGGTCAATGAGGCCGCCATTCTGGCGGCGCGGCGCAACCGCCGTTCGGTGGGCACCGAGGAATTGCAGGAGGCCATCGAGCGCGTGATCGCCGGTCCCGAGCGCCGCTCGCGCTTGATCTCGCCCAAGGAGAAGGAGATCATCGCCTTCCATGAGGCAGGGCACGCCGTGTCGATGCATTTCCTGCCCAACCATGACCCCGTGCACAAGGTAACCATTGTGCCGCGCGGCATGGCCGGCGGCTACACAATGCCTCTGCCCGACGAAGAGACGAACCTGGAGACGCGCGACCGCTTCCGCGACCAACTTGTCGCGTTGCTGGGCGGGCGCGTGGCCGAGGAGATTCAGTTCGGCGACATTACCACCGGCGCGAGCAATGACCTCGAGCGGGTGACAGGGCTGGCGCGCGCAATGGTTACGCAGTGGGGCATGAGCGAAAAGCTGGGGCCGATTCGTTATGGCGAGCGCGAGGAAATGACCTTCCTCAACCGCTCGTTCAGCGAGCACCGCAACTATAGCGACAAGATTGCGCAGCAGATTGATGAAGAAGTGCGCATGTTGGTTGACGAGGCACATGTACGCTGCAGCCAGTTGCTTACCACGCACTGGGAGAAGATGGTGATACTTTCCAACGTGCTGCTGGATGTGGAGACGGTTAACCGGCCCGAGTTCGAGGCGCTTATGCGCGGTGAAAGCCCCTTCCCGCCGTCGCCGCGACGTCCCGGGCGCCCGACACAGCGAGAGGCCAAGGGCGAGGAGAGTACGCGCGACAAGCGCGCCGACAGCGGCCTTGACCTGGGCGGCACACTCCCGGCGCCAGCCTGATTCGCCTCGAGGCCTTATTCACCACCGCCCTCAGCATGCAAGTGCAGCCGCCTTCGAGCAATGGAAAACATCCGGCCCCGCGCGCAGAGCGCGGGGCCGTTGTTCTGCGCCGCGCCCCGCCCCCCGAGCGGCCGGCCACGCGTTTCCCCGACCCGCTGCCGGGGGGCGGGTGGGACGGGCTGCTCTTCACGCTGGGTCGAGGCACGATCTTTGGCTTCACACTCATGCGTGTGCTTGGGTTTGTTGTTGTCTTGACCGCGGTGACATGGGCCTTGCGCCCGCTTTGGGGCGGCGGCTGGGTCGCGCTGGCGTTGCTTGGCGGCCTGGGAATTGTGGCGCTGGCGCGCATGGCGGCCGCACGGCGCAACTTCGTGCGCTTTGACGAGGAAGATGGGACGGCCCCCATGGCTGCGCCGCTTGCCGTGCCGGAAAAGCTGCCGATCTATCTGTGGGGCAACCTCGAGGTGCAGGGGCGCGTGCGCAGCTTCGCAGCGCTGCCCAGTTTCTACCGCACCTTTGCCACGCGCGAGCATGCACTGATTGGGCTGGTGCAGGCCCCGTCGCGCATGGGTGTATCGCGACTGCCCGATCTCGACGCGGGGCTGTGGTATGCCTTCTGCAGGCCGGAGCAGATGATTGCGCTGCGCAGCGGCAGCGCTGCCTGGGGCACCAAGCGCTACCCGGCGCTTGCGCTCACATACAGCGCTGCGCGCGCACTGCCGAACGGCCGCGCGCAGCAGAGCGTCGAGACCATCTACATTGCGGCGCGCGAGGAAGAGACAGTGCGCCGCCTGTGGTCCGACCTTGCGGTGGAGCAGAGCGCAGCACAGGTGCGCAATCGCCACGCGGCGCCGCACGATGAGAGCAAGTAGCCCACCAAACAGGATCGAGCAGCGCAAATGGCTAAAGGCAGAGACCCCCGACTTATAACCTTTCCCGGAGGCTTCCTGTGGGGTACGGCGACGTCGGCGCACCAGGTGGAAGGGTGGAACCGCAACAATCAGTGGTGGGCCGCGGAGGATTGTCCCGGCGCGATTTGGCATGATGACAAGAGCGGTGCTGCCTGCAACTGGTGGGCCGACGCCGAGGCGGATTTTGACCGCATGCAGGCCATGGGGCTGAACACGCACCGGCTGAGCGTTGAGTGGAGCCGGATTGAGCCCGAGCCGGGACGCTTCGATGAGGCGGCCATTGAGCGCTACCGGGAGATGCTGCGCGGGCTGAACGCACGCGGCATCCGCCCGATGGTGTGCCTGCACCACTTCAGCAATCCGCTGTGGCTTGAGGCGCGCGGAGGCTGGCAGCAAGCGGAGGTGATCGAGCGCTTCCAGAGCTTTGTGCGCTTTACGGTGACAGCGCTGCGCGACCTGTGCAGCTTCTGGCTCACGATCAACGAGCCACAGGTCTACGTAAACCACGCGTTTCTGGAGGGCATCTTTCCGCCGCACCGGCGCAACACGCTGGCCGGGCTGAAGGTCTACCGCCACATGCTGCTGGCGCATGGCGTGGCCTATCAGACGATTCACGCACTACAGCCCGAGGCGCAGGTGGGGAATGCGTCGGCGCTGCGGGCTTACCAGGGCGAGCGGCCGGGTGCGGTTGCCGATGGCTTTGCGGCCGCCGTACACCGTTACCTGGGTGAAGACATTTGGCTGCATGCCATCCGGAGCGGCTTCATTCTGCCGCCCATGGGCCACGGCGACTGGCACGCGCCGCTGCGCGACAGTTTCGATTTCATCGGCATCAATTACTACACGCGCTCGCTCGTGCGCTTTGCGCCCAATCCCCTCAAGCTCTTTGGGGAGCGCAGGCACAAGGCGGGCGCCGGACTTTCGGACAGCGGGCGCGATGGCCCCTACAGTTGGTATGCGCCGGAGGGGTTGTACGACCTGTGCATGGCGATGCGGGCGCTGGGCAAGCCCATCTACATTACCGAAAATGGTCTCCCCGACGCGGACGACGACCAGCGCCCACGCTGGCTTGTGGGACACCTGGCCGCAGTGCAGCGCGCGATTCGCGACGCCGCAGACGTGCGTGGCTACTACCATTGGACCTTTGTCGACAACTTCGAATGGGCCGAGGGGTGGGGGCTGCGTTTCGGGTTGATTGCGCTGGACCCAGTTACGCAGGAGCGCTGCCCGCGGCCAAGCGCGGCGGTCTACAGCGAGATCGCCAAAGCGAATGCGATTTCGCCGGCCATGGTGACGGCGCATTTGTCAAGCGGATGAATGCGCGCCGGTCGCGCGGCGCGCGCGTACCTTCCTTGACCTGGCATGACGCGCATGCTATACTCACGTCTATAACGCAGTGCGTCATAGCTGGCTTCCAGCCTGGCGTCTCGACTACGAAAGGCTCTTCGCATGGCGCGGTTCCAGGATGACCTCAGGTGGGTGCGCGCGGCGCCCGGACGGGGCATGCGCATTTGCAGCGGCGCATGCGCACTGGCCTACGAGGCGGTGGCGGGCACCGTGCGCGATCCGGGCGAGGCGCTTGAGCGCGTGGAGTTGCGCGGCGTGCGCCTCCAGCGCAGCCTGCTTGGCAGTTGGCGCGCACTGGGCCGCGACAGCGGCGCCGAGTTGAATCGACTGGCTGACAACGTTGCGGCGCCTGTGCGCTGGGTGCAGCGCGGTGTGCGCGTCACAGGCGCATCATCGGCCGACGAGGTGGAGCGGCATGTGGAGGGAGTGCTCGAGCGGCTGGGTTTGCCGAGCCGCGAGCGCCTTGACAGGCTGGCGCGCGAGATTGAGAGCCTGAGCGCAAGGATTGACCAGGATTTGGCTGCGCTTGACAGGTACGAACCGCGCGCGTGACGGCAGCGGATTGCAGATGGCATGCAGAGGGGACGGCGCACAGGCGCCGCCCCCCAGTGCCGCCGATGGCACCCCGGCGCCAATA
>CAYJNV010000104.1:0-9192 GCA_964370975.1 uncultured Caldilineaceae bacterium | reverse complement strand
TTTTGGCATTTGCCTTCCTGGGGGGCGGCCCCACCGGCGCGGTCCCCTCTTTGATTGGATTGGGTATTTGGGGCGTCACGCCGGAGACGAGACCTGGGTGCGGCGCATGAACGCGCGCACCGTGTCGCGCTGGGTGGCGTCGATGCGCCCCTGCGCAACAAGGTCGTCAAGCAGTTCAGTGAGCGTAAAGACGGCATGGGTGGTGATGCGCGCTGCGGCCAGGTTCGCCACACCACCCTGTTCACGGTCTATCAGCACGATGGCGTGCTCTACAATCAACCCGGCGGCGCGCAGACGCTCGGCGGTGGCGATGGTGCTGCCGCCACTGGTGATCAGGTCCTCGATGATGACCACACGCTCGCCAGGCTGCCAGGCGCCTTCGATCTCTTTGCCGAGGCCATGCTCCTTGACCTCCTTGCGGGGGTAGATGAGGGGCACGTCGCTCTCGAGCGCGACGGCTGTGGCAATGGGCAGGGCGGCGTAGGGGACGCCGCATATGCGGTCACAGGGCAGGCCGGCAAGCAGTGCGGCATAGCGCTTTGCCGCCTGCGCCAGCAGGCTGGGACGGCTGACGAGCAGGCGCAGGTCGACGTAGATGGGCGATTCGATGCCGCTGGCGAGTTTGAACTGGCCGAACTTGACGGCCCCCAACTCATGCAGGGCGCTGCTGAGCGCGGCATGTGGGGCAAGGACCGCAGGCGCGGCGGGGAGGTGCGGCGCAACGGCAGCCGCAGCGCGCGCAATGTTGATGGCGTCGCGCAGCGCGGTGGCGGCGGCGCGCATGTCGGCCGCGGCGCAGACGCCACGGCTGGCGTTGATGATGAGGCCGGCGCCATCGGCGCGCAGCCCGGCAGCCAGCGTGGCTTCAAGGTCGCCTCCTTGCGCGCCGATACCTGGGACGAGGAACCAGGCGTCGGGGGCGGCGGCGCGCACGGCGGCTATGGCGTCAGGATAGGTTGCGCCGACAACAAGGCCGACGTTGGGCGACCAGGTTGTGGCCGTACGCGCCACATGGATGTAGAGCGGCTGATTCGGCTCGCGGTCGAGTTGCTGCCAGTCGGCCACCTCGAGATGCTGGAATTCGCCTGCGCTGGGGTTGCTGGTGTGGCAGAGCACAAAGAGCCCCTTGTCGCCATAGGCGGCGAAGGGTTCGATGCTGTCGCGCCCAAGATAGGGGCTGAGGGTGACGGCGTCGACGCGCCACTGCTCGAAGCAAGACTTCGCATAGGCAGCGGCAGTGCTGCCGATGTCGCCGCGCTTGGCGTCAAGAATGACCGGCACGTCGGACGGGATGAGGGCGAGGGTCGCGCGCAGCGCCTCGAGGCCCGGGTCGCCCAGCGCCTCATAGAAGGCGATGTTGGGCTTGTAGGCGCAGACAAGGTCGGCGGTGACTTCAATAACGGCACGGTTCCAGGCGAGCATCGCAGCTGCCACTGCTGAGGGGTCGTCGCCAGGGTGCTTCGTGCGGAAGCGGGGCGGGATTTGCTCAGGCGCGGGGTCAAGGCCTACGCAGAGCAGCGAGTTGTTGCGTGCAGCGGCGGCGGCGAGTTTGGAGAAGAAGCCGGTTGTCATGCGGGCGCCTCCATGCATTTTTGGGGAGTAGGTTGACACAAGATGCCGACAAGAAAAACGGGCGAAGGAGATTCCTTCGCCCGGCTGTCTACACAAAGGCCATCTCCAGCGAGAATGGCTGCACTGGATTTGGTGCAAAGGCAAGCCGTAAATCCCACGCATGCGCCTCATGTGGCCGCGTGGCCAGCCAGGCGGCCGCGGGAGGCAGGGGGTTGCGATGGTCGAACTGGCCACGGTAATGGTTGATTTCGGCGTCGCTCACGCCCATGTGGCTCAACATGGCGAGGATGCAGCCGCCATGGGTGACGAGGGCAACAGGGCCAATCTGTGTGCTTTCACTTTCCGCACGCGCATAGAGCGTGAGCATGCGCGCGAGCACAGACTGTTCGTTCTCGTCGCGCCGCCACTCGGCGATGGCGAATGACTCAATCAAATCGGCGCCGCAGGCGGCCGCGGCGAGGGCAGCGGTGCGCTTGGTGCGCTCGAGCGGGCTGTGGTAGATGCGCACGATACCCTGCTCGCGCATGTAGACGCCCAGCGCCTGCGCCTCGCGCTCGCCCAACTCGGTCAGCGGCGGGCCGGGCGGGATATCATAGGGAATGTCGCGCCGATTCCAGTCGGGCGTGGCATGGCGCGCCAGATAGACGCGGGGGGCGTGCAATGGTTGCGTGGTCATCCAAATAACCTGGTTTCTCAAGTGCGGGCGCGGCGCGCGAGCCGTCGCCGGGCGCAAAACGTTCGTGCGCTGTATTCGCTCCGCCAGCCCACCAGGCACCCCCATGTCACCCAAGGCGGGCTGGTTACCGTTGCTACCTTCCGGTCCTGGCGGGGTTCCCAGTGCCCTGCCGCACGGGACCCAGCGGCTGGCGGAGCGAAGACAACGCACGAACGTGATGACTGTGGCGGAGAGGGAGGGATTTGAACCCTCGAACCTTTATGGGGTTACGAGCTTTCCAGGCCCGCGCCATAAACCGGACTAGGCGACCTCTCCACAGGTGCACGTTTCCGAGCAGAGCAAGTATAGCCGAGGCGGGCACATCTGGCAAAGAAAAACAGCAACATCTCAGCGCAAAGGCGCAAAGGACGCGAAGAAACGCAAAGTACGGCGACAACAAGACTTCCATGCTGTTGCTTTACTTTGCGTTTCTGCGGGTCCTTCGCGCCTTTGCGTTGAGATGTTGCTGTTGCTACGGAGTGGCGAAACGGGTGGCGACGGCATCCACCAACGCGGCGATCGTGTGGGTCTGCGGCACGATGTCCACGTGCATGCTAAAGTCGTGGGCGGCGTCGCGTGTAAGCGGGCCAATACAGGCAACGGTGACGTTATCGAGCATCGAGAGCGTGCCGCCTTCGGCCTTGATGCGCTTGGCGAAGTAGCGCACGGCGGAGGGGAAGGTGAAGGTAATGACGTCCACCTTGCCCTCCCAGAGCATGGCGGGCACAGGGTCGCCACCCTTGCCGATAAGCGTTCTGTAGGCGTTGATGGCGTCCACTTCGGCGCCGGTGCCCTTGAGGCACTTGGCCAGTGAGGCGCGGGTCGTAGCCGACTGGGGCACAAGCACGCGGAGTCCGGCGTGCAGGTGCAACTGCTCGGCCACGAGTTCGGGCGTGTAGATATCGGGCGCGAAATCACTGCGGATGCCGAGCAGGTCATTGGTCCACTGCTCGGTCATGCAGCCGATTGTGGCGACTTGCAAGCGGCGGGGGAAGCGCGAAGGGTCCAGCCCTAGTGCCTTGATGCGATCGGAGACAACGAGGATCGTGTCGGCATCGTTGAGTATAAGCCAGTCGTAGACGCCCTCGGCGGCCTTGCGCAGTGCCTGGTCGAGCTCGTCGGTGTTCTCGTAAGGGGCAATGTCAATCGCGGGGTAGAGATAGGTCTCCGCGCCCAGCGCCGTGAAGCGGCGGCGCTGTTCCTCGGCCTGCTCGGAATCGTGCGTGATGACGACGCGGACGCCGGCAAGGGGCAGGGTGGAGTCAGGTTGTGCGGCGGGTGTCGCCGAGAGATTTGTCATGGCATCCATCCGTTTTGTTAAATGAAATCGGTGTGCGCGGACAGTGTCGCAGAGCGCAGTCCGGGTGCGCACGTCTGGGTGCGCCCGACCCCATTGTGTGCGCAAATGCGCCGTTGGTCAAGGTGCGAATGTCACTCATCTGGGGCGGGAATGTCATGTTGCAGGCGGCAAGCGCGCGCAAAACTGCGAAAGACGACACAGAGGACACAGAGGGTACAGAGGGACACAGAGAACAGCAAAAGCAAGAAGAGCAACCCCGAAAGCATGTCAAGTCAAGATGGTTCGCCTCGCTGTCGCATTACTCTGTGTATCTCGTTTCCCTCTGTGTCCTCTGTGGCGGAGTTGGCATTATTAACTCAGGTTACGCCTCCCCGGCGAGCGCGGCGCGCAGGCGGGGCACAACCGCGTCGCCGGCACGCTCACCGCTGTTAACAATTTCGACAAGTTGCTGCATGCCGCGCAGGCTGGAGACGCCCTCGGGCAGCGACGGGCGGATGAGCACATCGGGGGCGGCGTCGCGCAGGCGGTAGTCTGTGACAGCACGCATGAGAATTGTCTGCGAGCGCCAGACGTCGTTGATCATGCGCCAGCTTTGCGAGAGCGCATGGTCTTCGCTGCTCCCCACCAGCCCGGCAAATGAGACATCCACGGCCAGAACCACATCGACCCCCATGGCGCGCACGACGTCTGCGGGCACGTTGTTGACGAGGCCACCATCCACCAGTATGCGGCCGTGATACTTGACGGGGTCAAAGACGCCGGGTATGGCCATGGTCGCGTTGAGCGCATCCATGAGCGGCCCCTTGCAGAGGATGACTTCTTCGCCGGTTTCGATGTCGCAGGTGGAGAGAGAGAGGGGCGTTTGCAGATCGTCGAAGGTGCGAATGTCGCCGATGAGGTTGCCGAAGTAGCGCATGACGCTGCGCCCCGACGAGAGCGCGCGCTTGCCGGGCCACCAATCGAGCAGGCGCAGGATGCCGGAGATGGAGCCAAGTCCGCCCAATTCCTCTTCGAGTTGCTCAGGCGTAATACCTGCGGCAATCGCAGCGCCTACGAGTCCGCCCATGCTGGTGCCCGCAATTGCGCCAATCGGCAGGTTGGCGCTGCGCAGCGCCTTGACGACGCCGATGTGCGCCAGGCCGCGCAGCCCGCCACCCCCCAACGCGAGCCCCAGCGTGTGCGTGGCCATTCATCCTCCCATGACGGTGGCAAGCGGCAAAGGCCGGGCGACACTACACGTTCCACGACTCCGCGGCGTCATCGCTGCGCTGCAAGAGATACCAGCGGCAGGGGTGGCGGTCTGGACGGGCGCGCTCGATTGAGACCACGCGCAAGTGGGGTGCAAAGGCGTCCGCCACTTCGGTCTCGTCCATGCCGCGAATGCGCTCCGGGTCATCTTCCGGGGGCGGGAGGCGGTCGAAGGCATAGAGGTGATAGAAGCCCCCCGGTGCGAGGTTGGCAATTACACCGTTAACATAGCCGGGGCGCGCGTCGGGCGGCAGGCCATGCAGGCAGCCAACGTCAAGTATGTAGTTTGCGTCGAGATGCGCAAAGGGGAGACTCGCCACGTCGCCCAGCAGAAAACGGCAGCGTTCGCTCAGCGCCGGCTCGCCGGCCGCGACGTAGGCGCTGAGGCGCGCCTGCGCGGTGACGAGCGGCTGGATGACGTAATCCACGCCGACTGCGTGCAGCCCCAGGCGCGCAAGGTAGAGGACATTGGTGCCGGGGCCACAGCCAAGGTCCAGCGCGAGGCCGCGCCGCGGCAGGCGATGCGACATCCAGAAGCGCTGCACCTCCGGCGGCGTCTGGTGCGTGTCCCAGGGGGTGTTGCCCGACTGATAGTGCTCTTCAAAGCGACTGCGCTGCGAGAGTGACATGGCGAGGTCCTGCCCAGTTTATTGTACGACGATTCAATTTGCGGGGCGCAGCGGGAGAGTCACGCGCAGCAGGGGCAAGGTGCGGCGCTGCCCCTCGAGTACGTAGCCGACTTCGCCCACGGTCTCGGCCCCCATGCGCGTGTAGAAGCCCACAGCGTTGGGGTCCGACTCGAATTCGACAATTTCGGCATGCGCTTCGTCGGCGCGGGCCAGGGCATGGTGCATGAGTGCACTGCCAATGCCCTGGCGAATGGCGACAGGCATCACCCACAGGTGATCGAGCGTCAGGCGCGGGGCAGCGCCGGTCAGCGCATAGAAGCCAAGGAGGGCGGCGTCCACTTCGGCGGCCCAGACGTCATTGGCGGTGATGTACGCGGGTGTGATGGTCAACTGGTTGTGCCAAAGCTCAATCCACCGTGCAGGATAGCCCCAGTAGCTCTTTGCAGCGATGGCAATCTGCGACAAGCGTGCTGCCTGTGCCGCGCTTGCGCGCAGAATCGTGGGTGTCAACTTGCCCATTCACTCATCTCCATATCCGTCACCACGGCCAGCGCACAGGCGGGCGGCAGGTACGGCTTGACTCTCGGCACGAGGCAGGCGGCCCGCTACTGGCCGTACTCCTCATAGTAGTCCTTGAGCGCCGCCTCGACAACCTGCATGGCGTGGTTGGCATCGTAGGTGCGCTGAATGGTGAGCTTGGCCTCTTCGCCGGGCACGAGCTTGTAGGTGGAAAAATAGTGACTGAGGCGCTCAATCAGCACGGGTGGCACATCATTGATGTCCTGCGCATGGCCGTAGACCATATCGTTCTCGAGGACGGCGATTATCTTGTCGTCAGCCTCGCCGTGGTCGTCAACGTCAAAGCCGCCCACGACGCGCGCGTTGAGGATAACCTCGGCGCGGTTGATTGGGCGCTCACTGATGACGCAGATATCGAGTGGGTCGCCGTCGCCGCGTTCGGACTTCATGGAGAGTGCTGCGACGCGGCTGTCGCAATAGGTGCGCGGGATGAATCCGTAGAGTGCGGGCGGCTGCGAGGAACTGCGCTGCGGGCGGTCGACGCGCATGTAGCCGGTGGTTTTGTCAACCTCGTACTTGATGACATCAAAGGGGGTAATTTCAATATAGGCGTGGACGACGCGGGGCGGATCCTTGCCTGCGTCGAGGCCGTGCCAGGGATGGGGCCGCCAGCGGTAGAAGGGAGGTGGGAACTTCATGCGTCGCATCCTCTCGGTGGTTGATATGCACTATCGTTCGGCAGACAGTGTACCGCGTGCGGTGGGCTGGGCTGAAATGGCACACGGGCGGGCGCGCGACCCTGCGTGGACGGCGAGAGAGCAGAAAGCGCCACAGTGCATGGCACGCTGCGTGGCGCAGGTCAGCGCGGCACAAAAGCGAGGATTGTCTCGGGAAACTGATCGGTGATGAGCAGAAAACCGCGGTCGTCGAGACGGGCGATGCCCTCCCAGTTGCGCGCGAGCAGCGTCAGTGCAAGCTGAATAGGGGGCGTGTCGGTGCGGACGACCTGCGCGCCGTCATACGAGTACTCGAGCAGCCGCTCGACCTGTTCCTGCGCGGCGTGGGTTGGGCCTTCACCATACTGGGCGGCAATCAGATCGTCGGGCGCGGAGAGGAACTCTTCACCCGGGAAATAGACATTGATGACCCAGAAGCGCCCGTCGGCATCGAGCGTCGTGGCATCGGTAATGCGGTATTCGGTTGCCGGGGCGGGGACGGGCTCGAGCGCTGCCAGGTTAGCGGCAAAGCGGTGGGCGAGCGGACTCGGATTCCAGCCTGCGCCGTTGACCTCATAGAGCGTGAGCAGGCCGCCGCCGGGCGTGACAAGCAGCGCTTCATCGGAAAAGTTGAACAGAGCTGTCTGCGGAGGAATCCACACCAGTGTTGACGGGTCGAGGCGAATCGTGGCGTTGTCGGCATCCACGCTGCCACGCACGAGCCAGGCGGCCGTCTGCCCATTGGCCGTCACCTCCGTGGTGGCGTAGGCAATGTCGCCGTCGAAGGCCAACGATTCGAAGCCCTCGAAGCCAGGCAGCCACTCGGCCACGCCCGAGTAGTCAAATGCGATGGGGGTGGGCGCGAGCGGGCCGGCGGTCGCGCCGTCAAGCCAGGCGATAATCTGCGCCTTGGGGAGGGCATAGGCATTGCTCTGGCCATCGGCGGTGAAGTCAGGGTATTGAGGCAGAAGTATGAGCGTGTCGCCGTACCAGGCCATTGCCGAGAACTCGGCGTTGCGCTGCGCCGCCGGTCCCGCTAGCGGGATGCCGCGCGCCGCCGTCTCGGCGGGTGCACCGGTGTCAAGGACAGGCGGGGTTGCGCCCGGCTCTGGTGTGAGTGTGGGCAACGACGCCGCAAGCGCATCGGGGGCCACAGGCGCGGGGATGGCGCTAAGGTCAAGGGGCACGCCGGCGCAGGCTGTGGCCGAGAAAACAAACAGGCATAGAAGGATCGTGAAGACAAGGAGTCTGAAGCGCGACGTCATGAGCATCTCCGGATGCACGCGAAGGCTATCCACCCAACGGGCGGGCGGCCCCCCCACATCGGGGGATGTAGTGCATCTGTTTCCTGTGTCATAGTGGGGGCAAGCCGTCAATTCTGCAAGTTCGCTGCGTATGGCAGGCCGAGTGACCGGGCAAGTCCAGGCAAGGCACGCAACGGCGCAGGGACGGTGATCGTGGTGCAGGTTAACCGCGATGGCTCTGGACTTCCAACCATGCATGAAGGAGAACTACGATGGGTACGATGCTTGAAGAGCTTTCTGCGTCCACCGCCGACCTGGCAGAGCGTGCAGGTCGCAGCCTGGTGCGCGTAGATGGACGCCGGCGCATGAGCGCAAGCGGCGTTGTCTGGTCGGCCGATGGACTGATCGTCACGGCGCACCATGTTGTAGAGCGCGAGGAAGGGCTGGAAGTGGGCCTTCCCGACGGCAGCACTGTGGCCGCCACGCTGGTGGGTCGCGACCCATCCACCGACGTGGCACTGCTGCGCGTGGCGGCCACCGGCCTCACGCCTGCAGAGTGGGTTGATGCAGCCGACCTGCGCGTGGGTAACCTTGTACTGGCGCTGGGCCGGCCGGGCAAGAGCGTGCAGGCCACGCTGGGCGTGGTCAGCGCGCTGGGCGGCGCATGGCGCACCGGTGGCGGCGGTGAAGTGGACCGCTACTTGCAGACGGATGTGGTCATGTATCCCGGCTTTTCGGGCGGGGCGCTGGCCGTGGCCGGCGGGCGTGTGGCGGGCATGAACACCTCGGGACTGATGCGCGGTGTGAGCCTGGCGTTGCCCGCGGGCACACTCAAGCGCGTGGTGGAAGCGCTTCACGCGCACGGCAACGTGCCGCGCGGCTTTATGGGCGTGGGCGTGCAGCCCGTGCGTCTGGCCGAAGAACTGGCGCAAACGGCAAGGCAGGAGACCGGCTTGATGGTGATGTCGGTGGAAGCCGGTGGTCCGGCAGCGCAGGCGGGGCTGGTGCAGGGTGATGTGATGCTGGCTGTGGACGGTGCGGCGATGCGCCACCTGGATGACCTGCAGGTGCTGCTCATGAGCGGCAGTGCGGGCAAGAGCGTGCCGGTGCGCTATGTGCGCGGCGGCGTGGTGCAGGAGAGCACCATCACGATTGGGCAGAAGTAGCGCCCGCGCAAGCTCACATCAACAAGCAGACGGGGCCCCCCGGGGCGCCACCCCGGGGGGCGGGGGGGTTTTGGGCCAACAAG
>CAYJNV010000103.1:0-13600 GCA_964370975.1 uncultured Caldilineaceae bacterium | reverse complement strand
TGGGCGACCTCTTCCACTGGATTACGCGCATCGACCAGCACCCGCCCCTCTACTACCTTCTCCTCCACGACTGGATGCAACTGGCCGGCGACAGCGAGGCGGGCGTGCGGTCGCTCTCCGTGCTGCTGGGCGCGGCCACAGTCCCCGCCATCTACTTGCTGACGCGGCGGCTGCTGAGCGTGCCGTCGGCCATTGCAGCGGCGCTGCTGCTCGCCTTTGCCCCCTTCCACGTGCGTTTCGCGCAAGAGACGCGCATGTACACTCTCTATTCCTTCAACGCCACCGTGGCGCTGCTGGGGCTGGCCTATATCATCACCGGCGATGCGCGTCGCCGCTGGTGGACGCTCTACATTGCCTTCAGCGCGCTCACGCTGCTGTCGCACAACACGGCCGTGCTCTTCTGGGTGGCGGTGAATGCCGGTGTAGGCGCCGCCGCGCTCAATGCCCGGATGCGCATCGACGCGGGCGGCCTCACCTTGCCCAGCCTGCGCGCCTGGCTGTCTGCGCAGGCGCTGATTCTGCTGCTGTGGCTGCCCTGGCTGCCCTCCTTCTACACACAAGCGCGTGCCGTCGACAACGAATTCTGGATTCAGCCGCCTACTGCGCAGGCAATCGTGGCCACTGCGCAAACACTTGTTGCCTGGTTTGTTATGCCAACGGCCGTCTCGATTTGGGCCGCAGCAGCGGTGGCGCTTGTCATGGCGATTGTGGCGCTACGCCGCCGCCCGGCGCTGCTTGCGCTGCTGTTGCTACTCGTGGCCACACCCTTCGCGCTCGAGTTGCTTGTCAGCCTGCGCCGCCCCATCTTCTACGACCGCACACTCATCTGGACGACAATCCCGCTCTATGTGCTGCTGGCCGCGGGCGTGCGCCGCTGGCGCGGCTGGCAGATCGCGCCGGCGGCGGTGGCGGCAGTTGCCATTGGCGTACTTCTCTACGGAAACTATATGTCGCTGCAAAATTACTATGCCTGGTTCCGCAAAGAGCAATGGCGTGAGGCCGCCGCATGGCTGGCCGAGCGCACGCAGCCCGGTGACATGCTCATATTTAACGCCACCTGGGTGCAGATTCCCTTTGACTATTACTTTGACCGCTACGGCCAGGAGGTCATCAAGCACGGTGCGCCGGTGGACCTCTTCGGCGCGGGCGTTCTGGAGCCAAAGATGACCAGTGCCGACGTCCCGCGCCTGCAGGAACTGGCCGCGCAGGCCGATTGCGTCTGGCTCATCTACAGCCATGACTGGTATACAGACCCGGACAAAATCGTGCCGTCCACGCTGCGCCATGCCATGATGTCAAAGAAGGTGCAGAAATTCGAGGGGCTCGAGATCCAACTCTACCAGCGCCGCGACGGCCCCACATGTGGCGCGGACGGTTAGAAATTCCAGTACGCAGAAACAGCGGAAAAAGCGGAAACAACATGAGCAGCGCTGTTCATGTTGTTTCCGCTTTTTCCGCTGTTTCTGCGTACTGGAATTTCTCTATCTGGTGGCGTGGAAAGTGGGGGTGAGGGCCGGATAGAGGCCGCGGTAGAGTTCGTACTGGCCTGCATACACGGCCACATTGTCGCTTATCGGCTGCGTACTGCCCGTAATCTGCACGGTGGCGTTACAAGCCGCTTCCACATCCGCCCATGCGCCGGCGCCCACGCCCGCGAGCAGCGCCGCACCAAAGGCCCCGCCCTCGCTCGTATTGACAGTCACCAGTTCCACATTGAGCACATCGGCCAGGATCTGCCGCCATAGAGCGCTGCGCGTGCCGCCCCCCGCGCCGCGCACCTGATTGATGTTGCCCAGGCCCGCGCCCCGGATCAATTCAAAACTATCCTTCAGGCCAAAGGCCACGCCCTCGAGCACGGCACGCGTGAGGTGTGCGCGCGTGTGGCGTACTGTCAGCCCCACCCACGCGCCGCGCGCCAGCGGATCAGGATACGGCGTGCGCTCGCCGGTCAAATAGGGGAGAAAAAGCAATCCTTCGCTGCCTGCAGGCGCTTGCGCCGCTTCGTCCACCAGCGCATCGAAGGAGACGCCCGGCGCCAGCGTGTCACGGTGCCACGTCAGGCTGCCCGCGGCGCTGAGCATGACACCCATGAAGTGCCATCGGCCCGGCACGGCATGGCAAAAGGCATGCAGCCGCCCTTCCGGCTCAATCAGGGCACTGGGCGTTGTGGCAAAGACCACGCCTGACGTGCCGAGCGTCAGCCCCACAACGCCGGGCGTAATTGCGCCCATGCCCGTGGCGCCTGCTGCCTGGTCACCGCCGCCCGCCATCACGGGCGTGCCTGCGGCCAGCCCCGTTGCTTCTGCGGCCGCGCTCGAGATTTTCCCTGTTACCTCCGGCCCCTCAAAGGTGGGGGGCAGCCACGCACGCGGGATGTCGAGCATGGCAACCAGTTCGTCGGACCAATTGCGCGCTTTCAGATCAAAGAGAATCGTACCCGAGCCGTCGGCCTTGTCCATGGCGTAGGCATCTGTGAGGCGGAAGCGCACATAGTCCTTGGGCAGGAGCACGTGGCGCGCCCTGGCGTAGATGTCCGGCTCGTTGCGCTGCACCCACAGAATCTTGGGCGCCGTGAAGCCGGTGAGCGCATCGTTGCCCGTAATCTGGATCAGGCGCTCGCGGCCCACGGTCTCGCGCATGAGGTCGCACTCGGCCTGCGTACGCTGGTCATTCCACAGGATAGCGGGGCGCAGCACATTGCCCGCGTCGTCGAGCAGCACGAGGCCGTGCATCTGCCCTGTGAGGCCCACAGCCGCAATCGCATCACCCTTGATTTTGGCCTGCGCCAACGCGGCGCGAATGCTCGCCAGCGTGCCCTCCCACCAGTCGTGGGGATTTTGCTCCGACCAAAGTGGCTTGGGCGTCGAGAGCGTCAGCGGCGTGGTGGCGCTACTGATAACCTGTCCACGCTCGTCGATAATCAGCGCTTTGGCGCCTGTGGTTGAGACGTCAATGCCGAGGAAGTAAGGCACAAAGACCTCCTGATGGGGGGCGGTCGAGCCGCCGGATGTTTCGTGGATATGTTCATTTTAACACACGCGCCGGCGAACAGGTCCCGCGCGCAAGCCACTCCACGGTGCGTCTGCCGGGGCGCACCATTCAGTTCATCCTGCCACCTTGTACGTTTGTCAAGCAGCGGGCATCGCTGTACATTGGGCGCAGGCGCGGCGTCGAACGCGCATACGAGCAGACGCGCTGCCGGTCGACGTCCGATCAATCATCACTTCTCAATCCACAATCATTGATGGAAACCACCCATGACCCAGGCAACGGCAGAACTCAGCGACACCTACGAAACCATGATTCAAGTGGCGCAGCCTCTCTTTCGCAATTATGGCGGCGCATGCGAATTCAGCGGCCCCATTGCCACCGTGCAGGTGATTGAAGACAACACCTCTGTGCGCACCATGCTTGCGCAGGAGGGCCACGGGCGCGTGCTTGTGATCGATGGCGGCGGTTCGCTGCGCAGCGCGCTGGTGGGCGATCAGATGGCGCAACTCGCGCTGGACAATGGCTGGGCGGGATTTGTGGTCAACGGCTGCGTGCGTGACACATCGTCGCTTGAGGAGATGCGGCTGGGGGTTCGTGCGCTGGCCGCCATGCCGCGCCGCTGCCAGAAGCAGACAGCGGGGCGCGAGGAAGTTGTGGTCATCTTCGCGGGCGTACAGTTCCAGCCCGGCCATTACCTCTATGCCGACAGCGACGGTATCGTCGTCTCGCCGGTTGCGCTTGAGTAACGAATCGCTGCAGAAGAACGAGACTGAGGATTGATAGTAGCAATGCGTGAGCCGGACGGCTGCACGCATCGCTACTATCAATCCTCAGTCTTCAATTGTGTCTGTCACCAATTCGGACTCAAGCCGCCGCTGCGCCCGCCAGCAGCGAATCAAACTCGTCATGGCTCAGCGTCTCGCGGTCAAGCAGCGCATTCGCCACCGTGTGCAGGTTGCCTATGTTCACACTCAGCATCTGTCGCACCCGCTGGTATGCCTCGAGGATGATGCTGCGCACCTCCTCATCAATCTGCTCGGCCACTTCTTCACTGTAGTCACGCTGCTCGGCCAATTCGCGGCCCAGGAAAACAAGTTCCTCCTGCTGGCCGAAGGTGAGCGGCCCCATGACTTCGCTCATGCCATACTTCGTCACCATGGAGCGCGCCATGCTGGTCAGCATCTGGATGTCGTTGCTGGCCCCGTTGGAGACATCGCCAAAGACAAGTTCTTCGGCCACGCGGCCGCCCAGCCCCACGGAGATGACATCCATGAAGTAGGCGCGCGAGGCAAGCACGCGATCCTGCTCAGCGACCGTCCACATGTAGCCGCCGGCGCCGCCGCGCGGCACGATCGTCACCTTCTGCAGCGGATCCGCATGCTCGCACAGGTGCGACACCAGTGCGTGGCCCGCCTCATGGTAGGCCACCACCTTCTTCTCCTTGGGCGAAATCAGCCGGCTGCGGCGCTCCGGACCGCCGAGGCCCACACGCTCAACCGCTTCCTGCAGTTCGGCCATGGTGATGGCGCGCTTGTTGCGCCGCGCCGCCAGGATGGCACCCTCATTCACCACATTCTCGAGGTCGGCCCCCACCATGCCGGGCGTCTGCTTGGCAATGCGGTCGAGATCCACGTCGGGGGCCAGCGGCTTGCCCTTGGTGTGAACGTCGAGGATGGCGCGCCGCCCTTGCATGTCGGGTCGATCCATGGTCACGCGCCGATCAAAGCGGCCTGGCCGCAGCAGCGCAGGGTCAAGGATATCGGGGCGGTTGGTGGCGGCGATGAGGATCACATTCGTGTCGGTGCCGAAACCGTCCATCTCGACGAGAATCTGGTTGAGCGTCTGTTCGCGCTCATCATGGGAACCGCCCAAACCGGTGCCGCGGTAACGCCCCACCGCGTCGATTTCGTCAATGAAAATAATGCAGGGGCTGTTGCGCTTGGCTTGCTCGAAGAGGTCGCGCACGCGGCTTGCGCCCACGCCCACAAACATCTCCACAAACTCCGAACCGGAAATGCTGAAGAAGGGTACGCCTGCCTCGCCCGAGACGGCCTTGGCCATGAGCGTCTTGCCCGTGCCCGGAGGCCCCACAAGCAGCACGCCCTTGGGGATGCGTGCGCCCAGCGCCGTGAACTTCTGCGGCTCCTTGAGGAATTCGACAACTTCCTGCAGTTCCATCTTCGCCTCATCGGAGCCGGCTACGTCGTTAAAGGTCACTGTGGGTTTGTCACCCGTGAAGACGCGCGCCTTGCTCTTGCCAAAGGACATCGCCTGGTTATTGGCCCCCTGCGACTGCCGGAAGAGAACCCAGAAGAGACCGGCAATGAAGATCAGCGGCAGGAAGTTGAGCATGAGCGACAGCCAGTTGCCCGAGTTGCCCGGCGTTTCGTACTTGATGCTTACGCCCGCAAGCTTCTCAGGACTAACGCCCAGGTCACTCAGCGTCTCGGTGAGGGGCACATCGCTTTCGCGCCGCGCCGACAACTGCTCGGCCTGCCCGTTGAGCGTGACGTCAATCAGTTCGCCACGGACTTCAATCGCTTGCACCGTGCCGTCGTTGATGCCCGCGGCCAGTTGGCTCAGGCTCACAGTCTGCGGGCTGTTGCCCGGGCGATAGACATTGAAGAACAGCGCCGCGCCTGCCACCAGAATCAGCAGGTAGACAAAGGCGTTCCGGCTCCAGTTTGTATTCACTCATGCCTCCAGTCAGAGGGGCGCACCCCGTCCGACGCGTGATTGCGCTCGCTTGCGCTTGGTATCCGCTACGAGTATACCAGAGGCAGCCGTGCGTAACCAGTGTTCTGGTATACTTTCCGCCGCTGCCTGCGCCACATGTTGCGCCGCCTTCGTGGACAGTGCCGCGTACTGGCCTTGTGCCCGCATGCAGAAGTCCATTGTAGCGAAGGGCCTGCTTGCCCTGGTTGCGACCGATCGGGCATTCGTCCCGCATACTGTTCAAGGAGCTACACCCATGTTCGATTCATTGCGTAAATGGCTTGGCGGCGAGGCCGCTGCACCCGCGCCCACCCGCCCGGCACCGCCGCCCGATCCCGAGCCGGACGAGACTACTGTGCCCGAAATGACCGTCGAAGATCTGCGTGCGCGCCAGTCCCAGGAGGAGCCATTCCTCGTGGTGGACGTGCGCGAGGGCTATGAGTGGCAGCAGGTGCATTTGCCCGCCAACATCGGCTTCGAGGTGCTCCACATCCCCATGAATTCCATTCCCGAGCGCCTGGATGACCTGCCGCGCGACCGCCCGCTGGCCATCCTCTGCGCACATGGCAACCGTTCGTATGGCGTTACCCACTATCTGGTCGAGCAAGGCTTCCAGGCCAGCAACGTCAGCGGCGGCATTACGCGTTGGGCCATCGCCGGGGGCGAGGTGGCGCGGGGATAGGGAAGGGCATAATTGACAGATGATAATTGGGTCATTAGTGGACTGGTGGACTGGTGGACTGGTTTGGAGTCTTTTCCCGCTCGGTACGTCCCGCAAGCGTGCACTGGAAAGAAACAGACGCCCTGCGGTGTGGACGTTTGTGCCCCCATCCCAACGTCGCTATTCTTAAGCAACTTGCGGCGAGTCGCGCCCTGCCGTGCCGCGCATCCACGAACCTGGGATGGCGCAGTCCACCAGTCAACCAGTCCACCAGTCCACCAAGCCACCAATGGCCGTTTGTCACTAACAGTCATCAATGACCACGAACTCGTCCCGTCTCCTCCCTCCCGGCTCCACCATCGGCGTATTCGGCAGCGGCCAATTGGGGCGCATGCTCGGCCTCGCCGCCGCGCCGCTTGGTTATCGCTTCGCCTGCTTCGGCCCGGAAGCGGACTCGCCCGCCGAACAGGTGGCCGATTTCGCTGTCGTCGCCCCCTACGCCGACCGTGACGCCGTGCGCGCCTTTGCGCTGCGGGTGGACGTGGTGACTTTCGAGTTCGAGAACGTGCCTTCCCATGTAGCCGAAATCGCCGCAGATGCGGGTATTCCCGTACGCCCTGGCGGCGCGGTGCTCCACACCACACAGCAGCGGCTGCGCGAAAAGGAATTCCTGCGCAGTCAAGGCATGCCAGTCGCGCCCTTTGTTGCTGTGCAATCTTTGCAGGAACTTCAAGACGGGCTGGCGCAGATTGGCGCGCCCGCGATCCTCAAGACTGCGGACTTTGGCTATGACGGCAAGGGGCAGGCGCGCGTCGATTCGCCTGCCGAAGCGGTCGGTGCGTGGGACGCAATCGGCCACCGGCAGTCCATCCTCGAGCAGCGTATCACCTTTACGCACGAAATCTCGGTGGTGGCGGCGCGCGGCGTGGACGGCGCCTTTGCGCACTACGGCGCCTTGGAGAACCAGCACGTCAACCACATCCTGGATGTGACAGTGGCGCCGGCGCGCATCGCCCCTGTCACAGCCGCGCGCGCGGTGGCGCTGGCGCGTGGAGTGCTTGAGGCGCTCGACGTCGTGGGTGTACTCTGTGTCGAGATGTTTGTGCTGGAGGATGGCGGGTTGATCATCAACGAACTGGCGCCACGGCCGCACAACTCGGGCCATCTCACCATTGAGGCGGCAACTACCAGCCAATTTGAGCAGCAGGCGCGCGCAGTGTGCGGCGCGCCGCTGGGCCAGACCGCCATCCGCCCCGCGGCGATGGCGAACCTTCTTGGCGATCTGTGGCAAAATGGAGAACCGGACTGGCGCGCGGTGCTGGCCTTGCCTGGCGTTCATCTGCACCTCTACGGCAAGCGGGCGGCGCGCCCGGGCCGCAAGATGGGCCATCTGACGGCTGTTGCGGAATCGCCCGCCGCAGCCGAGGCGCTTGTGCGCTGCGCGCGCGCAGCGCTGTCGCGGCCAACTTAGGGAGCCACGGAGGCGACCATGTTCCCACACGATCTCCCACATGATTTTCCCTCACCGCTGGCTGATGCAGATGAGGGCGATGACAAGCCCCATGAGGAGTGCGGCGTCTTCGGCATCTACGCACCCGAGCGTGACGTTGCCCGCCTGACCTTCTTCGGCCTCTACGCGCTCCAGCATCGCGGGCAGGAAGCGGCGGGCATCGCCACCTGTGACGGGCAGATGCTCCACATTCACAAGGGCATGGGGCTCGTCTCGCAAGTCTTCAACGAGGACAACCTGCGCTATCTGCAGGGTGACGCCGCCATCGGCCACACGCGCTACTCCACCACGGGCGCGCCGCGCATGCGCAACACGCAGCCCTACACGCTGGAAACACTCGACGGGCCGCTGGCACTTGGCCACAACGGCAATCTCATTAACGCACCTCAGTTGCGGCGCGAACTGCTCGAGCGTGGCGTGGGGCTGCAGACTTCAACCGACAGCGAAGTAATCATCCACATGCTGGCGGGCGCGGGCGGCGACTGGTGGACGCGCATCCGCATCATGATGGCGCGCGCCGAAGGGGCTTACAGCCTTGTAATCCTCACGCGCAACGCGGTGTATGGCGTGCGCGACCCGTGGGGATTGCGCCCCCTCGTGCTGGGCAAGCTCGAGGGCGGATACGTGCTTGCCTCCGAATCGTGTGCGTTTTCCACTATCAACGCCGAAATGGTGCAGGAGATCAACCCCGGTGAAATTGTGCGTATCGACGCCAACGGCGTCGAAATTGTGCAGGGCGCGCCGCCACAGAAGCTCTCCTTCTGCACCTTTGAGCAAATCTACTTTTCGCGCCCCGACAGCGTGCACAACGGGCGGCTCGTCCATACGGTCCGCCAGCGGCTGGGCAAACAGTTGGCAAAGGAAGCCCCTGCCGACGCCGACATCGTCGTACCCGTGCCCGACTCCGGCACGCCCCATGCCATTGGCTATGCGCTGCGCAGCGGCATCCCCTACAGCGAAGGGCTGATCAAGAGTCGCTACATTGGCCGCACCTTTATTGAACCCACCGACCAGTTGCGCAAAGTCGGCGTCGCCATGAAGTTTAACCCGCTGTCCGAAAACCTGCGCGGCCGCCGCGTAGTGCTGGTGGATGACTCAATTGTGCGCGGCAACACCTCCGGGCCGCTTGTCGCCATGTTGCGCAAGGCGGGCGCAACCGAGGTGCACGTGCGCGTGGCCTGCCCGCCCATCATGTGGCCCTGCTTTATGGGCGTGGACATGGCCAGCCGCGCCGAGTTGATTGCCGCGCACAAGAGCGTGGACGAAATACGCACACATATAGGCGCCGATTCGCTGGCCTATCTCTCGATTGACGGTATGATGAAGGCGCTCAAGGCCGATGCCGGCTACTGCAATGCCTGTTTCACGGGTGAGTATCCCTTCACCACGCAGATTCCCCTCTTCGACCTGATGGAGAAGGACAAGTTCGCGCACGTGTGGGGAAATTAGGGTGACACCGGAATGAAACCCACGCTCCGTGAACTGGGAACAGAGAACAGGGAGCTGTGTCCGCTCTCGAGTATCTCTGTTCTCCGATCCCCGCTCCCTATATGCAGCATTCAAGTCCAGTCCGGTACTCGGTTGCAGCATGATTTCAACGGTGATGGTCTGAGCGTGGCGAAAAGTCAGCCCGTCAGCGCCAGCAAACCCAGCTTCTTCCACCAGGGCTTGAATACGCTCAGCCACGGTGCCAGGATCCGCTAGAAGTGAATCACGACCAGCTCGTGCGCCATCGCCGAAGGCCTCGAAACTATAGTGCGGTGGTCTATCCAGACTGACAATGCGAGGGCAAAGGTTGGCAAGTTGACGCAGTCCGCGTTTCCAAACGGAGAGTGCCTAGCATGAGTGCTTCTGATCAATCGGCAACTGTTTGGCAGCCCTGTTCGCCTGGATCTTCAATCGCGCACCGCTTCTTTGTACCCAACTATGACGGGCACTTGCCCTTCTTCCTCCAAGGCGCGGCAGCCCGCGCCTTCTCGCAGAAGCAATCGGTCGAGCTCAACGAAGAACAGCTCCTAAAAGGGATACTGGTAACCCTTGCAGAGACGGGAAGAAGGCAGGAGTATGGAGTCCGCGTGAACAGGGAGGTTCTCATCGGCCTGCTGGAAATCCTCTCCAGGGGATTTCGGTTCAAGGATGGTGAGGAGACTGTACTGAACACCGCCGCAAATGTGCGTGACAGCCACGGTAGCCAAGTGAGCGCCAAGATTCTGCGGAGTGGAGTGCAGCTGCTGCCGCATTCATCAAAGATCCGGAGTGATTTGACCACAGATCTTTGGAGAATCGCTGGTGCAACCCAAGACATGGGCGAAAGGCAGAGCGCATTGGTGGAAATCGTAGAGATATGCTCGAACATAGACCTAGCTTCGGTTCACCCACAGGCAGCGGAAGCCGTCGCCTACGAAGCATTTTGTGCTGCGAAGCTTTCAGATAGGGAGCGTGAGGCGGCGCGATTCCTTGAAGAGTATGTCTTTCAATATGTCTCCAACCGTACGCTCAAACAGAGCATCTATAGGGTTCTGGAGTCCGCAGCGAAGGTACGGATGGAGGACCTGGAATATCGGCAGTGAACCGCTCCGATACCGACGCGCCGCAGTACCAACGAGCAAGCCTGGTCGGAACCCCTTGCTCGGCACCTGCGACGCCGCCGGCAACGGTCTGCGCAGGCGAGCAGGTTCGGAGATCATCCCGGCCCGCCTGCTCCAGTCAGTCTCAGGGTACCCGAACGTTGCATCAACCTCTGTTGCAGTCACTTGTCGGCCATGGTGCTTTTTCAGTCGGCGCAGATCCCATTCCTAAACGGAAATTCTAGAGCCAGCAATTAGTCACATTGAATTGGCGCAGGTACCTATCGGTAAACCGACTCAAGAATCGTGCGGTGGACACATGCGCTTCTACGATCTGAGTGTTCCCCTGCAGGAGACGCCCAGCGAAAACCAGCCCCTGCGCCTTGACCATTTCTCCCACGAGGAGACGGCAGCCGGCATGGCCGCCTACTTTGGCGCGCGCGCATCCGATCTGATGGGCGGCTATGGCGGTGCCGAAGACGAATTCTCGGGCAGCCCCCATTCGGGTACACACGTGGATGCACCCTGGCACAGCTACCCCACATCGGGCGGCGCGCCCGCGCGCACCATTGACGAGTTGCCGGTGGAATGGTTCTTTGCCGACGCCGTTGTGCTTGACCTGCGCCACCGTGAGCGCGGCGGTCTGGTGAGCGAAGAGGATGTCAGAGCGGCGCTCGCCCATCTCGACTACACGCTCAAGCCCATGGACATCGTGCTCATCCATACCGGCGCCGACAAGTTTTGGGGCAGCGCCGAGTATATGCTCGCCGGCGTGGGCATGAGCGCTGCCGCCACGCGCTGGCTCATCGAGCAAGGCATCCGTGTGATGGGTATTGACGCCTGGGGCTGGGACCAGCCCTTCTGGGCCATGCGTCAACGCTACGCACAGACGGGCGATGCACGCGTCATTTGGGAAGCACACCGTGTCAGCAAGGAGCTCGAGTATTGCCATATCGAGCGGCTTGCCAATCTCGATACACTGCCGCGCGCCTTCGGATTCAAGCTCGCCTGCTTCCCAGTCAAGGTGCACAAGGGCAGCGCAGGCTGGGCGCGCGTCGTGGCGATCTTTGAGGATTGAAGATTGGGGACTGACGCTTGAAGACGACGGCGCGCGGATTGGCACATAGACGATGAAAGCCCACTTGTCTACGGCGCCCATATCGGCAGCGCGCACAGCGCTCCGGTTGAACCGCATGGCGGCGCGCGCCGCACTCGAGATTGTCGTCCACCCGGCGCACCAGCACCGGCCGCACACGCGCAGCTACGATGTTGTGGTGGGCATGGTGGCCCGGAGCATACCCAGCCTTGACGGTTCACCCGAGCCGCTGCGCGACGCACTGGACGCTCTGACGGCAGTCACTGCATATACAAGCGCGCGCGGTGCGGACGTGGAACAGGTTGTCGCCGGTGGCGCGCCTGCCATTTGGGTGCGCCCACACGGCCAGGCGACCACGACGACCATCCTCTATCTACATGGCGGGGGCTATGTGTGCGGCTCGCCGCGCACGCACATGGGGTTGCTCAGGCGATTGGCCGATACCACACCCGCCCAGGTGCTCGCTCTCGATTATCGGCTTGCGCCCGAAGCGCCCTACCCGGCCGCGGTCGTCGACGCGTGGGCTGCCTACTGGTGGCTGCTTGCGCAGGGCGTCGCGCCCGAGACAATTTTCGTTGCGGGCGATTCGGCGGGCGGTGGGCTGACAGTGGCGCTGATGGTGGCCCTGCGCGACGCCGGTCTGCCGCTCCCTGCCGGGGCGCTGCTCTTCTCGCCCTGGGTGGATCTTGCCTTTCTCAGCGATTCCATCCACAGCAACGCACCGCGCGACTATCTCAACGAAGCCTGGCTGCGCGCCTGCGCGGCGATGTACCTTCAGGCGTCCGAACCGGCCACGCCGCTGGCCTCGCCCCTCTACGCCGACCTTGGCGGACTGCCGCCATTGCTCATTCAGGTGGGCACCGCCGAAATGCTGCTTGACGATGCCACGCGCCTGGCCAATCATGCCGTGGGATGCGGCGTGCCGGTCGAACTGGAGTTGTGGGAGAACATGGTGCATGTGTGGCAGATGCTTGACACAATTGAGCCCAATGCGCACGCGGCGGTGCAGCGCGCGGTGATCTTCGTGCGCCGCCATAACCAGCAGTTGCTTCCACACATCCCATCCAGTGAGCGGTGAGTCGAATGCTTTCCTCGAAGGAGAAGGGAGTTCCCATGTCGCTTGACGCTCGTATCGAGATCATCCTGGCCGACATCACAACGCTCGCCGTGGACGCCATCGTCAACGCCGCCAATGAGTCACTGATGGGCGGCGCCGGCGTGAATGGCGCAATTCAAGACGCCGCCGGTCCTGCACTTCTTGCCGAATGCCGCACACTGGGCGGCTGCGCCACGGGCGACGCCAAAATTACGCGCGGTTACAATCTGCCCGCCCGCTATGTCATCCACACGGTTGGCCCTGTGTGGCGAGGCGGCGGCGAAGACGAAGACGCGCTGCTCGCCTCGTGTTACCGGCGCAGCCTTGAAGTCGCGGTGGAACACGACGTGCGCTCGGTCGCCTTCCCGTCAATCAGCACGGGCATATATGGCTTCCCCATTGAGCGAGCTGCGCCCATCGCCTTGCGCACGATCAGTGCGTTCTTGACAGTAGATAACTCGCTCGCGCGCGTGTTGATGTGCTGCTATTCAGCGGCCGACCGCGCCGTCTACGCAGGCGCCTGGAAGGAACTGACCCATGGCTGAAACGAAGTCGCGCCTCGTTTTCTCAACCGATCCCGAGCCGGAGCGGCCCAAAACGAAGGCTGTACCTGATCCCGCCGTCAACCCGGCAGCGCCCATCAGGTCGAAGCAACTCAACACGCCCGTGCGCGTCGCCCTGGAAAAAGCGGGGCGCGGCGGCAAGAGCGTCTCGGTGATCCGCGGCGTGATGAGCCCGCCCCACGGCAAGGAGGCGCTACTGAAGCTGCTGAAGACAAAGCTGGGGACCGGTGGCGCCATCAAGGGGGACGACATCGAAATTCAAGGTGACAACCGCGCCCGCATCGTGGAAATCCTCAACGAACTGGGCTACAAGGCCAAGTCCGCCGGGGGTTAACAGAGGAAAAGCGACACAGAGGTCACGGAGGGAACAGAGAATCACAGAGAAAAGCGAAAAGCAGAAC
>CAYJNV010000102.1:0-13611 GCA_964370975.1 uncultured Caldilineaceae bacterium | reverse complement strand
GGGGCGCGCCAACAGACCCTGAGGACGCGGGCGATTCTTTGCAGGGTGTGTGGGGTTTCAAGCAGGGGCTTGGGGCGGAACTGCAGGTGCACGTCGGCGCGTGGGACTATCCCGTGTCGCGCCCGCTCTATCAGGTATACCAGCGGGCGCTGCCGCGTGCACTGGCGCTGATGCGGCGTGCGCGCGCTTGACACGGCGACTTTTACCGCAACTCCTCATCGCAAAGATGCAAAGGACCCAAAGAAGCGCCAAGTACAGCAAGAGCATTACCACAGGTCAGACCGGAAAAGGCAGAGACTTTTGACTGGGTTACAGTCGCTTACCTGCCGTTTCCGCTGTGATCGGTATACATGCCTTTGCTTCTGTGCGCGTCTCTGCGGGTGCTGTGCGTTGCCCCATGCCTGATTACCCGAGCGGCGGCGCGGCTGCAATTGTGATGGGGCGCGAGGCCTTGATCGACTTGTTGCAGTAAGGGCATGACGCGGTTGTGTCGCTGCGCCAGATGACACGTTTGGTGTCGAGCGGCGCGCCGCAGCCAGGGCACTGTTCGGGCAGGGCCGTCGCGCGTGTTTCTTCCAGGTTCTTTTGCTTGACGACAGCCTCTTCGCGGGCGGAGTTCTTGTCGAGATAGGATGCGATGAGTGCCTGCGTCAGCCCGCTGATTGCCACGAGCACGAGGATGCCCGGCCACCACCATCCCCGCAGCGCAATGATTGCGAGACCAATCAGCCATATGGCACTCTGCACCTGCTGCCACTTGAAGGGAAGCTCGGGCTCTTTGCTGGAATGCATCTCCGGATTGGCCATGGTCGCGGCTCCTTGACGTGCAAGTGTTAGTGATGTGGTGCAACTGATACTATGTGACTGCATCGTAGTGACTGCATCGTAGTGACTGCATCGTAGCACGGCGTTGGCTTGCTTGTGAAGCCGAATCGAGGCATTGACGCCTCGCCGTTTTGGGGCCGGCCTGTGCGCAATGGAGACGCGGTGGTACAATATGCCGCCTTGCCATTCGATGTGTGCAGCGCCTTGAGACAATACGAGATGCGGGCTGCAGGGTTGCAGCAACGGCCCGCGCAGTCTGCCGTCCGGCGCCACGGAGAGCCTGTGTAGATCCTTGTGACAATCGCTTCCCAGATCTTTTCGTCGGAAGAACACTACTATGCGGTCATGCGTGAGGTTTTTGCGCGCGTGGCGGCCGAGCCTGATAATGTGCATGACATCGCGCACAGCAACCTGGTGATTCGCATTCGCACGATTGATCCCGAGGCCGAAATCCTGGTGGACGGTCGTCAGCCTCCGCTCGAGGTCTTCTTTGGCAAACGGCCGGGCGATGCAAACATCGAGATCACGCTGACGGCGAACCTCCTCCACGCCATTTGGCTGGGCAAGGAGAGCACGCGCCAGGCCTTTTTCGGCGGCCAGATCAAGACGCGCGGCAACATGCTCAAGATGATGAAGTTGACCGAACTCTTCTATGAGTGCGAGAAGGTTTATCCGGCGATCGCGCGTGTGCATGGGCTGGCGTAGGATGAACAGAGGTTCGTGCATCGTGGCGGAAGGCCCCCCGGCTCTTGTTTTTGTGGCTTCGAACCAGGGTGCACGCAAGGTGAAGGCCGGGAGGCCTCCCGCTTCGATGCGTGGTGCATTATCACGCTCGTGCGCCCTTTCGTCGGCTTTGACAACCAAACAGGGCATCCGTTAGAATTGCGCCGCCCGCCCCGGCTCCGTGCGTCCCCGGCTGTGGACGGGAGGAGGGTTTGCATGAGCGCCATCGACGAAGTCAAAGCCCGAGCGAACATTATTGACATTATTGCGCGCTACACGCCGCTCAAACGCGCGGGCAGTATCTACAAAGGGCTTTGCCCCTTCCACAGCGAACGCACACCCTCGTTTGTTGTCTATCCCAACTCTGGAACCTGGCATTGCTTCGGCGCCTGTGGCACAGGCGGCGACGTCTTTTCGTTCCTTATGCGCAAGGAGAACCTTGACTTTCGCGAGGCTCTCGAGCGGCTGGCGCAGGAGACGGGCGTCTCGCTTGAGGAGCAGGAGCACGAAGCGGATCGCACGCAGAAGACGGCGCTCTACGAGGTGAACGAGGTCGCGGCCAAATACTTTCATGATCTGCTGCTGAACCATGCGCAGGCTGCGCCGGCGCGCGACTACCTGGAGCGGCGCAAGCTGGACGGTGAGACGAGGGATACGTTTCAGATCGGCTTTGCGCTGGATCAGTGGAGCGCGCTGCGCGATTACCTGAGCAGCCGCGGCTTCGGGCTGGACATCCAACTGGCGGCTGGATTGGTCAAGCGCAATGAACAACGCGAGTCGATTTACGATGCGTTTCGCAACCGCGTCATGATTCCCATTCGCGACAGGCAAGGGCGTGTGATTGGATTCGGCGGGCGCGTGCTGGACGACAGCCAGCCCAAATACCTGAACACGGCCGAGACTGCGCTCTTCCACAAGTCGCACGTGGTTTTCGGCATTGATCGCGCGCAAAGCGCCATTCGCGACGCCGACCAGGTGGTCATCGTCGAAGGCTATATGGACGTGATCGCGGCGCATCAGCACGGTTTCGAGAATGTGGTGGCGTGCATGGGCACGGCGCTCACGGCAGAGCAATTGCGTCAGTTGCAGCGCTACACACGCAACTTTGTTCTGGCGCTCGACGCTGATGCGGCCGGGCAGGCGGCGACGATTCGAGGCCTGAATCAGGCACGCCAGGCGCTGACGCGCGTGAGCAAGCCTGTGGTGTCGCCGGGCGGACGCATTCAAATGACGGACCGGCTGGATGCATCGCTGCGCATCATCTCCATGCCGGACGGCATGGACCCCGACGACGTGATTCGCGGAGACGGTGAGCTGTGGCGTGCGCTTGTGGGCCGCGCGCAACCGTTGGTGGACTTCTACTTTGCCGTAACGAGCCGACGGCTGGATTTGGGCAGCGCGCAGGGCAAAGCCGAAGCCGTGGCCGAGCTTGCGCCGCTGATTGCCGAGGTCGATGACGAGGTCGAGCGGCAGCATTATGTGCACCAGCTTGCGCGGCTGGTGCAGGTCGAGGAATACATCATTGAATCGCGGGTGCGTGCGGCGGCGCGCGCAACGCAGGCCGAAACGCCTGCCGATGCAGATGCAAGGCGGCGCAAAGGCGGAACAGACGACGTGGAGGCGACGCGCGCCAGTGACGCTCGGGAAGGGTCCGATGCGGCAGGAGGGGCGGCGCGTCCGGCCGCAGTGGTGCCGTTCGAGATTGAGGATCATCTGTTGGCGATGATGGTGCGCGAGCCCGATTCGCTGGTTTGGCTGGCGCAGCGCACGACCGAGTTGAAGATCGATCCGCCCATGGAGGCGGACCTTCAGCATGCCGAGAACCGGGAGATCTTTGGCGCGCTGAAACGCTACATCACCAGCGACGAAGCATGGGATGTTGAAAGCTTCCAGGAGAGCCTGGCGTCACCCCTGCACGCCAAGTTGGGCAGTCTGATGGCCTATGGCGCGGGCCTCCCGCCGCGAACCGATCCGGAGTTGCGTGAGGGCATGATTAAGGATATAGTCCATTTGCGCCTGCAGAGACTCAAGAACGAGAGCATTGCCGTGAAGTTCCTTGTGGATGAGGCGCAACGCAGCGGCGAGATGAGCACGGCACGCTCCCTGGGAAGCGTCTACGGGCGCATTCAGCGTGAATTGGACCACTTGCAGCCCCTCAAGCTGCGCGAGAACCACAGGAATGGCGAGCGGCGACGAAACGCCTCCGGCGCTCGTATTGGTTGAACGAAGTGCCTCTCACAATCGTTACCCGCGCCGACACTCATGCATTCAGGAATCTGCAGATATTGCACCACCATCGGCCTTCAGGCCGGTTGCTGTCAGAGAAGGTGGCCCGATTCCCCCGCGGCCAAGCCGGCGCAAAGCGCCGGTTGTGAAGGAGATTAATGGCTAGACCACCCCGTAACGTAGCTCATAACCCTGTGTCCACAGCGGCCGCAAACGGGAAGAGTGACGAGCTGGATCTGCGCATTACGCAACTGCCCGTGGTGGGCCCTGCGCATGACGACGGCAGCGGTCGCCCCGCCGACGCGCGCATTGAACGCGCGTCCAAATCCAGTGGCGAGAGTGAACTGGACGAGTATATTCACCTGGGCGAACCGAAGGCCGCCGAGGAAGACGATCTCTTCACGGATGAACCGGATGCTCCCGATGAAGAGGCGGCGTCGATACCCCAGATTCGGCGCAACACGAAGCTTGAAGAAGAGGTCGAGCGGGAGAAGAGCCTCCCCATCGAAAAACTGATTGAGGATGTGCCCGAACTTGGGCAGAGCCTTGACCCTGTGCGCATGTACCTGACCGACATTGGCCGCCACCCGCTGCTGACGGGCGAGGACGAGATCGAGTTTGCGCGCCGCATCCACGAAGGGGTCGAGGCGCAGGCTTTCCTCAAGGAGGAAGGTGTAGAAGGCACACGCGAGTTGCTGGCGTTGCTGGAGGAGTTGGCCAGGGATGGCGAGCACGTGCTTCAGGAGCCTGCGCCGGATGCCAAAGAAGCGGCAATAGACGCGGGCATTGCGACGCTTCTGGAGAGCATGAGCGAGTACGATGCCAAGCGCGGGCGCACGCGCCCCATCGACTGGGGCGCAGTGGATGATGCCCTGTCGCGGCTGGAGTTGGGTGCAGTGGCAAATTCGCGCGCGCTGGCCGGCGCCTTTGTGTCGCTGCAGCAGATTGTGGGCGAGTTGCGCGCGGCGGGCATTGTGGGCGAGAAGCGCGTGCGGGCCCTGGTACTGGTCCACAATGGAGAGCTGGCGCACCGCCGCCTGGCGCAGAGCAACCTGCGCCTTGTTGTGAGCGTGGCCAAGCGCTACATTGGGCGCGGCCTCAACTTTCTGGACTTGATTCAGGAGGGCAATCTGGGTTTGCTGCGCGCGGTGGACAAGTTTGACCACAAGCTTGGCTACAAGTTCAGCACCTACGCCACTTGGTGGATTCGCCAGGCGATCAGCCGGGCGATTGCCGACCAGGCGCGCACGATTCGCATCCCCGTGCACATGGTGGAAACGATAAACCGGCAGGCGCGCATTCAGCGCAGCCTGCAGCAGGAGCTGGGCCGCGATCCAACGCACGAGGAATTGGCAATGAAGATGGAATTCCTCGAGAAGGATGATGTTGATCAGGTGCGCGACGCGATGGAATCGAACGTGCAGTTGGAGGTGGAGTTGGAGCGCCGGCTGGAGCGCGCGGCGGCCAAGGTGCGGCGCATTCAGCGCCTGAGCCAGGAGCCCCTCAGCCTCGAAACGCCGGTCGGCAATGAAGAGACGAGCAGCCTGGGCGATTTCATCGAGGACGACAGCCTGCCCGGGCCTGTGGATTCGGCCAGCCGGCGCATGTTGCGCGAGCAGATGGCGGAGATACTCGACGGCCTCAACGAGCGTGAGCGCAAGGTGCTTGAGATGCGCTTTGGCTTGCAGGACGATATTCCACGCACGCTGGAGGATGTGGGCAAGGAATTCAACGTGACGCGTGAGCGGGTGCGGCAGATTGAGGCCAAGGCGCTGCGAAAGTTGCGCCACCCTCTGCGTAGCCGCAAGTTGCGCGACTTTCTTGCATAGGTAGAGGGGCGCAGCAGTGCGTTGCTGTCGAGCAAGCGGCGCGCTTTTTTGACATACGCAGGCCCTGCTGGTAGACTGCACCTTCGTGCGTGGCGAACAGTGCCATGCGCAAGACAAGCGAATAATCCTCGGTAGCTCAATCGGCAGAGCATTCGGCTGTTAACCGAAATGTTGGAAGTTCGAGTCTTCCCCGAGGAGCCAGATTGTTGTGGGACACCAACTTGAGACCATCCGGTCAGTGCAAATGCACTAGCCGGATGGTCTCAAGTCGTTTCAAGGGCATGCCACATTGGAGGATGTGGGCGACAATTGTGCGACGCCAACGCCATCCGGTCATCAGCATTTGCGGCATCCCGGTTGTCGCCTGCCACCTTGGCCGAAACGCCTTCCAGAAGGTCCCCTCACAACATGGATTGGGTGGCGCAGGCTGCTCTCGCTGCTCGCGCAAGCCCCCTTCGATGCCGTGAAACTCCACGCAGATACGTTGACGCCGATGTAGAAGTTGTGGTAGATCATCGGCGCCGCAGCCGTGGTTTTCAGCCGCAGGCAAATGGGCGCCGGTTCGGTGGCTACCAACAGCGTGGCGGCAATCTGCACCCAGTTGACTGTGCCATTTTTGCGGCAGCGCCGCCCGCGACAGCCCCCAATTACCGATTTTGTTCGTGGCGAAATGTCTGTATAATGGCTCACCTCCCCAGAAATCGATGTGGCGCAGATGTACTTCCGGACCCAACCAGTCGCTTTTGTGTGCGGCCGGGCCCGGCCGTGACGAGTCCTGCGTTCGCCGCAGGCATTTCACAGGAGGATACTGATGCGACGTAACAAGTGGTTCGTATTGTTCATGGTGGCATTCTTGTTGTTGATGCCGCTCACAGCGTTCGCACATCCGGGGGACCAGCATGGTTCGGGAAGTGGACACCTGATAGGGACTGGCGCCTATGGCACATTGGAGTATGTCAGTCACGTAGCTGTGCATGATGCCGAGGAAGGATTGATTGCCGATTTGACTGTCCATGGCAACTACGCGTACTTGGCGCGCTGGGGCGGCGCGGCCTGCGCCGGACCTGAGCGCCGTGGCCAGCAGATGCCTGACGGTGGCGTCTACGTGATCGACATCTCCGATCTGGGCAATCCGCGCGAGGTTGGCTTTATTGCGACGCACCAGGACACGCTGGTCGGTGAAGGCATGCAGGTGCTCACCCTGGAGACGGCGCCGTACCGCGGTGATGTCCTGGCCATCAACCACGAAGGCTGCGGCAAGAACTACAAGGCAGGCTTCTCGTTGTGGGATGTTACCGATCCGCTCAAGCCGCGCAAACTGTCGGAGCATCTGGCCGACTTCACGACGAACGGCGTGCAGAACACTCCACACGATTCGAACCAGTATCACAGCGTCTTCATGTGGCAGGATGAAGGCCGCGCGTTCCTCGTTGCCACGGACGACGAAGAGGGAGCCGATGTCGACATCTACGAGATCAGCAATCCGAAGAAACCGGTGCTCCTGACGGAACTGGACCTGAACAATTACGGAGTGTCACAGCCTGATTTCCGCCTGAATGACTCCTTCCTGCATGACATGGTCGTCAAGCAGATTGGCGGACAACAGATCATGCTGCTCTCCTACTGGGACGGCGGGTATGTCCTGCTCAACGTGGACAACCCGTCCGCGCCGATATTCCTCGGGGACAGCGACTACACGCAGTACAATCCCGAGGTGCCGGGCGTCGAGACCGAGGGCAACGGTCACCAGGCGGAATTTACCGCAGACAACGCCTTTGTCATTGCCACTGACGAGGACTTTGCGCCGTACGTGCTGGCGCTCCAGAGCAGTGCAGGGAGCTTCCCGGCTCGGTTGGGCACCAACACAACCGGCGCGCAGGCGACTGCTATCAGCGGCCCGACGGCCTTTGTGGGGCGGGCGTGCCCAGGGGACCCGGCCGTACCTGCGGGCAACCCCAATGTGTACGACATTGCCGTCGTGGAGCGCGGGCTCTGCCTCTTCACCGAGAAGGTGCAGATCGTTGAGGCAGCGGGCGGTTGGGATGCCGTGCTGATCATGAACCGCGAGGGGGCGGACGCCTGCAAGGCCAACCTGACTCCATCCGTCGCGGGGACGCTACCAGTGGTTATGATTCCACGCGATGCTGGGTATGCACTGTTTGGTGTGCCGTATGATCAGGCTGCGTGTATGAGCGGCAGTGGGCTGGCGCCGATTGCCATCGGCACATCCGGCGCGGTGGTCAACACCGTCGATCTCGTCTTCGACGGTTGGGGCTATGTTCACCTCTTCGCGGCCGATGCAGCGGCAGGGACACTCACCGACGTCGACACGTTTGCGATTCCCGAAGCGATTGACCCGACCTATGCCGAAGGCTATGGCGACTTGTCGGTGCACGAGGTGGGAACGCATCCAACCGATGAAAGCCGGGCCTACTTGTCGTACTATTCCGGTGGCATGCGGGCGCTGAATGTTCAATGCGCCGATCCAGCCGACAAGAGCACCTGCAATCTGGTGGAGATTGGCGGTTATCTGGACGCGAACGGCAACAACTTCTGGGGTGTTGAGGTGCGGATCATTGACGGGGTAACGTACATCTTCGGCAGCGACCGCGACAGCGGGCTCTGGATCTTCCGGGACACGACGGCAGACACTACGCCCTAAGTGACAAGGGCGCTTCCTGGCGTAATCCCTCCTGTGCAGGCCGTTGCTGACGCGCAGCGCGGCCTGCACAATTCCCAAGCAGACGATGATTGTCTTCGCGAACCATGCCCACCGATTGCTCCATGAAAGTCGTCGTCGCCGCGCCTTGCACGCGCCGCAGGAGCACGCGGTCCAGTAGGGCACGCACCTCAATTGAGACCGGCAGCATCACGTGTTGCCCACACGCGCGGGGGCGAACAGCAACTGGTCGCTGCATGAGTGTTGCATCCAGGTCTTCTGCTGGATTGATGCTTTCCGTACGTACGCCGGCTTGGGTCACACACTTCATGACACGCCTGCGGCGCCTCAGAGACAATGCGCTCGCCTCGGGTTCGGAATTAATCGTCACTTGACTTGTCGACTTGACGGCTGTAATTTCGCCTGACCATTTCCTCGACGTATCGGTATCTATTCAACTGTTCCCTCCAACCTCGCAAATCGTATCTCAACTGGATGACTCCGCGGAACCCGCACATGCTGCGGTGCATCTGTTTTGTCTTGCTTGAGCGTGCACGTCGAGAAGGAGCTCAATGGGCTACCGAGGGTATGGAATTGGCTTTGTTGCTCCAGGGGTGGCAGGGTTGGTCCTGGCTGCCCTGTTTCACGTCTCCCCCAAAGTGAGTTGCACCCTGTGCAGGTTGTCTGTTCTCGCCAGCGTGCGGCGCGTGATAGGATGAGGGCATCCAGAAGTGAGTGCACCCGCAGGGATGCATTGCCCGCCCAAACCCAAGCCACGAAGGAGCCTGCGCATGGATCGCCCGCTGCGAATTCTCTTCATTGCGTCGGAGGTGGCGCCCTTTGCCAAGACGGGCGGCCTCGCCGACGTCGCAGGCGCGCTGCCCGTCGCGCTGCGCGCCCGCGGCCATGAGTTGATGGTCGTGATGCCGCGTTACGGCAGCATCAATTACAGGAAGTTTGGGCTGCGCCGCCACTGGGATTCGATGGGCGTGTGGATGGGAACTGGGCAGCTTTGGTGCGGCGTGGATGTGGCGGACCACCAGGGCGTGCCCGTCTATTTCATCGATCACGAGGAGTATTTCGGGCGAGACGGCATCTACCACGACGCCTCCTATAACGACTATCAGGACAACCCCTACCGCTTCGGATTCCTCAGCCGCGCCGGGCTGCAACTGGCGCACGATATGGGCTTTGCGCCCGACATTGTGCACGTGCATGACTGGCAGACAGCGCCCGCCGCGGCTTATCTTAAGGCGTGGCACTGGAATGACCCGGTGCTGGGCGGGGCGGCGAGCGTGCTCACCATCCACAATATCGCCTATCAGGGTGTCTACGACGCATCCTGCTACCCCTTCCTCGGGCTGGGGTGGAACAACTTCCACGCTGGCGGCTTTGAGGATCATGGGCGCGTCAACTTCCTGAAGGGAGGCATCGCCTTCGCCGACATGGTGAACACGGTGAGCCCCACGTATGCCAACGAGACGCGCACGCCGGAGCTCGGCTACGGCATGGCGCCAATGCTCAACAACAAGGGCGAAGACTATGTTGGCATTGTCAACGGCGTAGACTACAACGAATGGAGCCCCGACGCCGACCGGCTCATCCCCGCCCAGTTTACGCCCGATTCGCTGGCGGGCAAGGCGTTGGACAAGCACACGCTGCAGCGGCGCTTCATGCTGGATGAGAGCCCCGATACGCCCCTGATTGGCGTCGTCAGCCGCTTTGCCGACCAGAAGGGGCTGGCGTTGCTGGCGCAGGCGATTGAGGGCATTGTCAACTCGATGCGCGTTCAGTTCGTCATTCTTGGCTCGGGTGACCCGGGGCTGGAGAGTCTTTTTGCGGGCTTGCCGGCGCGCTTCCCTGGCCGGATTGGCAGTTACATTGGCTACAACAATGAGATTGCCCACTGGATTGAGGCCGGCAGCGACTTCTTTATCATGCCTTCGATCTATGAACCATGCGGGCTGAACCAGATCTACTCGCTACGCTACGGCACGCTGCCCATTGTGCGCGCCACAGGTGGACTGGACGACACAGTGGAGCAGTATGACGAGGCAACTGGCGGCGGTACGGGCTTCAAGTTCTGGTCGGCCACGCCGGGCGCTGTCTACAACACGGTGGGATGGGCCGTGAGCACCTACTACGACCGGCCGCAGCACATTGCGCTGATGGTGCAGCGCGCGATGGCGCAGGATTTTTCGTGGGAGCGCAGCGCCACGCAATACGAGGATGTCTATGCGCGCGCCATGGCCAACAAGGCGCGCCTCTAGCGTGATACCAGGATGAAACCAATGTCTCAACGCAATGCCGCAAAGAAACGCAAAGAAACGCAGAGAAGAACAACAACGTGAGTACGCTCGTTTTTCCCGCTGCACTTTCTTTGCGTTTCTCTGCTTCCTTCGCGTCTTTACGTTGAGGTTGTGTTTCAACTGTTACGCTTGGGCGGGTGAATGGCTGTACAGGCCACGGCGCCCAAGAAGAGGCCCGCGCCGCCCACGACGCCGATAGCCGACAGGAGCACGAAAATGGCCCATAGGCCGTCGCCGCTTCCAGCGCGAGTGGTTGGCGTCGCTGCGCGACTTGCGACTGCCTGGGACGTGACGGATGCAGACGCATACGCGGGGGGCACGCCGACCGGCGTTGGCATGGTCAGCGCAATGGTCGTGCGCTCGGCCAGGTGCTGCGCGATGGGCGCAGGCAGATCGGGATTGCGGCCGAGTTCTTCCCACGTGCGCATGTAAACCACTATCGCATTGACTTGCGCACGCTTGAGGTTGCCACCGTTGAGGATGCCGAACCTGGGCATGGGACTGGCGACTTTGCCGTTTGTGATCAAAACGCGCATCGTTTCATCATCCACGGTGGAGGCCTGGCGTGCGCGGTCGTAGCCAAGGTGGCAGATGACGCAATTCTCGGCATAGAGCCATGCGCCCTCGTAGACGGGGTCCTGAGCGAGCAGGGCGGCAAGCGCGGGGTCGATAGTTGGCGCAGGTGTGGCTGAAGCGATTTCGGGCGTGGCGGCGCTTGTCAGTGTGGGGCGGCTTGTGGGTGCAGGAATCGGCAGCATGGGCGCGAGCGACGGCTCGGCGCCTTTCTTTTCCCAGGCCTTGACATAGGCAACAATATTCCTGATCTCGGCAATGCTTAGGGGGCCGCCCCTGGTGATGGACCACGACAGCGAGCAACCCTTGCGGTCGGAGCCCGAGATCTTGTCCTGCAGTTCCTTGTTCTTTAACTCAGCGCCCACGCGGTCTTCGCCATATTGGCCGTGGCAGCGCACACAATTCGCCTGCCACAGCCACGCACCGTGCATCACCGGCTCGCTGAAGAGTTGGCTGAGATAAAGTGTGGGCGTGGACGCAACGGAAGCGGCCGAAATGGTCGCTGCAGGTGTAACTCGGAGGCTGACTGCCGGGACAGGTGGCGGCTCGATCTGCGAGTGCGCAGGGTGCGCATTTGTCAGGGCGACGGCCACCATCGCAAGAACAATGGCGATGACACGTCGGCCGCGTCCAATGTAGGTCCGCTTGAGGAGAAGGGGCATGGTGTGACGACTTCAGGATTGTAGTGTGCGGCTGCGTCTAGTATCTACATTGTAGGCGTTGCGAGTTAATGCGCCATGGCGCGAAGGTTAACGATTACGATCAGCAATGTTGACGTTGAGTTGACCTTGGTCAAGTTGAATGTCAGTGCGGCCAGGCGGTCGCTGCGCTCAACAATTGTCTGGATTCCCAAGGAGATACCCGCATGAAGAATTGGGCCGTCAAGGCCGCACGCATATTCAGCGCGACCGCCGTTGCGGCGTTAGCGTTCACGGCGCTGCCCGTGCACGCGCAGGTGAATGAGGATCCGATTGTTCCGCTGGACAGCCCCATGGCTCCCTTCCTGGAGAGCCGCGCCTATGCCAGGTCGGTGGGCGCGACGGCTGAGTTCCGCAAAATGGAGTGGGTGGCGCTTGACGAGGTGAATCAGCAGGTCTACTGGGCCATGAGCGAAGTAAGCAAGGGCATGTCGGATGGCGAAGGCGCGATCAACGTCGAAGAAAACCCGTGCGGCATCGTCTACGCGGGCAGATATGACGAGAATATGGAAATCACCAATATCGCCCCCCTGATTGTCGGCGGCCCCTATGACGAGGCCAATGAGCAGAACGGCTGCGATGTGAACAACATTGCCAATCCCGATAACCTGATGGTTGACAGCCTGGGCCACCTCTGGATTGGCGAAGACAGTTCGCTCCACGCCAACAACGTGCTGTGGATGCACGACGGCGCGCTGCATCGCTTCGCCACCGTGCCCACGGGTGCGGAGACCACCGGCCTCCAGATTCTCTCGGACGGCACTGTGATGTTCAACGTGCAGCACCCAAGCGGCATGAATCCGGCTCCCTACAACCGCGGCCTCCTCGGCATCGTCAATGGCTACAAGGCCACCGATGACTTCACCGCAATGGCCGTGCCGGAAGGCGCCGACCAGGCCCGTGTGATGGTTGCTGCAGGCGCATACCAGATTCTGGGTCGCGTAGGCGAGGCGATTCCCAGCGACTATCAGAACAGCCGCTTTGGCGAGGTTCTGCGCGGCGACGGCAGCCGTGACAGCATCTGCAATCAACCCGACGCCAACATGTTTGTCCAGACGATGGACGATGCCAGCGAGGGCTATCTCTACACCAATTTCGAGTGTGAAACGGCGGCCGCGAGCATGATCTACATGCGCAACAACGGCACGAGCTGGGATGTCGTTGAAGGCACCAATGTGGATACCGCCCAGGTCGACGGATTGTGGACACTGTGCGGCGGCAATGTGACACCGTGGAACACGGCGCTGACTGCGGAAGAGTACGAGCCCATGGCCAGCAACATCGGTTGGCAGGATCCTGTTGCCGACATGACGGCCTTCCTGGGCGAGCAGGCAAACCCGTATGACTACGGCTACATGGTCGAGATGCAGCCCGACAGCGAGGGTGACAGCATCAACTCGCTGGTGGAAAAGCAGTTTGTCATGGGCCGCTTCAGCCATGAGAGTGCCATTATCATGCCCGACAACAGGACGGCATACTTTGGCGATGACGGTACAGACGTTGTCTTCTTCAAGTTTTTGGCCGACGAGGCGGGCGACCTGAGCGCCGGTGCGCTCTATGCCGCCGCCGTGACTCAGAACGACGACGCGAGCTTCAACTTCGAGTGGATCAAGCTGGGTGCGAGCGACAACGAGACCATCGCCGAGTTCATCGCGACGATGGAACTGCCGCAGTAGTTAGTACGACTAGGGAGTGGGGAGCGGGGAGTGGGGAGTGGGCAGTGGGGAGTGGTGAACGGCCTGAGGCTGCAGGACCACTATACTCCCCAC
>CAYJNV010000101.1:11027-14089 GCA_964370975.1 uncultured Caldilineaceae bacterium | reverse complement strand
ACCGGCACCAGCGCGATGCGTGTGACGAAGCGCAGCACCAGCGCCAGCCACACGTTGTCCATGCCCCGGAAGGTGAGCGGCGCAAAGAGAAAGATGCTGATCACCAGCACATACAGCAGAAAACTCGTGCCGCAGCGCGTGTGCTGCACGCTATAGGGGCGCACCTGATCCACCGTGAGGTCGGCCCCGGCTTCGTAGGCGTTGATGGTCTTGTGCTCGGCCCCGTGGTAGCCAAAGACACGCGCAATCTCGGGGATGCGCCCAATCGCCCACAGATAGATGAGGAAGATCACCAGCCGCAGCAGCCCCTCGAGGATGGCATCCACCACGGCGTGGTCACCCAGGAAGTTGGCCATGAACTTGCTCAGCAGCGTGGGCAGCAGGAAGAAGAGCGCCACGCCAAAGAGAAGGCTGCCGGCAATGGTTGTCCACGCCACGGGACCGGAGAATTCAACCTTTTCCCCGCCCTCCTCTTGTGAGGAGACCTCGCCGCTCCAGAGCAGGGCGCGCATGCCCAACCCCAGCGCATCCCAAAGCATACCGAGGCCGCGCACAAAGGGCCACTGCCCCCACGTGCTGGTGTAGATTTTCGCGGTCAGGTCTTCGGTGTGGAGAACGATTTCGCCCTGCGGGTTGCGCACGGCGACGGCCATTATCTTGCGGCCGCGCATCATCACGCCTTCGATGACGGCCTGGCCGCCATAATATTGTTTGCCCATAGCGAGGCAGTATAGCATCGGGCGTATGGGAGAGAAAAGGCGGCCGGGCAGGCGCGCGTATTAGGTGACCCGGGCCCTCAGCGCACATCAATCGTCGCCTGCGCCGGCCTCCAGCGGCAGTTCAATCGTTTCTGTCTCCGGCAGCGCCTCCAGCGCATAGGTGACATGGACTTCGCCGGGCCCATCGGTTTCCGCCAGGCTCAGTTCATAGGTCACAACAAAGTCCCCCTCTTCGGCAAGCGCTACAGCGGCATAGACGATATCCATTCCCTCAAAGGGCGCCGGCGCTTCGGATTCACCATACAGGCTGTGCCCAATGATGGGAACCCCACCATACGCGCCACTGTAGGTCACCTGCATCCCCGGCAGCGCCGCAAGCGTCAGCCCAAGGTCCTCCCAGGGTTCGTGGCTGGTGAGAGAATCGGGCGCGTACTCTTCCCTGCGCGGGTCGCCATACCAGTCGCCGCCATCCAGCCTGGCTTGCCAGTCGCCAACAAGATAGAGCGCGCGCAGCGCTTCGTCGCCGCTGTCGTAATCAGTTACGATGGATTGGGCGGCATAGTCGTAGCCAAAGGGGCCGGCCGTGCGTGTGTAGGTGACATCCAGCCGGCTATCCAATTCGAGCGAACCGTCGTAGAACTCCTCGTATTCGACATGGACCTTGAAGGCGTCCAGGAAGTTTGCTGCCCTGGGCGCCGCCGGAGGTGCGACCTCCGGCACTGGGGGTGCGTCCGCTGCCGGGGGTGCGACCTCGGCCGCCGGGGGCGTGTCTGCCGCGGGGGGTGTGTCCGCGGGCATGTTTGCGTCCACAACCGGGGCCGTGTTCGCCGGCTCGGGTGCTACCACGACGAAGGTCTCGGGGAGAATGATATCGCCTGCGGCGTCGAGCAGCGGCGGCTGCGCCATGGAAGCGCCGTAGGTTAGGGTCAGTTGCTCGCCGGCCGTGGGCGCCACCGTCTCATAGTGGCGCGCCTTGCCGCTCTCCATGTCGAGCCGCGTATAGCGCAGGACGGCGCCGTCCTCCATGGCCTCGAAGGTGACGGTCTGGGTGCGGTCGTCGGGCGAGAACCAGGCGACGGACCACGCCTCGCCGGTCTGCACCGGCAGCAGGATCATCGGCATCTGGCCCAGCACGCGGCCGTCGTTCGCCTCGGGACCGTCGTCATATACCAAGCGTCCCGTCTCGTCCTGCCACTGCACGGAGAAGCCGGGCTGGACGATGTTGAAAAAGCGGGTACGCGCAAGGTCCCGGCTGGGGTCGAAGGCCGGACGTTCGACCGCTGGCGGGGCGAAGGACGAGAAGGGGGCGCTCGCCATCCCGCTGGTGACGCGGTAGGGCAGCTCGTCGTGGAGCATGGAGCCGATCTGCGCGCCCCAGACATTGAAGCAGTACTTCTCGGGGTCGGGCACGTGCCCGGTGATCCACTCGCGCCAGAGCTGCTCAGCCTCGCTGTAGAGAGTTGACTCCAGCGTCGCGCCGGTAGTCGAGAGGTGCACGTTGAGTTGGTCGAGTACGGCGCCAATGCTCATACCGGCAAGCCCCATGACGACAGCGCCCTCCACGCCTCCCTGCGCTGCGCCGTACGCGGCGCCGCCAAGGCCGCCGCCGAGATAGAAGCCCATGCTGCCGCGCACCGACAACTCCATGTAGGCCGTGCCAAACATGTGGTACCAGGGACCGCGGTTGTCTTCGTGGGTGCGCACGCGCGCCACGTGGTCGTTGAAGAAGTCCAGGTCTCGGCCCAGGCCAATGAGCCCGTCAGTGGCGTTGAACTCCTCGCTCTTCGCGGTGCCGTCGCCGCGCGCCAGCGCGCGCAGCATGTTGTGCGCTGTGAGCATCGCCTCGGAGACGCTGCCGTCGCTCAACTCCAGCGAAAGCGCAAAGACCTCGCCAGGCGTCAGGTGCTGGTCTTCGCCGCGATCCTGGCGGGCGAGCGACTCGGTGACGATGCGCTCGTACAGCGTGCGCTCGTAGCCCGTTACAAATTGTGTATCATAGGCACGACCGAGCGCGGTAGGATCCGAAAAGAACCAGCTCAACTCCATCAGCGAAGAGACGCCCCACGGGACGTAGGCAGGGTCGTCCGGGTGGCTCTCGTTATAGTCGCGGACGGCTTTCTGGAAGTCGGGAATCAGGAATTCGTCGTTGAGGAGGATGCTCGTCACGTTCGGATCGGTGATCTTGGCAGCCGCAAGCCGCTCGGCGCCGAAACCCCCCCAGGAGCCCGAGGTCGCTTCGGGGCAGAGGGGGAGGCCCGCAGGTGCGGCGGCGGAAGGTGGTGTGGCCCCCACTGCGTTGGCGGCGGCGGCTGTGCCCGTCACCGGCGAAGTGCTCGTCACCGG
>CAYJNV010000101.1:0-10927 GCA_964370975.1 uncultured Caldilineaceae bacterium | reverse complement strand
CCACTGCGTTGGCGGCGGCGGCTGTGCCCGTCACCGGCGAAGTGCTCGTCACCGGTGATGTGACCGCTACAGGCACAACCTGGGTTACTGGGGCAACCTGCGTCAACGGCTCAGTCAGCGTCGGGGCAGCGATTGCAGTCAGGGGGACAGTCGAGGTGATGGCTGGCGCCGGTGGCGCTGCGCCGCCCTCGTCAGCCGCTCCGAGCAGAGAGATGGCGCGGCCCTGCCGCATGCTCGAGCTGGTGGCGGGGTCCCAGTACATGACGAGAGGGGCGTCGGCATTGGACCAGCCGCCGTTCACTTCCTCAATGACGCCGGCAGGCGTCAACAGCAGCGTGAGCGACGGCGTGAAGATGCCGGGCTCGATCTCTTCCCACTGTTCCGCGAATGCGGTCATGTCAAGTGTGAAAGTCAGATAATGGCGCACCGGCGCCGCATTTGCATTTCCAACCGACAGGTTGATTCCAGTGTCGCTGCCCTCCAGGCCGGGAACATGGTCAAGGAACGACTCCAGTTCGCCTGGGGCAAAATCGTGCGCGGCGTAGACTGTTTCGCCCGTGCGCTTTTCGCCGATAACCGAAGTGGCCCAGCCGCCCGCGGCCAGTGCGCGCGTGACGGCGTCGACCGCGTCTGCGTCCTCGGCCGGCGGCAGCGGGATGCTCAATTCGACGTGTGCGTTGCCTTCCTCACTCACGCGTACAACCACCAGCAGCCCCTGCCCCGGACAAACATCACCCTCCTCCATATTGATCAACAAGTGGGATGGCGCCGTCGCCAAGTCCCACATCAGCATGTCGCCGTCCTGCACATCGGCATTGTGCTTCTGGATTGGGCCAGGCACGACGACGCCAAAAGGCAGCGGCACCGGCCAGGCAACCATGGCTTCGCCGTCATCGCCGGAGAGGTCAAACATGGGGTCGTCGGCATAGAAATCGAAGTAGAAAACGCCATCCTGCAATGCGAAGCAGCGGAAAACGCGCCCGGCAATGCCCTCCTCATCGAACTGCAGCCCTTGCAGTGCGGCCGGGCTTGCGAAGTCGAAGAAGAGCGTGCAGTTCGCGCGCCCGCCCGACATGTCCTCGAGCAGCGTGACGCCAGGAATGTCGGAGTACATTTCTCCGCAACCGATGTAGAGTCCGATAGGTTTGCCGTTTTCGTCCAGCTCGGGGGCGCGATCGCTCATGTCGACGGTCAAGGCGCTGGAGCCGTCTTCGGCAACTTCCAACATTATGGATACCTTGCCGTCATCCTCAATAATTTCAGTCGCCATATCTGCGGGAATGACGCAGGCAAGCATGGGGAGAGAGAGCAGGAGAAAAGCCACGAGAAGCGCACGCATGCTGCCACCTCCTTTGGTGGAATGGGCGGGCGGATTTCGTCTGCTGCGGGCGCTGTGGCTATCGAGGCGAGGTGGTTCGCGGGTACGCGCGTCTTCGGGCCGCACCAGACGAAGAGGTGTACCAATTATATCACGAAGGGGGTCTGCTGGGGGTTACTTCTTTGCAGCGCAATCAGATGTTCTCAAGAGGGATCGCACCACAGTACAGCACCTCACCCCTCGCTGCATGGATGGAGAGGGGGCCGGGCATGACGTGGGTCTTGCGGCGCGATGACATTCGAAGCGCCCTGACCGAAAGTCAGTCGCTTGACAACGCGCAACCCCAATGCCATCCTAAACGTATTGATCTCCAGTGACGGGCGCAAGCCGCCGCGCCTACCAGCAGATTCTTAATCCATTCATTTGGCGCACGAAACCAAAGAACAACATAAGGGGTGGTTGTCATGGACTTTACAGCAATGATGCAGCGGGTTGTACGTGCAGTGACCTTCGACGTCAAGTTCTATCAGGAGGCCAAGGATGACGCGAGCCTGTCGCGCGAGGCGCTGATTGTGGTCATCATCGCCGTGGCGCTGGCGGCGATTGGCTCCGTATGGGGCGGCTTTGGCGCAGTTTTCGGCGCGCTGGTGGCGGGTATTGTGGGCTACTACGCGTGGGCCTACATCACCCACCTGGTGGGCGCCAACTTCTTCCACGGCACGGGCACCTTCCCGCAGTTGCAGCGGACGTTGGGCTACGCGTGGGCGCCGCAGGCGCTGGGCCTGATCGGCCTCATCCCCTGCATTGGCTGGTTGGGCGCGCTGGTGGGCGGTATCTGGTCGCTGGCCTGTGGTGTGGTGGCGGTGCGCGAGGCGCATGGCTTTGACACGAACAACGCCATCCTCACCGCAGTCATCGGCTGGATTGTGTGGGGCGTGCTTTTCCTGCTCTTCAGCCTGATCTTCTAGGTTACAGACCAACAACAGGAACACAGATAAGAACGGAAACAGCAGGGATAAAGGCGGATTCTTCGTTGAATCTGCGCCAATCCCTGCTGTTTCCGTTCTTATCTGTGCTCTGGCCTTGCTGCCCTAATGCGCGGCCACTGTGCTATATTCTGGGCATCACCCGACAACACAATTTGCGTTTTGAGGGGAGGCCACAGCCATGAACGCACGCCTGCTCGCCTATACACAGCAGAACCCCGCCCTCTCGCGCGCACGCGCCGAGGGCTTCAGCGACCTCGCCACCATTTGGGATGGCAAGGGGACGTACGCCGAAAACGTGGTTGAATTTGCCGGGCGCGTCTGCTACCGCAGCACGCACCGCATGGGCACCGCGCCCGATTTTATCTCGGCGCGCGTGCGCGAGGGACACGAGGACATCATCGAGCACATCTGGGCTACGGTGGAATTCAGCGGCGACGATGCGCCTGCGCGGTGGCGGCTCATGAACCGCCATTGCGAAATCAGCGAGGCGGGGCCCCACGCCTGGGTGGTGAGCGGCAACCTGCGTGTCTGGCTCGATCTCTTCCGCCAGGGATTGGCGCTCGAGGCGCGTCCGCTCGTCGTGCCGATTGCCCCAGCCGTCTTCGGCGAGGCGGCCTTTGGCGAGGCCGCTTCGTTCCAGCCCGATGCACTCGCCGCAGCCGCCGACGCCAGCCTGCTTGTCCCGGTGAAAGATGGGCAAATGGGCATCACGCTGCTGGGCTATACCCAGCCGGTCATGGATGACGCGGGCCTGCTCGAGCACCACGGCGCGGCGGTCTTCCTCTTTGAGGGCATCAGTCGCACCTGCACGCACCAACTTGTGCGCCACCGCCTGGGCAGCTTTAGCCAGGAGTCGCAGCGCTACGTGGACCTCTCCAAGGGAGGCTGGACGCCGATCGTGCCCCCCCCGTTTGACGAGCAGCCAGAGGCGCGCGCCGTGCTGGATGACTTCTGGGCCTTGGCCGAGGAGAAATACGCGCAATTGCGTGAGCTGGGCGTGCGCAAGGAGGATGCCCGCTTCCTGTTGCCCAACGCCGCCGAGACGCGCATTGTCACCAGCATGAATTACGCCGCGTGGAGCCACTTCTTCTGGCTGCGCGCCGTGGACAAGGCCGCGCAGTGGGAGATTCGTAGCATGGCGCAGCACGCCCTGCGTATGCTCCACGCCGTTGCCCCGGGTGTCTTCGCTCCGCACTGGCAGGCCTACGAAGAACGCTTCGCGGGCTAAAGAGCGGGCAGTGGCGTTTCAACCAATTATGTCAAGTAATAGCTTCGAGTAAACTGACGTTCACAACCTCCGCCCGGTCGCACTCGCAACGGGCGGGTGGTTTGTTTGCAGCGACGCCACGCTTCTTCGCCATATCTTCGGCCGCAGATTCCCCGGCCGCAGCGCACCAAATCAAACAACCGAGACCGCCCGGCTGACGCTCAGGCGGCCGGGCGGTCTCGGTTGTTTGGCGCCCGAAAGGCTGGCGTCAGGCGAGATTCACATCGTGATTGAACTGCCAGGCAATCCCGAACTTGTCGGTGACTTGCCCGTAGAGGGGGCTCCAAGAGGTTTCCTGCAGCGGCATATCGACCCGGCCACCTTCAGCAAGGCGGGCGAAAAGGCGTTGCATCTCGTCGACATCAGTGCTCAGATAGGTGATGGAGAAGTTGTTGCCGGCAGTGTAGGGCATCCCTGGCAGCGTGTCGGAGAACATAAGCAAGTCGCCATTGATGTGCAACTGGGCGTGCATGATGCGTTGCTTGTCCGCTTCGGAAAGTTGGAACTCGGGCGAGTCGGGCATGTTTTCGCCGAAGGTCATCAGGCTGCCCGTCTCCACGCCAAAGACATCGGCGTAGTAATGGACGGCTTCGCGGGTATTGCCATCAAAGTTCAAATAGGTGGCGAGTGCCATAGCTGGCCTTCCTTTCCTCCGGCGGTGGGCCGGGAAAGCCCCGTGGGGCGGGTAGTCTTGCGCTGCCTGTGCTGTCCGTCGAGGGGCGAGGCTTCGAGAATAGAACAAAAGTGCTAATTTGTCAAGCGCATTTTGCGAGATTGCTCTCGGGGCGCTTTACAGGCCGTGATACAGGGCTCCCAGCAATGGGTCTGCAAGGCATAGGCGACCTCTCGATGCCTTGTGCTCTCGACCGGCGTCTTGCCTGACGTGAACGGGGGGCGTACTGCGCACGCCGACTCAAGGGCAGAGTCGCGACCTTTGAATCACCCTGCGCGGTGGCTTCCCAGTTGCCAGTGACCCTGATTCGGTTCTCAACTCCCCGCCTTCCTACCTTCCAACTTTCCACATTCTTTTGCCCGTATGCTATAGTAATTCTTTACAAACCGGTCGCTCTTTGGGTGACCGGTTTCGTGGTCATCTTACTGCGCCCGCCGGCGTATTCCGGGCGCACAGTTGCCGCAGCGAACTGCGGAGGGCTTTATGGCGCAGGTGAAGCAGGAATTGATTACAAGGTTTGATACGCACAACGCGCATGTGGCCGTCATCGGCCTGGGCTACGTGGGGCTGCCGTTGGCCGTGCGCTTTGCCGAAGCGGGTTACACCGTTACCGGCATTGATCTCGACCGCCGCAAGATCGAAGCCATCGCGCGGCGCGAATCGTACATCGAAGACGTACCTTCAGCTGCGCTTGCCGCGGTCCCCAATTTCACCGCCACCTCCGACTTCGCGGTGCTGGCCGCATGCGACGGCGTCTCCATTTGCGTGCCCACGCCCCTCAACAAGACGGGCGACCCGGACATGAGCTTCATCGTCTCGGCCACCGAGGCGATTGCGACACACCTGCATCGGGGCATGGCGATTGTGCTCGAGTCCACAACCTATCCCGGCACCACCACCGAGATGCTCCTGCCCCGCCTGGAGGAAAGTGGTCTCCATTGCGGCGAGGATTTCTTCCTCGCCTTCTCACCCGAACGGGTGGACCCCGGCCGCACCGACTGGACCACGCGCAACACGCCCAAGGTCATCGGCGGCGTGACGCCGGCATGCATGGAAGTCGTCACCGCCTTCTATGGCGAGGCAATTGATACGCTGGTGCCGGTCTCCTCGGCCAGCGCCGCCGAGATGGTAAAGCTCTACGAAAACACTTTCCGCTCTGTGAACATTGGCCTTGCCAATGAACTCCAGCTCATGTGTGACAAACTCGGTCTCGACGCCTGGGAGGTTCTCGACGCTGCCGCGACCAAGCCCTTCGGCTTCATGAAATTCACGCCCGGCCCCGGTCTGGGCGGCCACTGCATCCCCATCGACCCGCTTTATCTTTCGTGGAAATTGCGCACGCTGCAGTACACAGCGCGCTTCATTGAGCTGGCCAGCGAAATCAACGGTGAAATGCCCCGCTACTGGGTGCAGAAGGTGCAGGATACGCTCAATGATGTGGGCAAGGCCGTCAAGGGCAGCCGCGTGCTTGTGCTTGGCGTAGCCTACAAGAAGGATGTGAGCGACCTGCGCGAATCGCCCGCGCTGGATATCATCCACTTGCTCGAGGAAAAGGGCGCACAGGTGGCGTATCACGACCCGCACGTGCCCGCCTTTCAGCACGAAGGCGTCGAGATGACGGGTGTCACCGATTTGGACGCGGCGCTGCGTGCGGCCGACTGCGTGGTGGTTGTCACCGACCACAGCGCCTATGACTGGACGCAGGTGCAGGCGCTGGCTGCCACGGTTGTTGACACGCGGCGCGTGCTGGGCAAAGTGCGTGCTGCAGCCCCGCTACCGGTGCGCTGATTCTGACTGACCTGATTCGGTTTGTAACGACCGGCTGAACGAAAGGTAAACGGTTCTCGTGGCAGTCCAATCCGTCGACACGCTTCCCCCAACGCCCCAAGCCCCGCATCAGGACACTTTTGCCGATGATGATGTGATTGATCTGCGTCGCTACATCGCCGCCATTGGCCGCTGGTGGCGCGAGATTGTGCTGATTGCCGTGCTGCTGGGGTTGCTGGCGGCGGCGGCTGTCTTTCTGATCGGCGCCATCGGCAAACCAACCTACAGCGCCTATGCCGACGTGGCCATTGTGCGCACCGTGAGTGACGTCACCTTTGACGAGCGCTTCACCACGACAGCCGACACACTCTCCGCCGCCACCGTCAGCGCGCGCCGCAATGCACTGCTTGCGCTGGCAGTGAGCCCGGCGCTGGCCGCACAGGTCGTGCAGCAACTCCGGGACATCCTGCCCGAAGACCGCAGTGAACCGACGGCGCTGGCACGTTACGTGACAGCCGCCATGGCGGCGAATGGTGGCCGCGGCGACAGTGACCTGATACGCATTACGGCAACATCCGCTGACCCCGAGCGCGCCGCCATGATTGCCACAGAGTGGGCGCGCGCCTATGTGGCGCAGGTGAATGCCGTCTACGGCAGTGTGCCCGATGAGCGGCTTGCCTCGGTGGTTGCGCAGCAGGCCACTGCCAAGGCCGAGTTTGACGCCGCGCAGGTGGCTTATGAGCAATTCCTCAACACCACCCGCTACTGGGAGCTCAACCGCCTTGTCAGCGACAAGGACAATTCGATTCGAGCTCTCTATCAGGGGCGTCAGGACGCGCTGGCTGCTGCGATAGACAGCGTGGTGCAGGCCTTCAGTTCCATTACGCGCAGCCAGGCCGAGGAACAGGCGCTTAATGTGACCGAGCCCTATGCTGCCGAACAGGCGGCCAAGCGCAATTATGTGGCAACCTCAATTGATGCGCTCTACGGTGGCCAAACCAGTGTGCTGGCCGAACAAGTGCAGAGCGATCAGGCGCTGCTCAACGGTTATTACAGCAGCCTCGTCCAGGTGACGCGCGCGCTGGACAGCGCACAGTCGCTGCGTGCACTGGTTGCCTCAACCGCCGGCGCCGAGATTCCGGGCAGCAGCGCGCTGGTGGCGTCGCTCCTCAAACTGCAGGCTTTTACACATGCTGCCGATGCACAGCAGCCGCTGGCGCAGCAGTCCGACCTGCGCAGCGCGCCGGCCACACTCTCCGCCGAAGGCAACAAGGAAACAACGCCAGTGCTGGCTGTACCTGCTACTGTGCAGACGAGCCAGCCCGTGCAGGTGCAGATTGGCGCAACGCCTCTGCAGATTCAATTGAGCGACGCAGGCTCGGTAAACCGCCAGGCGCTGCTCGACGAGCTAGACGCGCTCAACAGCGTGCTTGCTGAGCGCAAGACAACGCTGCAAAGCGAGATTGACGCGCTCAGTGCGCGCTTGCTCAGCGGTGACCTGTACACGGGGCTCTTCCAGTCGGCCCCGGCCGAGAGTGCACTTGTGCAGGCGCTGCAAAATGACGCGCCCCAGTTCATGGAGCGCAGCGTGCTCGGCGGCTCGGCCGTCTTCACCGCAACCGCGAGCGCAGATGCAGGGACAGTGGCCATTGCCGCGCCTGCGGGGATTGCGCAGACCTTCCCTGACGCCGAACTGGCCGCTGTTGCCCAAGCCGGCAGCGCAGGTGCGGCCGCGGCTGTGGCGAGCCAGGAGGACGAGTTGCGCCGGCTCCGCTCGCAACTGGAGCAGGAAAACGCGCGGCTGAACGAGTTGACAAAGGCGCGCGATTTGGCCGCCACAACCTTTGAGACGGTGAGCAACAAGGTGGCGGAACTCACTGTGTCGCGGTCGGCGGCCGACAGCGAAGTACGTTTTGCCGCGCCCGCGATTGCGCCCGACCGCGCCGACGCCGGATTGAGCTGGCTGCTGATGGGCATCCTGGGCGCGGCAGCAGGACTTATGCTTGGCCTGCTGGTTGCTTTCGTGGCCGAGGCGATGGGCGGGCAGCCCTTCCTCTCGCGCAGCAAACAGGCCGCGTAGTTGCGCTTGAGCTCTCGCGTGGATCTGGAATGAGGAATGGCATGAGAGGCATCATTCTGGCAGGCGGGCACGGCACGCGGCTCTACCCGCTCACGCGGGCCATGAGCAAGCAACTGCTGCCCGTTTATGACAAGCCCATGATCTACTATCCCCTTTCCATGCTCATGCTGGCGGGGATTCGCGAGGTGCTGATTATCAGCACACCGCAGGCCTTGCCCCTCTTCGAGGAACTGCTTGGGTCGGGCGCGCAGTGGGGCATGGAGTTCAGCTACGTGGTGCAAAATGCGCCGCGCGGGCTGGCCGAGGCTTTCCTGCTCGACCGTGGCTTTGTTGATGGCCACCCTACCTGCCTGATCTTGGGCGATAACATCTTTTACGGCCACGGCCTGCCTGCACAATTGCGCCAGGCGGCAGCGTTGCGCGACGGTGCGCTGATCTTTGCCTATCCCGTGCGCGACCCCGAACGCTACGGCGTTGTGGAGTTCGATGAGAGCGGAAAGGCCATCAGCATTGAGGAGAAGCCCACGGCGCCGCGCAGCAACTTTGCCGTGCCGGGCCTCTATTTTTACGATGACCAAGTGAGCGAAGTCGCTGCCAACCTCAAGCCGTCGCCGCGCGGCGAACTGGAAATCACCGATCTCAATCGTGTCTATCTCGAGCAGGGCGCGCTGCGTGTGGAGCAGTTGGGCCGCGGCACGGCGTGGCTGGATGCGGGTACGCATGAGTCGCTGCTCCAGGCCAGCATGTTTGTGCAGGCGCTCCAGGATCGTCAGGGGATGACAATCTCCTGCCCCGAAGAGATTGCGTGGCGCATGGGCTTCATTGACGATGCGCAACTGGCGGCGCTTGCCCACCCCATGCGCCAGAACCAGTATGGCCAGGCGCTGCTTTATGCGCTGGAGCAGAAGCGTTTGTTTCCGGCAGCGGTTGCCGCGGCGAAGGATTGAGTTGTTATGCATGTACTGATTACGGGCGGCGCGGGCTTCATAGGCAGCCATTTGACGCAGGCTCTGCTCGAGCGGGGCGACAGCGTCGCGGTGCTCGATAACCTGAGCACCGGCTCGTTTGAGAACATCAAGCGCTTCCGCGATCACGCGCGCTTCAGCTTTGCAATCGAAGACATCAGCAACACACTGGTGCTGGATCGCCTTGCCAGCGAAGCCGATGCAATTGTTCACCTTGCGGCGGCCGTCGGCGTGCAGTTGGTCGTCGAGCGCCCCACAGAGACAATTGAAACCAATGTACTGGGCACCCATTTCGTTCTTGGTGCGGCGCGCCGCTACCGTTGCCGCACGCTGCTCGCCAGCACCAGCGAGGTCTATGGCAAGGGCGCGAAGATTCCCTTTGCCGAAGAGGACGACCTGCTGCTGGGCCCATCCAGCCGCAGCCGCTGGAGCTATGCGGCCTCCAAACTTCTCGACGAATTTCTGGGGCTGGCGGCGCACCGCGAGTTTGGTCTGCCTGTGACGATTCTGCGCTTCTTCAACACCGTCGGGCCCGGCCAAACCGGGCGCTATGGCATGGTGGTGCCCCGCTTTGTGCGCGCGGCGCTGGCGGGCAAGCCGATTCCGGTCTTTGGTGATGGCGAGCAGAGCCGCTGCTTCTGCCATGTGGGCGATACGGTGCGGGCGCTGGTGGCGCTCATGGATCAGCCCGAGGAGACCGCGGGCGAAATCTTCAACATTGGCAGCGTCGAGGAAGTCACGGTTAACGAACTGGCGCAGGCCGTGCTGACGCGCACAGGCTCGACGGCGGGCATTGCGTACATTCCCTACAACGAGGCCTATGCGCCCGGTTTTGAGGATATGCGCCGGCGCGTCCCCGATACGAGCAAGTTGCACGGTGTCGCCGGTTGGCAGCCGGAGCACTCTCTTGATGCAATTCTGACGGATGTGATTGCCTGGGAGCGGGCGCACGTCGATGCGCCTGCCGCGCCGGAGGCGTTGGTGCCGGCATGAGTGCCTATTCTGAAGCGCAAGAACGCCTGCGCGCCCAGCCGCGCACCTGGCTGGTGACGGGCGTGGCCGGTTTCATCGGCTCGCACCTGCTGGAGACGCTGCTGGGATTGGGGCAGCAGGTGGTGGGGCTGGACAACTTCGTCACGGGCCACGCGCACAATCTCGACCAGGTGCGCGCTGCCGTTGGCGACGCTGCCTCGGCGCGTTTTCGCCTCATCGAGGGCGACATCCGCGACTACGAGACGTGCGCTGCGGCAGTCGCCGGTGTGGACTATGTGTTGCATCACGCCGCATTGGCGTCTGTGCCCGAGTCGATTGAGAACCCACGCCTCTACCACGACGTGAATGTGACAGGCTTCGTGAACGTGCTTGAGGCGGCACGCAGCGCAGGGGTGGCGCGCTTCGTCTATGCGTCGTCGAGCGCGGTATACGGTGACGAGCAGCGTATGCCCGCCGTCGAGGATCGCATTGGCAAGCCGCTCTCGCCCTATGCGCTCACGAAGTCGCTCAATGAGCAGTACGCGCATCTCTACGCCACTACCTATGGCTACCCATCCATTGGTTTTCGCTACTTCAACATCTTTGGGCCGCGCCAGGACCCCAAGGGTGCTTATGCCGCTGTTATTCCCCGCTGGATCGATGCGCTGCAACGGGGTGAGCCCTGCGTGATCAACGGCGATGGCGAGACGACGCGCGACTTTTGCCATGTTGCCAACGTGGTGCAGGCGAATGTGCTGGCAGCCACCACCGATGACCCCGATGCACTCGATCGCGTCTACAATGTGGCCATGGGCAAGGCGACGAGGCTGAATGAACTCTTCGTGCTTCTGCGCGACGGGCTCGCGCAGAATGACACACACATCGGGGATGCAAAG
>CAYJNV010000100.1:2683-14098 GCA_964370975.1 uncultured Caldilineaceae bacterium | reverse complement strand
GGCCGCATAGAGTGCGTCCTCGTCCACCAGTTCACCGCGCGCCGTGTTGAGCAGGTACGCGCCGGGTTTCATCTGCTCCAGAAACGCTGTGTTGACAAGGCCGCGCGTCGCGGGCAGCACGGGCAGGTGCAGCGAGACGATATCCGCCTGCGCCAGCAGGTCGGCCATGGGCAGCGCCACGATGCCCCAGCGCTCGGCAAAAGCCTGGTCCACCACAACGTCGTAGGCAAGCACGCGGCAACCGAAACCGGAAAGCCGCTGCGCAACGCCTCGGCCAATCGCCCCCAGCCCCACAATGCCCACGGTCTTGCCCTCGAGCGTTTGTCCGCTCAGGCGCGGCCAGCCGCCTGCACGCGTCTGCTCGGCTGCCTTGATGATGGGGCGCAGCAGGGCGAGCATGAGCGCGATCGCCAGTTCCGCGACTGAGCCGGCATTTGCGCCGGGCGTGTTGGTGACGACAACGCCGCGCGCACGTGCTGCCTCCAGGTCCACGCTGTCAACGCCCACGCCATAGCGGGCCACGACGCGCAGATGGGGCGCAACGGCCAGCGCCGCAGCGTCAATGGCATCCAGCCCGGCAATATAGCCATCTACGTCGGCCAGCAACGGCTGCAACTGCGCCGACGTGAGGGGCTTGCCGGTGGGGTTCCAACTGACGTGACCCACAAATGCTTCGAGCTCGCTGATCAGCGCCGGCTCGTGCTTGCCGTAGGAGGTAGGCGTCACAAGCACGTGGCACGCCGAGAGGGGTTTCATGGCGCGTCCTTACCCGTTGCGCTGCTCGGGTGATTGCCAGCGCGGGTTGTCCACAATCACGGGCTTGCCGTTCTCCTCGAGCACGAGCTTGCGGAAGCCCTGCTGCTCAATTGTGCTGTAGTCGTGCCCGGCGTGACCCGGGTAGACAAAGAGCGTGATCATATCCTCGGTGGGGCTGGTGTTGACTGTGCGGTGCGCCCAGCGGGGCAGCACGTAGAGCACGCGGCCGGGGTGCAGCTCCTCCACGGCCCACTCGCCCTCGGGCGTCTCCATGACCATGAAGCCCTGCCCCTTGAGGCAGTAGTAGACCTCCGAGGTCTCAAGCTCCTGGTGGAAGTGCCCCTTGGTCATGTTGTATTCAGCGCCCACCTTGCCGGGATGCACAATCGAGATGCCGTGGAGGCTCTCGCCCGCGTCATGGGGGCGCTCGAAGTCATACACCTCGTAGAGGAGCGGGTCGCCCTGCGCGAGCATGGCTGCAACGGCGGCGGCGTCTGAAAACTGCGTCTTGAGCGCACTGAGCCGGCGCTCGATGTGATTGTCATAGTGCGAGGGCACGAAGTCCGGTCCCGGCACTTCAAAGGTGTACGGTGTGGATTGCATGGGTAACCCCTTGGGTAGATTACGGAAAGTGGCTATTGATGTTCCCGATCAATGATCAATGATCATTGATCATTGATGTTGCATTTCTATGGTATGAGTGACACACGCAGATTGGAGCCATCGGCAGCGGCGGCAAAGGCGGCGTTGGCCTCGCTGAGCGGGAAGCGCGCCGTCACCAGCGCCTCGAGCTGCAACTTGCCCGCGTTCACCAGGTCGGCGGCGCGCAGGCAGTCATAGGTGCTGCAGGCGGTTGTACCGGTGACTACCAATTCCTTGTAGTGCACCGTATTCGAGTTGAAGTGAATGAACGGGTCCTCCTTGGAGAGGCCGCCGAAGAGGTTGATGCGCCCGCCAATCGCCGCAATCTCCAACGCCGCTTCCTGCGCGACTTTGGAGGGGGCCGCCACGATGACCACGTCGGCCCCGCGCCCGCCGCTGGCGGCGCGCACAACGGCGTCCAGATTCTCGTTGACAGGGTCCACCACAAGGTCGGCGCCCAGTTCCAGCGCCTGCGCGCGGCGGGGCGCGCTGGGCTCGCTGACGATCACGCGCGCGGCGCCGCGCACCGCCGCCAGCTTCATGTGCAGGATGCCGATTGGCCCCGCGCCCATAATCACCACCACATCGCCGCTGTGCACGTTGACCGCGTTCTGACCACGCAGCACGCAGGCCAGCGGCTCAATCAGCGCCGCCACCGAGGGGTCCACCGCTTCATCCATGGGCATGAGGTTGCCCTGCTGGAGGGCGAGTGCGGGCACGCGCATGTACTGCGCAAACGCACCGTCGAGGTTGATGCCGATGGCCTGAAAGTCGGGGTCCATGTTGTTGTTGCCCGAAACGGTGGCGCGGCTGCTGCCGTGCCCCATGTTGGGAGCCACAAAAACGCGCTGCCCCAACGCAAAGCCCTGCACCCTCTCACCCATGGCGGCGATCGTGCCTGTGACCTCGTGGCCGGGAATGCGCACCGAGCCGGGCGGGTAGTGGCGATGGCCGCCGTGGTAGATGCGCAGGTCCGTGCCGCAGATGTTGGCCGCCAGCACCTTGATAAGCACCTCGTCGGGGCCAATCGCGGGCAGGGGCGCCTGCTCGACGCGCAGGTCTTTGGGGCCATACCAGCGCGCCGCGAGCATACTTTGTGGAAGTGTTGATTGACTGGATGTCATCGTCTTTTTGCTTCTTTCATTAAGCAAGCACTTGCGCCGGCGTCCACGCACCATCCAGGATTTCAGCCAGGCGCACGGGGCGCTCCTCGAGTAGCGAGCGGGTGCCCGCAATGACGCCGGCCACTGCCCAGCGCCCATCCTCACCCGTGACGCGGGGCGTAGTGTCGCTGAGAATGCTCTGCACAAAGTGCTGGATTTCGTTGATGTAGCCCCAGGCAAAGCGCTCGGGCCAGCGCCGGAAGATGGGCTGCACCAGCCCCTGGTCGCGGTCGACGCAGACGACCACGGCGCGCCCTTCCATACTGCCGATTTGCATGATGCCCTTTTTGCCCACAATTTCGACGCGCGCATCATAGCCGTAATCGCACGGGCAGACGCCGGAGATGGTGCCCAGCCCGCCCGATGTGAACTTGAGGCTGGCGATCATGTTGTCGTAGAAGCGCTCGAAGGGCACACCCCGCTCCGCCCCCTTGAAGTTGGCTGTCTCCAGGTAGATGCGGTCTATCGTGGAGCCCATCAGCCAACGCACGCAGTCGAGGTCGTGGCTGTTGACCTCGGCAAGCATGCCGTTGGAGCGTTTGAGGTCGTTTGCCCACATGGGAGGCAGCCCCGGCCCGTGCGTGAGCGACTTGATGAGCATGGGCTCGCCGATTGCGCCGGCGGCAATGCGCTCGGCCGCGAGAACGAAGTCGGGGTCGAAGCGACGCATGAAGCCGATTTGCAGGTGGACGCTGTTGCGCGTGCAGGCGTCAATCATGGCGTCGCACTCGGCCAGCGTCATCGCCATGGGCTTCTCCACAAAGACGTGCTTGCCCTTGTCGGCGGCGAGCTCGGCCAGGTGGCGGTGGGTAAAGGTGGGCGTGGTGATGATGACGGCGTCGAAGTCAGCCTTGTCGAGCGCCTCTTCCAGGGAGGTGAAGCGCTGGTCGTAGCCGAAGGCGTCGCCGGTCTTGGCAAGCATCTCGGCCGACGTATCCACAAGCGCGACCGCCTCGCCGCCCGCGACGTGACTGCGCAGCGTGGCCGAATGCAGCTCGCCCACGCGCCCCGCGCCCACCATGCAAATGCGCACACTGCGCCTTGAAATCGAATCCGTCACGTGTTTTCCCCCCTGTAGATACTGCATCGAAGCGAATTTTGGCGCGGCGGCTGAAGCCACCCCCTACGCCTCAACGTTTTGCCATTGGGCAAAAGTCGCGGCGAGGTTATCCTGCAAGGCAATATAGCGCGCCACCAGCGGCGCATAGACAGCATGCGCGGCGGCATCGGGCAGGGCCGGCGCGCCCGTAGGCTGGGCGTGCGCCTCTGCGGCCGCGGCCAGGTCGTCAAAGAGGCCCGCGGCCTTGCCTGCAATCAACGCGCTGCCCCAACTGCCGTATTCGGAGCCCGCCAGGCGCTGGTAGGGCACCCCCAGCACATCGGCCTTGATTTGGTTCCAGAGGCCGCTGCGTGCGCCACCGCCGATGGCACGCGCCTCGGTGAGAGCCAGGTTGGGAATCGACTCGCGCAGGATCTCCAGGTAGAAAGCGTACTCAAACGCTACGCTCTCGAGCAGGGCGCGGTAGAAGTGCGCCTGCGTATGGCTCCAGGAGAAGCCCACCCACGCGCCCCGCATTTGCGGCGCAGCGGGGCATATGCGCCCCCCCAAATGCGGCGAGAAGAGCAGCCCGTCCGCCCCCGGTGTAATTGCGGCAGCCATTGCGGCCATGTGCGCGTAGGCCTCGTCACCCGGAAGCGGGTCGGCCACGCCATGATGCGTTGCAAAGAAGGTATCGCGATACCAGCGCAACGCCTGCCCACCACCCGCAATGTAGGCCAACGGGTTCCACAGCCCCGGAATCACCGAGCGCATGGTGAGCAGTGCCTTGTGACGCGTATCAGCCACAAAGGTGTCTGTGCAGCCTGCCAGCACCGAGGCGGTGCCAGCCAGATCGAAGAGCATGCCCGGGCGCACAATGCCGGCGCCCAGCGCCCCCGCAGCGGTGTCGCCGCAGCCTGCAGCCACAAGGGTGCCGGGGGCCAGGCCAAAATCGCGCGCCGCCGTTGCCGTTACTTCACCCGCCACATGCCACGGCTCCACAATGCGCGGCAGCCTGGCCATGTCCACGCCCAGCAGCCCGCAGAGTTCGCTGGACCACTGCCCAGCCTGAGCATCGGCCAGCGCCGAAAAGTGAATGAAGGTGTAGTCCATGAAGGCGTCGTCGGCACGCAGACCCGCCATGCGCCCGGCCACATAGCCGGCGGGGGTGACGAACTTGGCAATGCGTGCGTACTCCGCAGGGCGCTCGTGTTGCCACCAGAGGATCTTGGGGCCGTGATCGCAGGTGGGGGCGCAACCCGTGGTACGCGTGATCAAGTCGCCATGGTCGCGCGCCATCTGCTCGATGTAGGGTTGGCAGCGCATGTCGAGCCATGAATCGAAGCGGATCGCGGGCGCAAAATCCTCGTCAATCGCGCCGATGCCCGCCATCTGGCTGTCGAAGGCAAGGGCGCGCACTTGGCGGGGATCCACGCCGCTCTCGCGCATGCAGGTGGCCACAGTTTGCGCGGCGGTGCGGTAGAAGTCCTCGTTTTCCTGCTCCACCACACCGGGTGCGGGGTAGCGAATGGGCACGTCGGCCGCGGCCTCGGCCACCAGGATGCCATCCACCGTATAGAGCGCGGCCTTGGTTGCACTTGTGCCCAGGTCAATGCCTAAGAGGTAGTTCATGGTTGCGAAGAACTGGTTGACTGGTTGACTGGTAATTTGTAATTGGTGAAGCGGTAATGATTAAACGGGGGCTGCAATGAAGCGGGCGCCAATAACCACTTACCACTTACCACTTGCCACTTACCAATGACTGATCGTCACTTCAAGTTGCTGTTGAGCACGTACGCCGGTCCCTTGTCGCCAGAGCGCACAAGCTCCACCTCGAACATGGAGCGGTCGCCGCGGTGCAGCGCTTTGTAGTATTCGACGGGGGTGCCGTCGGCAAGATAGCTGATGCTCTCGAGGGCGATGAGGGGCGCGCCGCGTGCCATTTCGAGCAGTCCGGCCTCGTACTCGCTGGCGGCAAGTGCCTGAATCATGCGTTTGCCGCGGGCAATGACAATGCCATAGTCCCGCTCCAGCAGCGCATAGAGCGACTGGCTTGTGAGGTCGGCGGTGAGGATGCCGGGGCAGAGTGCGTAGGGCAGCCAGGTGGTGACAAGCACAATCGGCTCGTTGTTGATAGAGCGCAAGCGGTCGATGACAAGCACGGGCGAGTCGATAGCCAGCCCCAGCGCTTCGGCTACCTTGGCGTTGGCGGGCGCCACTTGCTGCTGCAGGACTCGCGATATGGGGCGCTCGCCCTTGCTTTCCATATCCTGGTAGAAGCCGGTCAGTTCCTGAAAGAGGCTTTCGCCGATTTTGGGGCGGGCAACAAAGGTGCCCTTCCCCTTGCGGCGCACGATCAGCCCTTCATACTCCATGCTCACAAGCGCCTGGCGCACGACGGTGCGGCTCACGTCGAAGAGTTGGCAGAGGTCAGGCTCGCTGGGCAACTGGTCGCCGGGCAGAGCCGCGCCGTGCTGGATGGCGTCGCGGATCGCCTCCTGCACCTGAGCGTAGAGAGGGACATAGCTGCTGCGATCGATGCTCGTGTTGAGTTGCACGTTAGTCTCCGCTGCTGCCGCAATGCAATCTTAGTATCCCATCATGCTGTAATGACAGGATGTGACTGCAGTGTACTCGCATGCATGCGCAATGTCAAGAGGCGAAAAGGCGTACACGTACGGCGCTTTCATGTTGCACCATATACGCGGAATGCGGCAAGAGTTGACGAAATTCTTGTCTAGCAGATCCGATAGTTGCACGCTCGCTGTCAGTAGGCGCGTAACTTCTGCGTTCCACTGACGGTCACTGGGAAATAGGAGGAAGAGAACCTGCAAGTTCTTCTAGGTTTTGCTTCCTCATTGCAGGATGAGCACGCCCTAAGGGCGCGCTTGCCACCCATTCCCCCCGTGGCTGGAAGTTCACGGACGTGCTCCGAGGCCATCGAATCGCGCCTTGCTATGCGGAACATAGTTATGTAGAATCGTGCGACCGTTGACCTGGATGTCAATGGATCCGCGCTTTGGCGTCCACGACTTCACAGCGCGGACAGGTTCGAATCACTCTTCAAACGGAGGCGGTCGGGAATGAGATTCTACGTGCATCTCGTCGAAGGAACTTTGCGAGGTTGTGCACGTGAAGCTCGCTTTGCATCATGGCACGAGCATGCGAACGCGACATATTGTGGCGGATATCCTGAGTTCATGCACTTTCTAGCGAAAGCGGACGCCGACAACCGGTGCGCCGAGCCTCCGGAATGTCTGGAGCGTAGAAATGGGTCTTGATGCCACAGTAGATGGCGAACGAATGGCATGGCTTGTATCTGCATTTGTCACACCCCGCCCAACGGCCAATATTCCAAGGATTACCTGGTTTGCCGTCCTTTCGAACTTCAGTGAGGAGTGTCACATATGACCGCCACACCAGTCGCAAACGCCGCTCGTACTTATCCTGCGGGCAAGATCGCAATCGCCTACGTGATTGCCGTTGTGCTCTCGTTTGTTGCCAGCCTCATTATCCGCTGGGTCGGCGCTTTCTTCGTTGAACCACCCGCCGACTTGGCTCCCTTCAATTCCGTGATCCCGCTGATTCTGGACAATGTCGTCTACATCGGCATCGCAGCCTTGATCTGGGCATTCATTGCGCGTCGCAGCCGGAACCCGCTGTCGACCTGGAACAAAGTTGTTCTGGTCGGTTTCGTCCTCTCGTTCATTCCCAATCTTATTGCGATTCTTGGACCACAGCCCTCCTTCGCGGGGACATTTACGTGGCCGACGATGACAGTCATCTCGATCATGCACGTCGCGTCGGGGCTGATTACATGGTGGGCGCTACCGCGTTTCTCTCACGCATGATGTTGAAGGTATGACTGCCGTAGTCAGCCCGCGGGCAGCGGCATGATTTTGCTTTTCGTGCCGGTGGGTCTCCGGCTTGTATTGTGGCGCTCCATTTGCGGTGCGGCCGCGCAAAGACGCGGGCCGCGTGACGCGCAGGGAGCGCAGCCAGGTGGCTGCGCTCCCTGCATGGTGCGTCTTCAGTTGTCGCGTGTGTCTCAGTTGCTGCTCTCGGTCGAGTCCTGCGCGGGCTGACCATCGGTCGCCCCCACTCCCGGCGCCCAGCCGTTACCGCCCCTGCCACCGTGCCGGCCACCCATGAGCCCGCCGCCCATGTCGCCCATGCCGCGTAAGCCATCATTCAAGCCGGGGCCAAAGCCGCGCATGCCACGGCCACCCTGCGCCGCCAACGCGTCTGCCTGCTCCTGGGTAATGATGCCGTCGCTGACGGCTGCCTTCACAGCATCATCATACGCGCTCTGCAGTTTCGGTGCGATGTAGTCACTCAATGCCCGCTGCGCCTTCACCAGGTCGGCCTGTGCCTGCGTCATGTTGCCGTCGGTTACAGCCTGGGCAAGTTGGTCATCAAAAATCTGTGTGCGTGCGGCCTTGAGCTCGTCCACGGAAATGCCCAAGGCATTGGCCAGAATCGTGTCGTAGTCGACCTTGCTGTCGCCCATGGGTCCGAAACCGTGACCGAAGTCACCCATCCCGCCCATGCGCCCCGTATTGCCCGCGGTCTGCGCCTTGAGCGCTTCGGCCTGCGTTTCGGTGAGCCAGCCATCTGTCACCATCTGGTCAATGGCTGCGCCGTGCGCTTCCGTTTGCGCGGCCTGGAGCTCCTCCGTGGTAATGCCCAGGGCCTCGGCAAGGGCGGCGTTCTGATCAACCCTGTCGCCCAGAGGGCCGATGGGTGCGCCGCGCCCCCTCTGCTGGAAATCTAGAGCCACGGTGCTGACGGTGGCTGTCTGAGCCTGGGCAATCGTGGGGAAGAAAGCTGCCCCGGCGACGACCAGTGCGACGGCGGCTGTGGCCGCTCCACCCCACAGGGTGCGTTTCATGACGGTCTTCATTGTCGAATATCTCCTTGTGCGTGGGCCGTTGGGTCCCACGGGAATGTGGTTCGCTGCGGCTCGGTGCGGGGGCGGTGACGCCGCATTGTCGTTCCGCCCTGCACACAGTATGGCGCGCACTTGTGGAGAGAGTATGAAGAAACTCAGGGCAGAATGTGAGCATTGGGCCATGAGCGCGCAATGAAAACAGTATGCGCAAACAGGGGAACGGGGAACGGGGAACGGGGAACAGGGAACGCGGGCCGGGGAACAAGGATTGGGAACTCCACCGCGGTCCCCGAACCCTGTTCCCCGTTCCCTTAACCAACGCCGTGTATCTTATCGCGAGATCTATTTAGTTGCTGGGGCGGGCCGAGAGCGTGACAGTAATCTCGAAGTAGTCACCATCGCGCAGCACTGTCAGCTTCACCGCGTCACCGGGGCTGGTGTAGCGCTGGAGATAGGCAAGCACGCCGTCGAAACTCGTCACCGGCACATCGTTGATGGAGACAATGAGGTCGCCGCCGCGTGCGCTGGGGCAGATTTCGGGATAGAGGGCCACGATGCTCTCCGTTCCCGCCATGAGACCCGCGCGCTGGGCGGGCGTGCCGCGCAGCACGTCGAGCACGAGCGCACCACGCAGCGTCGGGTCCAGTTCCAACTCGGCGGCGCAAATCGGGCTGAGCGTGGAGCCGCTGATGCCCATGTAGGGGTGCTGGTAGCCACCATCTGCAATCAGTGCGGGGACTACGCGCTCCACAATGGGGATGGGAATGGCGAAACCCACGCCGCTGTTGGCGCGCTCGTCCGAGCGGATTTGCGCGTTGACGCCGATCACCTCGCCCTTCTCATTGAGCAGTGGCCCGCCCGAATTGCCGGGATTGATGGGCGCGTCCGTCTGAATCGACGCGGGGATGCTGAAACTGGCGCGCGCCGGAATCGAACGCCCAATCGCGCTGACAATGCCCGCGGTCAGCGTCCCCTCCAGGCCGAAGGGGTTGCCGATGGCCGCCACACGCTGGCCCACGCGCACCGCGTCGAGGTCGCCGCGCCGCACGGGCACAAGCGTATAGCCCGTGGGGTCAATCTTGACCACGGCGAGGTCACTGTCGGCATCGTTGCCCACCAGCGTCGCCACGCTCACGGTGCCGTCGCTAAAACCCACCACAATGCGGTCCGCCCCCTCGACAACGTGATTGTTTGTCACGATGTGGCCGTCGGCATCCCACACAAAGCCCGAACCGCCGCTGGCCTGATAGTACTCGTCGGGGTTGATGCCCGGCACTCCATCCGCGTGAATACTCGACCCCAACTGGTAGATGCCGATGTTGACCACCGACGGGTTGACGTCTTGGTAAATCTGCATGAGCACGGCCGACTCGTAGTCCACACCCTCGGGTGGCGGCACGATGAGCTGCGGCTGCGCCGGCGTGGCCACTGCCTGGGCCACGGACATGCTCGTGCCCAGATAGCGCGCGTTGCTTGTCACCGGCTGCGCCGTTGCGCGACCGTTGTTGACGAGCACGCCCACGCTAAAGAGCGCGATGCATGTAAAGACTGTCAGGAAGGCTAGCAGACCGGCGCCAATCCAAAGCAGACGTGCTTGTCCGTCGCGGGGTGATACATTCACAAGGGAATCCTTTCGCTGCAAAACTCGCTTCTGCCATTGTACGGGCACAAGTACGTCATGGAAAGTGGTGCGGATTGCACTTGTGGGGCATGGGGAGTCGGGAAACCGAGGTTGGGAGTCCGTACGTCGTGCTATATGGCCGACTGCAGCCGCTGCAACGCCTCATCGTACTGGGGCGCGACGGCAGGCCAGGTGAAGTGCGCGGCAACGTGCGCGCGCAGCGAGGGTGGCGCAGGCCGGGGCGCATGCAGGCGCGCCATCGCCCTGGCAAAGAGGTCGTCCGCATCTGTGTAAAGGCAGGCTGCGTGCAATGCGGCGGGGATCAATTCGGGGTAACTCAGGCGCGTGGGCAGGAGGGGAAAGGCCCCCGCGGCAATTGCCTCGAGTACGCTCAGGCCGAAAAACTCGTGGTCGGCGGTGCTGACGATCAGGTCGGTCTGTTCCAGGAGCGCCTGGTAATCGGCGCGTGATGCGAGATATCCCCATTGCACAATTCTGTCGGCAAAACGCGCGCGAGCATCCACAAACTCCTGCGGCACATTGCGGAAGTTCTCGCCCGCCACGGCCAGGCGAAAGGGCGCGCCGGCGGCATCGAGCCGCTCGAGCAGCGTGAAGAAACGGTCGGGGCGCTTGTCATACTCCCAGCGCTGGTTCCACAGGATCAGGGGCGGCTCGGCGCGCACGTTGCGCGCTACTGGCGCGGCGGGCGCAGGGGTTGCTTCAATCGCGGCGGGCAGCACAAAGGCGCGCCGGCGCACGGCAGCTACATCACCAAGGTGATTGTAGTCGGGGAAGTGCTTGAGCAGGCGCGGCAGTTCATCAAACCAGCTTTCGAGGTGAAATGCACTGTTGAAGGCTACGGCGTCGGCCACCAGCATGCTTTGCCAGTTGATCACGGCGTAGGTCAGGTCGCGCCGCTCGCCGGCAGGCCACGGGTAGGTGAGTTGATTCTCGTGCATGTAGAGGAGCAGCGGTGTGGCGGGGGGCAAGCGGCGGCGCATGAAGGCCAGCCACGCCGGCAGGTTGACCATGTCGGTGGCCATGATCGCGTGGGGCCAGGCTTCGCCTTCATCAAGTTGCGCGTGCGCCTGTGCAGCCAGCGCGCGTGCGCCGCCTTGCATGCGCCACTTCCAGAAGCGGCCTTGAAGCGTCAGCAAACGCACATGGTGGCGGCTGTGGCGTGCGTAGCCCGTGGCCCAGGCGGCGTGGCTCCCCGTGTGATAGGCGGAGAGCAGCCAGATCGTGCGCGCGGGGTTGGTATCCATAGGCAGATGCTATCACAGGGGAGTGGGGAGTGGGGAGT
>CAYJNV010000100.1:0-2673 GCA_964370975.1 uncultured Caldilineaceae bacterium | reverse complement strand
CCCCACTCCCCACTGCCCACTCCCCACTCCCCACTGCCCATTGTCGACTTTCCAGAGCAAACAAAGCGCAACATATTTGCCGCGCACAGGCGCTGGTGCTATAGTAACCGATGGTCTGCAACGGGAGCCCGGTCAGCGCCGGCTCTCGTTCTTTCTGTTCGCAGGTTCCGATCCTGCGGGCCTCTCCAGAGAAAGTACAGACAAGGCAGCAGCTGCGCACGATCGCGCCGCGCTGCCGGTGCTGTACGCCACCGCCTGCACGCAGGCAAGGAGTAAGCTGTAGCATGACCGACGTCTTGCGTAATGAGTATGAGATGGTCCTTGTCGCCCGGCCCACGCTGGGTGAGGAGGGCATAACGGCCCTCAACGAGAAGTTGGCGCAAGTCATTGCCAACCAGTCGGGTGAGGTGCAGGGGACGGAGATGTGGGGCAAGCGCACGCTCGCCTATCCCATCAACAAGTTCTTTGAAGGGGTCTACGTGCTGCATCGCGTTGCGCTGCCACCCCAGAGCACAGCCGAAGTGGATCGCTACATGCGTTTCAATGAGGACATTCTGCGCTACCTGATCCTCCGCACCGACGAGTAGTGCCGCCCCTTGGTGCACCTGCCAGTGGCCTGACTGAATTGACTGCACTGACTGAACTGCCGGGCGCATGCGCCTGGATCGAAAGGACCCATCTCAATGAGTGATGAATTGAAGCCCGCCACAACGCCTGACGCCGAGAGCGCGCCGGTTGTGGAGAGCACGCCCGCCGTTGAAGCCGCACCCGCTGCTGAAGCCGCACCCGCCGCTGAAGCCGCACCCGCCGCTGAAGCCGCACCCGCTGCTGAGGATGCGCCTGCCGCACCCGCGGCCCCTGCTGCACCCGCCAGGCCCGCGTCGGTCGTCGCACTCGACCCGATCGCGGTTGATGACGAAGAGGACGAAGTCGAAGAGGACGATGCGCCTGCCGCCCCTGCGGAACGGCGCGGACCCACAAGCTATGTGGAGAGTGAAGGCGGTCGCGCCAGCCGCATTGGCGCAGGCGTCAAGCCGAGTGATGTCACCTTCAAGAACATTGCCCTGCTCTCCCGCTTCCTCGACCGCCGCGGCCGCATCCTGTCGCGCCGCAAGACACGCGTCACGGCCAAGGTGCAGCGTCGTGTTGCCCAGGCCGTCAAGCGAGCGCGCCACCTGGCGCTGCTGCCCTACACTGCTGATCAAACCCGCGTGGTGCGAAAGCGACGGTAATCGATGGCCAAGGGTACGAAGGTTGCGGAAACCGAACTTGAGCGGGAAATCAACCGTAAACAGGAGCGCCTGCGCAAGCGCGAGCGCGAGCAGCATCGCACGCTCTACATCGGCGTGGGCATTGGCCTTGGCCTGGCGCTTCTCTTCCTGGTCATTGGCATCGTTTATGCGCTCTTCATCCAGCCGAATGCCACGGTAGCCTCGGTGGGCGACGACAAGATCGTCGCCAAGGATTTCCAGAAGCGCGCCCGACTTGAAAAAAGTGATCTCGAGAATGCCCTCCAGTTCTACCTACTGCGCGAACAGCAGTTTGGCAACCAGGGCATCTTCACCCAGCAGATCAACCAGATTCAGTCAACGCTGGCCAGCCCCTTTACGCTGGGCCAGCAGACAGTTGATCAAATGGTGCAGGATATTCTGGTGCAGCGCGAGGCCGAAAAGCGGGGCATCAGCGTAACCGATGCGGAGGTCGATGACGACCTGCGCGCCCAGGTTGCCAACAGCCAGGGGCTGGTGACGGGTCCGCAGGCCACCGCCACTGTGGAAGCGTGGGCCAACGCCACAGCCACGGCGCTCCTCTGGACGCCCACGCCCGCGGCCACGCCCGCGATTACGGCTTCAGAGGCTGTTACCGTCAGCGCTGCGCTCACGCCTACCAGCACGCCCGAGCCGCTGCCCACACCCAAAGTTATCTCTGACACGACCTTCACAACAGGGCTGGAGGAACTGGCCACGAGTGTGAAGACGGCCTCGGGCATGAGCATGGACGAATATCGAGAGGTCGTGCGCAATCGCCTCCTGGCCGAGAAGTTGTCGGAAGTCATCGGCAGCGAGAGCGTGGCCGACACACAGGAAGAAGTGCGCGCCAGCCACATTCTGATCCGACCGATTGAGCCGACGCCCACCGCCACGGCTGTGCCCGAAGGGCAGCCGACGCCTGAGCCGACGCCCACCGCAACGCCGCTGCCCGCAGGCGCGCCCACACCAACCGCCACACCAGCACTTCGCACACGCGAGGAAGCGCTGGTGATTGCTGAGGATGTGCGCACACAGCTCGACAGCGGCGGCGACTTTGCTGCCCTGGCAGCGCAGTACAGCGACGACACTGGCAGCGCCGAGCAAGGCGGTGACCTGGGCTGGTTCGGCCGTACGGACATGGTTGCACCCTTCGCCTCGGCAGCCTTCTCGCTGCCCGTCGGCGCAATCAGCGACCCCATCTCAACGACCTTTGGCTATCACATCATCAAGGTCGAGGAGAAGGACCCGGCCCGCCCTGTGGATGAGAATACGTTAAGCCAGGAGCGCAGCCAGGCCTTCCAGACATGGCTGCAGGAACAGACGGACGCGGCCGATGTGCAGCGCATGGACATTGCGGGCAATCTGCCAAGCCAGTTGCAGTAAAAGCGAGCAGTAAGTAGTAGCGAGGTTCGTAGCCGGGGGC
>CAYJNV010000099.1:1193-14267 GCA_964370975.1 uncultured Caldilineaceae bacterium | reverse complement strand
GTGTACCAGAATGGCGGGGCGGGGACAAGTTGGGGCGAAAGGGCTAACGGCGGGCAGTGGGCATTGGGCAGTCGGGAATAAGAAGGGCCCTCCGCAAGGAGGGCCCTCTGTGCAGTCGGGGCGAGAGGATTTGAACCTCCGACTTCTTCAACCCCATTGAAGTGCGCTACCAGGCTGCGCTACGCCCCGAGGCATTCGACTACGTCAGCGGAGTATAGCATGTGCGCGCGGCGGCTGCAACTTTGGCGGAGGCAAACTTCGACCGTTCACGTTGCTCCGCTGCATGATGAGCCGTGCCTTCGGCGCTGTGAGAGCAGCGCCGCGACGCCCAACCTCAACCATCAGTTTGGGCACCCTGCAGATTGGTTACGGCGCTGCGCACAGCATCTACATCAGCAATCAGTCCGCCATTCGTCAGATCACGTACAGTTGCGGCAGGATCCTGCTCCGCCGGCAGGCCCAGGGCGGCCAGCAGAGCATCGAGCGGCACATGCGTCTGCTCGGCAACCTCGGCCAACGTGTGTCTGCCCTTGATTTCGGCCACGGCCAGAGTCTCACCGGGCGGCAATGGGGTGGGCCCCGTACCGTCGCCGGCGCCGCCTGCCATTGGTAAATGGGCTTCTGTTTCGCCCGTTGCGTCGGAAGGAAGCGAAGCGGATGGCGTCAAAGGTGTGGGCGTGGATGCAGGTGTGCTGGTTGGCGTGGGAGGTGACGCAGTCTGAATTGCTGTCTCGGCTGGGGCGACCAATGCCGTCGGAGTACTCAGACCCAGATACGCGTCAATCTCCTCGCGCACGAGAGAAATTTCGAAGCCCTCGATGATTCCCTCAAGATCCTTGAGTGCGGTGTCCATGGGCACGTCAGTGGAAATCCCGCTCAGCCTGTAGAGGTCGGCTGACGGGATGGCAAAGCCGTCGGCAACCTGCTGCAGCGTCATCCACCCCTTGACCTCTTCACCGCTGACCAATTCTTGCAGATCCACCATCTCCTTACCGCTCACAATCCAGTTGCCGTTGGCCACGGCGCCACCAATGACGCCGAGGAAGAGGCCGACCGCAAGCAGCGGCACGAGCAATCTATTTACCATTACTCCGCGCTCCTTTCGGCGGCTACGGCGGCGGGCTGCTGGCGACGACGCAATGCCTGAATCCACGACCGTGGGGCGAAGTGCACCTCGAGCGTGGCGTGGCGCGGACACGTCTCCACGCACTCGAGGCAGTTGATGCAGTCGGCGCTGACAAACGGATTCGCGGCGGCCACGTCAATTCCCATGGGGCAGGGCCGGTTGCAGAGGGAGCAACTCTTGCACGCAGATTCGGTGCGATGGATGCGCAAGAGACTGACATGGTTGAAGAGGCTGAGCACTCCGCCCAGAGGACAGGCGTATTTGCACCAGAAGCGCGGAATGAAGAAGGAACCCACCAGAATGGCAATGGTAATCGCATAGGCTGGCCAGTGTTCGGCAAGGTTGAACTCGAACAACCAGCCCAATCCGAAGAGCGTCCGATAGGGATCATAGTCGGCAAACCAAAGGCGCGTGGTGCTGATCGTCATGTAGAGAATGAGAGCAAGCACCAGATAGCGGCCAAAGCGCAGCCAGCGATCCATGCGTTGGGGCACGCGCACTTCGGGCACTTTGAGACGTGTGCGGAGCCATGTGAGTCCGTCTTGCAGCGTGCCGAAAGGGCAAATCCAGCCGCAGAAGCCTGCGCCCGCAACGACGGTTGAAACGAGCAGCGCGAGGCCGAGGACAATATTCGAAGGGTGCGTCTTGGGTACGAACTGGCCACTTGTCCAGGTGTGCCACAGCGTTTCCAAAGCGCCAAATGGACAGAGAGCATCGATGGACGCCGAGGTAATGCTCTCTTCAAATAAGGAGTGGCGCACGCTCGCAAAGACGATGAACGACAAGAAGGCTGCCTGTACCAATCGCCTGGCAATACGTGTTTTCGAAATTGATTGGCGCTTGCGCGAGCGGCGCAAAGCACTCGCCTGGATTGACAATGGTGTGCTCCGATCATGTACTTTGGCCGCAATTGCGGTCGAATGGACCTGATAACGGAGATAAAGTACACCCATCTGATGGAGGAGATGCGGACAAGATGAGGAGAAGATGTGTAGAAGTGATCGGGCTGGCTTGCCGTCCCTGCCACTCCGCGGCGGACTACGGCAGTCGCGCAGCACAATCGTGTGGACGCAACATGGATCACGAGATTCTGGCGACGGAGGCGGGCTATTGCAGCGGTCCGTGGGAGATCGACACATTCAGGTTCATGGCCGACTACCTTGTGTTCGAGCAGCCGTAAACGCATCAGGGTCAACATCAACCGCGGCAACCACACACCTCGCTTGCAACACAAAATGAGTCATCCCGGACTTGGCCATAACGAAAGCGGCATCGCTTGGCTGCGATGCCGCTTTCCTGTTCTTTTGCCCACCGTGCGCTGGCAATGGTGGCGGGCATCCCAGACCAGTTTGTGCCCAGGCGAGCGTTTGCCCTTCGTCACGCGTCCCGAGGTGCGCTCACCTTTGGCATTGACGAGGTTGCAGTCTGCGCGCCGGCGCAGCACAAATTCAGCCCGCGCCTCAATGACGCTCCCCACCCAGCTCACCGAGGCATTGCCTCTGTCGCAGATATGCAGGACTCGCTTGCCCCAGCGGCGAACGCTCTCAGCGCGTGACAAACAGCACAGTATCGTAGCATTGAGCAGTTCATTTCACGCTGACTTCAGTCTAGACTTCGGCCACCATGTACGCGTAGTCTCCGGGGTGCACCTTGGTAATTGTCGGACGCAGCAATATCACATAGTTGCTCTCAAAGGGCGCACGGATCTCTTCCAGCACTTCAAACGTATACGGGCTGATGACTGTCCCCAACACGGTCCCGCTGGGCACGATGCCGCCCACATCCTCCAGCTTCACTCCCGGATAGAGCAGGCCACCCTGGTGCGGGCGAATGACCGCCATGTGCGTCACCAGCGTCTGCGCCTCCGGCACAATCGGCGCGCCGGGAATCATCTGCAGGTGCTTGAGCACGTTGAAGAGGCCGCGCGTGCCCCGCTCCAGATACTCATCATTGGCAATCATGCCGCCACCCATCTCCACCACCACGGAGCGGATCCCCTGCGCGGCGGCAATGCTCGCCAATGTGCCCGGGTAATCCTGGCTGGGACGATAGAGCGCATTGAAGCCAAACGCACGCGATAGCGCCTCATCGTTGAGAATGTAGACATAGTCGACAATCGGCTGCGCGCCACCGGCGTGCAGGTCGATCAGCACCTCGATTTTGGGCAGCAGCCACTCGATGACCACGGCAGCAAGCTGCTCCGTCACCCAGCCATTGGCGTCGCCGGGAAAGACGCGGTTGAGGTTCTGCATGTCCGTGGGCGTGTGGCGCGTCTGCGCCTCAATCGCCAGCGGGTTGACAACCGGCATGGCGATGACTGTGCCGGCAAGCTGCGCCACATCGAGACCCTGCACAAGCTGGCGCATGGCCTCGAGCGGCAGGTACTCGTCGCCGTGGATGCCTGCGGTATAGCCCACGACCGGCCCCGGTTTGGCCCCCGTAATGATGTGGACGGGCAGACGCAGCTCCATGCCGCTCGCCATGGTGGTAATGGGCAGCCACATGAATTCCTTGCCCGGGGTGCGTGGCTCTGTGCCTGACTCTGCCATTGGATTGCTCCTCTAGTGGTGTGGATTGCTACGCTTCAACACGGCTGGCGGCCTGCAAGCCCTGGTCCATGGCCTCGACCAGACGCGCAAGCACAGCGTCGTCATGGGCAAGGCTGATGGCGTGGTGGAGCAGATAGTTGGGGAAGACCATGAAGTCATTCTCGACCAGGACGCGGATGAACGCCCCGTAGCGGGCCGCGCTCGAGTGCGCCGCCTGCCGATAGGTTGCCGGCGCGTGGTCGGCAAAGTACCAGTGAATGTGGCCTCCCGCCCCGCGCATGGAAGCGGCCACGCCCGCGCGCGCCGCGCTGTCGGCAAATGCCGCAATCAGCCGCTCGGTGCGCGCATGCAGTGCGGCCGTCGCTGCGCCGTCGGCAAGCTGCGTGAGCGTCGCCACCACCGCCGCCATCACCATCGCGTGGCCGTTGAAGGTGCCCACAAAAGAGGCGCGCCCGGGCCCTGGCGCCGACCAGGCCATGACGCTCTCTTTGCCTGCTACAGCGGCAACGGGATAGCCGTTGCCCAGCGCCTTGCCGTAGATCGCCAGATCGGCGCGGATGGCGTAGTGCTCCTGCGCACCGCCGCGCGCCAGCCGAAAGCCGGTAAGGAGTTCGTCAAAGAGCAGCGTAATCCCCTCCTCGTCGGCCACACGGCGGAGCATGGCAAGGAATTCAGGCTGCGCCGGCACGAAACCCACATCAATCAGCGTGGGCTCAACCACCACAGCGGCAAGCTCATGCGCGTAGGCGCGCAGCAGCGCTTCGGCGGCGTCCGTCTGGTTGAACGGGATCACCAACGTATCCTGGACGACGTGCGGGTCAAGGCCGCCTGTGCCGGGCAGCGCCGTCGGCGCAGATTCGGCGCCGGCGCGGCTCAGGTCGGGCCAGGTGCTCACAAAAAGCGAATCGGCCCAGCCGTGGTAGGCGCCTTCGGCCTTGGCAATGCGCCGTTTGCCCGTGGCGGCGCGTGCAATCTGCAGCGCATGGAGCATGGCTTCTGTGCCGGTATTGGTGAAGCGCACCTGCTCGGCAGAGGGTACAAGCTGCAGAAAGAGTTCAGCGGCGCGATAGGCGCTTTCCGTCTCCAGGCCGCAGGTGATGCCCGCCGTGAGCGCATCCGCCACAGCCGCCTGCACGGCCGGGTGCTTGTGTCCCAGCAGGATGGCGCCGTTGCCCATACCCAGGTCAACGCTGCGCCGACCGTCCACATCCCAGATGTAGGGGCCGTCGGCACGGGCAAAGTAGATTGGGTGCGGTGCACGCGCCCGGGAGTTCGAGTGGACGCCTGCGGGCGTGACTCGCTGTGCGCGCGTGAATATCTCTGCCGACTTTCCGGTCTTGCCGGTCTCATCAGGCTTGTCGGTTTTCGTTTGAATCATCATTGTTGCCTTTCATTTGGTTACTGCAGGTCGTGCGCAGCATCATTGGTGCGTCTCTGCCGCGTTGCTTCCACGTTGCGCAGGCTACGCCCAGAAGGTGCGCAGGGTCGTCGGCGTGTGCATATTGTTGTAGAGATAGGCCCAGAATTCGGGGCGGCGCGCCGGGCTCACCTTCTGCCACACCTCATTGACCGCCATGTCGCCGCACCAGTAGGCGTAGACAAAGGGCGCGCGCAGCCCATGGCGGATAAAGGCTAGGCGTGCGACGGCGCGCTCCTGCTCCTCAAAGCCCGCCTCGGCTATCTTTTCTGCGACTTCGTCGGCGGGGCGCTGCTCGGCGTGAAGCAGCCAGGCCGCGTTACAGCGCAGTGCACCGCGCAGCCGCCGCAGCGCGATCGCCAGCTCGTCTGCGGGCGAATTCACCCAGTCGAGGAAGTAGAGGCCGTTGTCGGCAATGCCCTCAAAGAGCGCGCTGCTTGCCGAGCTCGTCACCACTTGCGCGCCGTCGAGCGGCATGGCTCCTGCCGCAACCAGCGCCTCGCGCCGGTGCAGGTGCACCAGGTGGCCGGGGAAGGCCTCGTGACAGGCAAGGTGTTTGAGCGCATAGCTGGTGTAGGGCGCATCGAGGTTGAGCATCAGCGTGCGACCCGGATAGTCGCAGTACGCCGAAAAGGGGACATCGCGCATCTCCACCGGCTCAAGCCACTCCTGCTCCAGCCCGCCGAATAGGGCGGCCGTGCGGCTGCGCCCCTCCACCAGAAATGCGCGCAGCACGCCAAGCAGAGAATCCGGCGGCACGCGGTTGTCAGCCTCCCAGCGGCGTACGTCAGCCGCGACATCACCGCCGCCATAGCCCAGGTCGTTGAGACGATCCCGAATCAACGTGCGGTAGCCCTCGAGCACGGTGTCATCGACCATCTGCGTGTCGACGCGTATCTGGCGGCGTACGCGCTCGGCAAAGGGAAGCCCAGGCTCCTGGAAGGTTGCCACAAGCGCAAGCAGCGAGTCGATCATTTGATCGAGGTATGCACGGCGCAGAGCGCTCTCTGCCTCCTGCGGCAGACGCGCGCGCAGCGCCACAAGCGCGGCGGTGGCCTCCGCGTAGTCGCTCAGCGGCTGCGGCGCAACGGCTGCCACGGCCACGGGAATCAACCCTTCATCATCGAGAAAGCCGCTGCCGCGGCGTGCGCTGCGAAAGAGTTGGTCAATACCTGCCGTCAGTGCGGCCAGTTCGCTGCCCAGTCTCATGAGATGTCCAGTACGATTTGGTTGAGGTCGCGCGCAGCATGTGTCAGCAGGCGCGGCCCGCTGGAGGTGACGACGACACTGTCCGAAATGCGATAGCCCCCCTGGCCAGGGCAGTAGATGCCCGGCTCGCACGAGACCGCCATGCCCGGCAGCAGGATGGTGGGGTCGCCGTCTTCAACCCACGGCGGCTCATGGTTCTGCAAGCCAATGCCATGCCCCTGGCGATGTCGGATGTATTCGCCCAGGCCTGCATCGCGGATGACGTCCAGGCAGAGGCGGTTGGCATCGCTGCAGCGTGCGCCGTCCTGCAGCGCCTGCGTGCCGGTCTCCTGCGCACGGCGGTCCGTTTCGTAGCGATGGATCTGCTCGGGCGACGGATCGCCCAGCAGGAAGGTGCGTTCGCTCTCCGCAAAGTAGCCGCCCACAAAGCAGGCAACGCTCAGGATGAGGTTTTCGCCTGGCGCAATACGCCGCGCCGTGGGCAGGCCGTGAGGAAAGGCCGAGCGCGGCCCGGAGCAGACGAGCGCCCCTGCCAGCCCGGGCACGGCGATGAGGGGATCCAGTTCGCGCTGCATCTTTTCGATGACGCCGCGCACCATTGTCTGCTCGAGGGTGATTTCGCTTGGGCGCTCGCCACTCAGCACGGCGCGCAGCCCCTCGCTGATCATCCAGTCGGCATAGGCGCCGGCGCGCGCCATGAGCGCAATTTCCTCCGGCTCCTTGCAAAGGCGCAAGTTCCCGGGAATCTCGCCGGCAGCCGTCCACGTGGCAGCAGGCAGCGCGCTGCGCAGACGTTCGAGGGTGTCAACGCTGGCGCTCTGCTCATAGCCAAGGCGCGCGCCGGTCAGCCCGCGCGCCGCCAGCCGTTCGCACATCCACGCCACCGGATGGACAAGGCCAGGGAACTCGACATACTCCTCGACAATGGGCGCCCAGCCAGCCTCGGCCACATAGTCGCGCTCAAGCCGGGGGATAAAGAGCGTCGGCTCGCCCCGGCTGGGCACAAAGAGCGCCACAGGCCGCTCGTTGGGGTAATGGAAGAAGCCGGCCAGATAGAAAACATTGGCATAGTGCAGGCAGAGCAGGCCGTCAAGCCCGCGCTCGGCAAGCGCTTCCTGCACCTGTGCAATTTTGCTGCGATAGAACGTTTCGCCGAGTCTCATGCGCGCGCCAGCTCCTCAATTACCTCGTTTGTACTGCGGCAGTTGCAGAACGCGTTGTCCAGGTTGGTAATCGCCGCCTGGTGCAGCGCCGCGGTCACCGCAGCGCAGGCGTCGGGCACCATGATGACGCGGTAGCCCAGGTCGCTGGCATCGCGCACCGTCCCCTCGACGCAGCCATTGGTCACCACGCCGCAGACGAGCAGCGTGTCGCAGCCCAGATTGTGAAGCAGTTGGTGAATGCCCGTGGAGTTGAAGGGACTTGACGACGTCTTGGAGATCACAATATCGTCGGGTGTGGGCTGCAACTCGTCAAGAATCTCGGCGTCGACCGAATCCACTGGCACGGCCATGTTGACAAGTCTGTGCTGCAGGCCCACATCGCGCGCCGTGCGCGTCTGCGTGGCAATGCGCGTAAAGATCACAATCACGCCTGCCGCCCGCGCCGCTTCGATTAACCGCTGCTGATTGGCCACGGCCTTCGCCACGGCCAGCCAGTACTCGGCAAAGTGCGTCTCAATCCCGGCAGCACGCGCCTTGCGCCCCAGGCCAAAGTCGGGGTGCGCGTCGGCCTTCTGCATGTCAACGATCAGCAGGGCGGTCTGTGCGGGGGGCAGCGGAAAGCGCGGCAGGTCGGGAAACGTCAGCGTCAGCCTATTCTCAGGCGGATTGCTCATGCTCTTCACCGGTTGAACGCATAATGGGCGCTACTGGCGCAGACGAGGGTCCATTGCGTCGCGCAGGCCGTCGCCCAGGAGGTTGAAGCCCAGCACTGTCAGGAAGATGGCGAGGCCCGGAAAGATGGTGAGCCACGGCGCATCGCGCAGGAATTGCATGCCGAAATTGAGCATGGAACCCCAGCTTGTTTCGGGGGGCTGTACACCCAGGCCAAGAAAGCTCAGCGCCGCCTCGGCCAGAATTGCATTGCCCAGCCCCAGCGTGGCAATCACCAGGATGGGGGCGGTGGCGTTGGGCAGGAGGTGGCGCCCCAATGCCCGCCATACGGGCACGCCCAGGCAGCGCGCCGCCAGCATGTACTCTTCCTCTTTGAGCACCAGGGTGACGCCGCGCGTGATGCGCGCGTAGGTCGTCCAGTAGACTGCCACCAGCGCAATCATCACATTGGAGAGCCCCGGCCCGCGCACGGCCACAATCGCAATGGCAAGGATGATCACGGGGAAGGCGAGGAAGACGTCCACCAGGCGCATGAAGAGCGAATCGACAAAGCCGCTGTAATAGCCCGCCATGAGGCCGATGGGCACGCCCACGAGCATGGCAAGGCCTACGGTGAGCACGCCCACCCACATGGAGACGCGCGCGCCCACCAGCACGCGCGACAGAATGTCGCGCCCCAGGTTGTCGGTGCCGAACCAGTGCGCCTGGCTGGGGGGCTGCAGACGATCGCCCAGCGCAATGGCGTACGGATCGTAGGGGGCGAGCGCAGGCCCACTTAGCGCCAGGAGCAAAAAGATGGCAATGATGATGGCGCCCAGCAGCGCGTTGCGGTTGCGGCGAAAGACGCGCCCGGCGCGCGACCAGAAGGAGCGCGAACTGCTCCCCCGCTCGACGGCAGCCTGCTTCAATTCAGTTGGTGGCAACGCGTGGGTTGAGCCAGCCATAGAGGAGATCAACTGCCAGATTGACAAGGCAGACCATGAACGCAATGACGATCACCAGCCCCTGCACCAGCGGGTAATCGCGCTGGCTAATGGCGTTGATGAGCAGGCGGCCGATGCCCGGCCAGGCAAAAATCGTTTCGGCGATAACGGCGCCGCCAAGCAACACCCCCATTTGCAGCCCGAGCATCGTGACAACCGGGATGAGCGCGTTGCGAAAGGCGTGGCGTATGAGGACAGTGCGCTCGGCAAGCCCCTTGGCGCGCGCCGTGCGCACGTAGTCCAGGTTGATCACCTCGAGCATGGAAGATCGCATGAGGCGCGAGATAACGGCCGTGGAGAACGCTCCCAACACCAGCGCGGGCATGATCAGGTGGCGGATTGAATCCACCAGCGCCGCGCCGCTGCCCGTGGTGATGAGCTCCCACATGGCAGGGATGAGGCCGTCGCCCCGGCCAAATGAGGGCAGCCAGTTGAGCCAGAGCGAGAAGATGAGAATGCCCAGCATGCCCAGCCAGAAGACGGGCATGGCGACGCCGGCGAGGGCAAAGATCGAAGCGATTGAGTCAAACCAGGAGTTCGGCCGCGTGGCCGCGACGAAGCCGGCGATGCTGCCCACGAGAGCAGCCACCAGCAGCGACGCAATGGTGAGTTCAATCGTCGCGGGCAGCCGCTCGCGAATCAGCTTGCCCACGGGCTCATGCTGAAAGATTGAGTCGCCGAAGTCGCCCTGCAAAATGCGCCCCAGGTGGTTGATGAATTGGATGGGAAGCGGCCGGTCCAGTTCAAGCAGGCCGCGCAGGCGCGTCAGATCCTCGGGGGTCGCGTCCGTGCCCAGGATCACCAGCGCCGGATCACCCGGAATCAGGTGAATCAGCGTGAAACTGAGCAGGAGAACGCCGAAGAGGACGAGCAGGGTCTCAAGCGACCGTCGAACAAAGAATGCGCCCATGGTCTTGTGCCGGTGAACAAGGGGGCGCCGCCATCTGCGGCATGGCGACGCCCCCGGCATGACGGACTGCGCGTGGAGCCGTACACGCGCCCGAACTTACTGGCTCAGGCTTACCTTGCTCATACTGTTGAAGTTCTGTACAGGATTCACCACGAAGCCCTGTACCTTGTCGCTGTGCGCCGAGATGTACTCCTGGTATTGCAGGAAGATGTAGAAGGCGTTGTCGACCACAAGCTTGGCCGCCTGCGTATAGAGGTCCTTGGCTGCGGTTTGGTCAAGCGTGGCGCGCGCCTGCTTGATCAGCGCATCGAGTTCGGGATCGATGCACTTGCCGTAGTTGGCCGCGCCGCCATCGCTAAACTGGCGGAAGAAGGCCGCATCGGGGTTATTCAGGTTGAGCCAGCCGACAATCGCCATCTGGTAGGAGCCGGCCTGGACATCGGCGAAGAAGGTGGGCCAATCCACGATGTTGGTTGTCGCGTCAATGCCTTCGGCCGCCAGCGTCGCCTGCAGAACCTCTGTCACCTGGCGGCGGTCGGGGTCTTCGCTGTGGGTGCGCACCACGATCGAAAGCTGCTTGCCATCCTTCATGCGAAGGCCGCTGTCGTCGAGTAGCCAGCCGGCCTCGTCGAGCAGGGCGCGCGCGGCTTCGGGGTCATAGGCGTAGGAAGGCAGATCGGGCGAGAAGGCCCACATGCCCGGCGGCACGGGGCCGTTGGCAAGCTGGCCAATGCCGGCGTAGATGCTGTCGAGAATCTCCTGGCGGTTGACAAGGTGCGAGAGCGCCTGGCGCACGCGCACGTCGGAGATCATCTCGTCGGCGCAGTTGAGGTTGATGTAGGTGTAGCCCGCTGCCGGCGTCCGGTTCAGGACAATGCCATCCTCGCCTTCCAGACGCTTCACGTCCTGGGGCGACATGGGCGACTGGACAAGGTCAAGGTCGCCACTCTCAAGCGCCACGACGCGTGCGCTGTTGTCGGGCACGACGCGCATTTCGATGCCGCTGAGCAGCGGCGCACCATCCCAGTAGGTTGGGTTCGCCTCAAGGCGCATGGAGTCGCCGCGCTTCCACTCCACCAGCTTGAAGGGGCCCGTGCCGATTGGATTGGTGGCAAAGCCCTCGGGGTCGGCCTCGAAGGCAGCCTTGGGCACAATCGGCATGTTCATGTACGAGAGGAAGGGGCCGTAGGGCTGATCCAGCGTGAACTTGACGGTCAGCGGGTCCACCACTTCGATGTTGGTAATGGGCGTGTAGAAGCTGCGGCTGGGCGAGGCAAAGTCGGGATCGAGAATAGTGTCAAAGGTAAACTTCACATCCTCGGCGGTGAAGGGATCGCCGTTCTGGAAGGTCACGTTCGGGCGCAGATTGAAGACCCAGGTCAGGTCGTCGGGGTTTTCCCACGATTCGGCCAACGCCGGCGCAGGGCTGAAGTCCGGCTCGATCTTGACCAGGCCGTTATAGACCAGTTCGCGCAGGCGCAGCGCCGAGGTGTCGGAAGAGAGCCGCGGGTCGCCGGTGCCCGCGTCCACATCAAGGCCAATGCGCAGGACGCCCCCGGCGGCCACTGCCGGGACAGACTCAGCCGCGCCGCTTTCAGCAGGCGCTGCGGGTGCAGCCGGCGCCGCAGCAGGCGCGCAGGCGGAGAGGACCAGCAGGGCAACAATCAGGAAGAACCAAATGTGGCGTGTTGCGTGCTGTTGAGTTCCAGCCTTCTTCGTTCTATGCAAGGGTGTCGTCATTTCTACTCTCTCCTGGTGGGCAAGCGGAAGAAATCACAGCGGGCGGGTTGCGTGGAGCGCAAACGGAAAAGTGGACCGATTGAACAGGCAAAGCAGCGCAAGGACGAACAGGCCCGCAGCACTTTTCGCGCGCTATACGGCCTCTTTGCCGTTTCGAGATGCGCGGGCGCACCTGTGGATTGGGCAATCGTGTCGGGGGAATACAGCCAGCGTCGTCAACCAGGTACGGGATAAGCGATTCTTCTGATACCGCGTTGATTCCTGATTGGCATTAATAGGGACCGGCAAATCAATGCACAGCACGCCTTGGCGATCGCTCGCCGTGGGCAGCGGACCAGACTGCGGAAATTTCCGCAGAGGCATGCAGGAGGCGCTCGGCCATTGCATGCAAGCTGTCAACGCTGATGCGCAACACAGGCCCGCTGATGCTGATTGCGGCTGCAACTTGACCGCTGCGGTTGAGGATGGGGGCGGCCACGCAGCGCACGCCGATTTCGCGCTCGGCGTCATCAAGCGAGTAACCGCGCTGTTGGATCTCGCCGATTTCGTTTTCCAGCGAGTGGCGCCACGTGATCGTCTCGGTGGTGAAAGGCTCCAGCGAAGTCGTCAAGATGCGTTCACGTTCCGCAGGCGCCAGGTTGGCAAGGAAGAGTTTGCCCGAGGCCGACGCATGCATGGGAAAGCGCTCACCAGGCGCATAACTCACGCGCAACATGCTGCGGCTCTCAACATGGTCCAGTTGCATCACGCTGTCGCCGAAACGCGCCGTCAGATTCACGGTTTCGCCCGTTTCGGCGGCAATTGTCTCAAGCCACGGGCGCGCCACACGAATCAGCGCATTATTGCGAACAGCCTTCTGCGCGATGAGGATCAGCACGCCCCCCAGCGCATAGCGCGACGAAACCGGATCCTGTGTCACATAGCCTGCATTAACCAACGCTGCGAGCAGGCGGTGGACTGTAGTCGTCGGCAGCTTTGCCTGTCGCGCAAGTTCGCTGAGCGAACAATCCGTATCGCTGTCGGCCAGAAGTGTAAGGAGCGAAAGTGCACGTTCAACGGACTGCACGCCGCCTGTGGTCTCGTGTGTCATCAAATGTCCCGGTTTGCCTGGGCGCCAACTCTCGGTTACCAGACGACGACAGCGATGCCAATTCCTGAGGATTTTCCGCTATGCGGAAGAGCATTCTGCTAGGTGGGCCAAACGATAGCACATGCGCAAACGACCTGTCAACATCGAAAAATCTGCAATGCGAGCACCCGTTATCGCGAGATCCTCGAAGCCGGCGACGGCGCTGCACATCGTGT
>CAYJNV010000099.1:0-1093 GCA_964370975.1 uncultured Caldilineaceae bacterium | reverse complement strand
GACGCCTCTCAGTCTTGGCTCTGCGCTCTCCTCAAGCGTACAGATCATTCTTCGCCCAGCACCGCGCCTACAAACTCGGGCGCGCCGTTGAGAAAAGCGCGCGCGTCCATGGCACGCTTGCCCGCAGGTTGCACCGTGACCAATTCGAGCAGGCCGCTGCCCGTGACCACCGCCGCGCCTGCATCTGTGCGCACAACCTGGCCTGGCGTCGCGCCCACGGGCGCACTGGAGGGCAGCACGCGCCCAGCCAGGATGCGCAGCGGCGCGCCGCGCCACAAGGTCCACGCGCTGGGCCAGGGCGTGTAGGCGCGCGTCATGCGCTCAATCTGCGCGGCGGGCTGCGTCCAGTCAACGCGCCCCTGTTCCTTGCGAATCATGCGGCAGAGGGTAGGCTCACCCGGCAGGTCAGCCTGAGGCACCGGGGCCACGTCGCCCGCCAGCCAGCCCGGCAAGGTCTCCACAAGCAGCGCTGCGCCTTGCACTGCAAGGCGGTCGCTCAGGCTCTCGGTCGTGTCGGCGGGCGTGATCGGTGTGCGCGCCTGCGCCAGCACGGGGCCGGTGTCCATGCCCACGTCCATGAGCATGATCGAGACGCCGCTTTCGGCATCACCGGCGAGGATGGAGGCAGCGATCGGCGATGCGCCTCGCCAGGCGGGCAGCAGGCTCGCATGGACGTTGACGCAGCCAAAGGTGGGAATCTCGAGCACATCGGCGGGCAGAATCAGCCCATACGCGGCCACCACGAGCAGATCGGGCGCCAGCGCGCGCAGCGCCTCGACCGCCGCGGCCGCATCCGCGCCCTTGCGCAGACCTGCCGGTTGGAGCACAGGCAACCCCAGCGCCTGCGCCGCCTCCTTCACCGGGCTGGTGCTGAGCTGCTTGCCGCGGCCCGCCGGCCGGTCGGGCTGTGTGGCCACGCCGACAAGCGACCAGGCGTGCGCGGGCGCGGCAGCGTGCAACGCGTGCAGCACCGGCACGGCAAAGGCGGGCGTCCCCATGAAGATAATGCGCGTTGTATTCATGGCGGCATTGTAGCCTGCGAACACCGTAAAAGCGACACAGAGGTCACAGAGGGAACAGAGAAACACAGAGA
>CAYJNV010000098.1:0-14307 GCA_964370975.1 uncultured Caldilineaceae bacterium | reverse complement strand
GCCCAGTCAGTTGCGGGCAGCATGTGGTAGATCATGGAAGGCTCCGAGTGCGTGGCAGGTAGGAAACGATTGATAAATGATCATTAATAATTGATTGCCCAATTATCATTTGTCATTCATCAATTCCGGCTTTCGCCCCCGCGCCCACATACGGGTTGTTCTCCCGCTCAAAGCCAATCTGCGTGGCGGGACCGTGGCCGGGGTAGACGGCGTAGTCGTCGGGCAGGGTGAGCAGTTGCTCGCGAATGCTGCGCAGGAGTGTGGGGCCGTCGGCGCCGGGCAGATCATAGCGTCCAATGCTTCCCTGGAAGAGTGTGTCACCCGCAAAGACCTGCCGTCCCGCGTGGTGGACAAAGACCACATGGCCGGGCGCGTGACCTGGCGTAAAGCGCACCTCGAGTTCCTCATCGCCCACGCTGATGATTTGCCCGTGCTCGAGGAAACCGTCGGGGTCGTCCAGTGGGTCGATTTCGGTGTCAAGCCAGAGGCGCACGCGTTCAGGCAGTTCGCGCAGAATGGGCAGGTCGTCCTTGTGGAGGTAAAAAGGCGCGCCGGTGGCCGCTTTGATGCCTGCGACGGCCATCACGTGGTCAAAGTGCGCATGTGTATTGATAATCTTCTCGATGCGTAGCCCCGCCTGCTGTGCCATGCGCAGGAGGCCGCGCGCGTTGTCGCCGGGATCGACAATCACAGCCGTGCCCGTGCGCCTGCAGCCGAAGAGATAGCAATTCTCCTGGAGCAGCCCCACAGTCATGCCCTTGACCACGGCATTGACGGCTGGTTGCGCTGCGGGCGCGTTGCGAGCGCCGCCGGTCTCTGCGCTAGCCTGTGCCATATGGAGGGGTCCCTGTCTAGTTCACGGGTAGTTCTTCGGGGACGGCGCAGAGCCACGTGCGGCTCCAGCTCGTCAGTTCGCGGATGACGCCGCTGAGGTGGCTGCCCATGTCCGTCAGCCGATAGACCACATGGGGCGGCATGGCGCTCAACTGCTCGCGCGCCACAATGCCCTCTTCCTCGAGCTTCTTGAGGCGTGCACTCAGGGTGCTGGGGTTGACGCCTCCCAGCGCGTCCTGCAGCACACAGAAGCGGCACTCGCCAAAGTCCATGAGCACGTTGACGATCTGGAGCGTCCACTTCTGGCCCACAATGCGCGCCGCCTCTTCCACGGAGCAGAGATAGCGCTCATCAATCGGAAGTGCGCCGGGCGGCGTGGTGCAATCCTCGTCAAGCGTCAACGCCTGCAGTGAGGCTTCGTTCAATGTTTGCTTCATGGTGCGACTCCTTCACTCATATGTCGCTCCATACTACAACAAATATAGCGCCTCGTCAAAGCAAGCGACCTCCCCGCATTGAGGCGGTGCGCTGTGGCGGCACTCAAGCGATACCGAACTATTATCGAAACATCTATCATGCGCTGCCGGCGCGCACCACCCTCGAGGACGATGTGTCATACCCGGGGCAAATATACGGAGCGTGATCAATATGCATCATAGTAAAAATGCTCCGTACTGAAATATACAAGCTATGCACCTTCGCCGTTAACCGCCAGCAGATTGCTTGTTGCCTGCGCCATCAACACGCCATCGGCGCTGTGCAGCGTGCAACTGATGCTGACCACGCGCCGCCCCATGCGCAAGAGGTGCGCACGCGCGCTGACGACATCTCCAATCTGCCCCGCCGCCAGATAATTGACGTTAAGGTTGACCGACGCATGGTAGCGACCCCTGCTGAAGACATAGACCGTCATCCCCATCACCTCGTCCAGCAGCGCCGCAATCACGCCGCCGTGCAGCACTTTGGCGGCATTGGTCATCTCCGGACGCACTGTGCAAGTCACCGTCAGCCCGTCGTCATCAACCGCTGTCAGGGTCACGCCCAGCCAGCGCGCCAGGGCGGAGGGGCTATCGTCCAGTGGCTTGTTCAGGTGCGCCTGCAGCCAGGCGCGATAAGGGTCTGGCGCGGCTGCGGAGTGCGGCTCGGTCATCTGCATTGAGTCCTTTGTTGTGGTTTTGGCGCCATCAATCGCGCACTACACCACCAAGAATGACCTATCGCGCGCCCGCCGTCAACTGTGCCAACCTGTGGCGATCTGTTGCGATCCCGGATGAGGATGATGGTGCGTCGGCCACGTTGGTGCTGCCAGGGCTTCTCAAAAGTCAGGAAAGCGGCACGCGCGGGCGCAGTTTTGCGGTGCGATGACTCTTGAGAAGCCCTGTTGGCGCTGCCTCAAATTTGATGGCCAAGCCGCCCTGCTGTATACTCCATTCCTGCTGTCGGGGAGTAGCGCAGCTTGGTAGCGCGCGTCGTTCGGGTCGACGAGGTCGGAGGTTCAAATCCTCTCTCCCCGACCATGCCAGGGCCAGTCGAGTCGACTGGCCTTGGCTGTTTCATGGCAATGGCACGAATGTGCCGCAATGACCTCTCGTTCAATCTTGTGACAACGCAGAAACCTGCACACCGTCCCTCAACACTCTCCTCCCTGCCCTGGCGGCGCTCCGATATCCTGCCGCTGGCGCTGGTGATTGTCGCGGCCCTTGCCGCGGCGCAGTGGCTGTGGCAACCGGGTCTCCCCAATCAAATCGACTTGTTGATGAGCGTCTACCGCATCACGGAGCTGCAGGATGCGTGGCGGCAGGGCATTTTCTTTCCGCGTTGGGGACTCAACCTCAACTTCGGCTACGGCGCGCTGCTCTTCAACTTTTACCCGCCCCTTGTCAGCTATATTGGGTTGGCGCTGCGCGGCCTGGGGCTGGGGCTGCTGGTAACCACCAAAATCATCCTTACCCTCCAGTTAGTGGTCGGCGGCGTGGGGGTCTATGTGTATGCGCGGCGGCTGCTGGGCGGGGCGCTGCCTGCCGCTGTGGCGGGTGTGCTCTATGCGCTGTCGCCCTATTTTCTCACCGTGCTGTATGAGCGGGGCGCCATGGCCGAGGGCCTGGCGCTGGCGTTGCTGCCCTGGCTCTTCTGGGCGGCCCATTCGCTGCTTGAAAGCGGGCGGCGGCGCGACCTTCTGCTGACGGCCGTGCTGGTGGCGGCGATGATGCTGGCGCACAACATTACCGCACTCTTCGTGGTGCCGGGGGTGGCGCTCTACGTCGCACTGCTGGCGCTGACTGCGCGCCGCCCACGTGCGCTGCTGCCCGTGGCGGGAGCCTTCGCCCTGGGGCTGGGCTTGGCGGCCTTTTACTGGTTGCCGGCCATTGTCGAGATAGGCGCCACGCGCGCAAATGAATACATGCTCAGCGGCGGGATTGCGCTGCGCAACTTTGTGCGCCCCCTGGCCGAAATTGTGCAGCGCACGCCGGTGCATCTCTATACGGGCGAGACTCGCTTTGCCTTTGCGCTCTGGCCCTTTGTAGTGGGCATTGTTGGGACGCTGGTGTTGCTTGTGCGGCGGCCCGGGCGCGCACCGCTACTGCTGCTGGCCGCTGCCTGGGGTGTAATGCTGCTGCTGCAAACCACTGCGAGCCTTGCCATTTGGGAGGGCGCGCCCATGATCCGCTTCATCCAGTTCCCCTGGCGCCTCTATGGTCCCGCCTCCTTATGCGTGGCGCTGCTTGGCGGGTCACTCTTCGCGCTGGGGCCACTACGCGGGCGGCTGGGGTGGGGGGTGGCGCTGGCTGCCGGGCTGGCTATTTTCGTTCTGAGCACTTTGCATCTGCGCCCCTCACAACTGACCTTCTGGTATGCTGTGGATGAGGCCGGTATAAACCAGGCGGACTTGTGGCAGCGTGGGCGGGACGGCTTCCCCCTCTTCAGCGACTACGCGCCGCAGACGCAGCGCCTGGTGAGCAAGGGCATTCCACTCTCACGCCCAGTGGAGGAGCATTCGGAACTGCCGCCAGTGGCAGCGCCCGATCGACTGGTTGTGGTTGAGCAAGGCGCGCAATCGTGGGTGCTGGAGGCAAGCGCCACGCAAGACTGGACGCTGCGCCTGCACCAACTCTACTTCCCTGGCTGGCATGTGCGTGTGGATGGCGCAGCCGTGCCCACACGAGCCGACGGCGTTCTCGGCCTGGTAGGGGCCGACATCCCCGCAGGTGACCACCGCATTGTGGCGAACTTCGGTGATTCGCCCGTGCGCCGCGCGGGAAATCTTGCTACAATACTCGCACTGGGCATCGCGCTGGCAACCGTGCTCAACCCGCGCCGCTGGTGGCTGCGCGTGGCCGTTGTGGCGGGCGGCAGCACAGCTATTTGGTTGCTTGTGACCTATGGCAGCGCAGCGGCGAAAGAGACAACAACGCCCGTGCCATTCCGGGCGGACTGGACCAATGGCGTCTCGCTGCTGGGCTATACGCTGCCCAGTGCCGCACCCTGCGCAGGTGAAAGCGTGCCGCTCAATCTGGACTTCTTCACGAGCGCGACACCGCCTGCCGACAAGAAGTTCTTCGTCCACGTGACTACGCCGGACGACAGTGTGAAGATTGCCCAGTTTGACACGATGCCGGCGGAGGGATTTAATCCCATGACGCGCTGGGAAGCAGGCGAACTTGTGTCACAGACCATAACCATGACTTTTGACGAAACCGTGCCACCCGGCGACTACAAGTTGCTCTTCGGCATGTATGACCCATTCACTGGTGAGAACGTGCCCGTGCTCTCCAGCCCCGACACTCTGCCCGGTGACCGCTTGCGTCTGGGCAACTTCTCGATTGCCGCCTGCGCGCCGTAGCGACGAAGTTGCCGCACGCGCCCACCCAACAACCGGTCTATGCGTCAAAATCGATCTCTCGGACTTCTCATCCTGATTGCGCTGTTTGCCACGCTCGCTGGTGGACGCGCGCACGCGCAGGTGCCTGCTGCGCCCACTGGTGGTGACCGCATCCTGCTGCCCATCATTGCCGGACCGTCAATCTTTGAGGAGCCCTGGCCGGCCAACGGCGCCGAGCGGCAGAGCCTGAATGCCTTCCTTACCTGGAAGGTCAATAGCCCGGAATGGGCCGGCGCGACCTTCAGCGTGATGCTTGAACCGGAAGACAATACGCCCGACCAATTGCTCACCGTGGGGCTTGCGAAGGCCAGTTATGACCCGTACACATTCGCCGAGAACACTGTCTACTATTGGCAGGTGATGGCCGAGCTAGCCAATGGCCGGCGCAGCGCAAGCCCCGTTTGGCACTTTCGCACCGACTACTTCCCCGATCCGCCGGAACTTGGCTCCATGGTCTACGTCCCCGCCGGCGAATTTCAGATGGGGTGTGACCCGAACAATTCAGGCTATGAGTGCTTTGGCGAAGAGTCGCCACTCCACCCCGTCTGGCTCGATGCCTTCTATCTGGACAAGCACCAGATTACGAATGGCGAATATCTGGAGTGCATCTACGCCGGCGCCTGCCACTGGCCGCGCACGGGTTCGGTAGAGCAGCACGATTACTTTGGCAAGGCTGCCTTCGATCTCTTCCCCATCCTGTACGTGTCACGCTGGGACGCCGAGGATTACTGCCGCTGGGTGGACAAGCGACTGCCCACCGAAGCGGAATGGGAAAAAGCAGCGCGCGGCTCAATTGACACGCGTCCGTGGCCCTGGGGCAGCGAACCGTGGGATTGCACAAATGTGAACCGCTGCCGTGGCAGCGAGGATTGGTTCCCAGTGCGCGTAGACGACATGCACCGCGGCCAAACGCCATATGGTGCGCTCAACATGGCGGGCAACGCCGCCGACTGGCTGCAGGATTATTACGATCCCGGCTACTACACGCGGGCGCCGTACAAGAACCCTGTGAACACCAATGAGTGGGAGGAGGATTATGAATTGAGGCGCTTCTCCATACGCGGCGGCGGCTTCCACGATCATTGGTGGTACGCGCGCACCTCGCATCGCAAATTCGGCCACTGGGGTGATTGGCCATTCGACGATAAGCCTCTATATCGCAGTTTTCGTGTCGGCTTTCGCTGTGCCAGCAGTAGCGCGCCCTGAAGCAGATTGCGCCGTTTTCCGCGCGCACCAAACCATTCGTCGCACGTTGCGACCCAAAGTAAAACGTGAATGCTCCGTTTCCGAACGCACTTGAGCCAGTGGCCGCGCCCTCAAACGCTGCGCCATTTGATGCGGCCGCAGCACACACTGGTGCGCATCCCCGCCGCTGGTGGCTGGAGCCTGCGCTGCTGCTGGCAATCTGTGCGATTGGCCTGGCGGTGCGCGTCTACGATCTGCGCACGATACCACCTGGCCTCTACAACGATGAGGCGGCGTATGCAATCGACGCGCGAGCCGTGCTCAATGGCGTACGCCCTGTCTTCTTCGAAGGCAATAGCGGGCGCGAGCCGCTCTTCATCTACTTGCTCGCCGCTGCGTTCGCGCTATTTGGCGACAGCCCCTACACCGTACGTCTGACTGCCGCGCTGATCGGCGCGCTGACCGTGCCCGCAACCTGGTTCATGGTGCGGGCAGCGGCGCATTTTGCCATGGCGAATGCCTATGGCCGGCAGAGCGCTGCGGTGCAGCGCATGGCGCCGTGGATGGCGCCATGGGTTTCGCTGTTGCTGGCGCTTTCCTATTGGCATCTCTCGCTGAGCCGGCTCGGCTATCGCGCGATTACGCTGCCTCTGATTCTGGCAATCGCCTCCACCTTCCTCTTTCGTACACTCCGCAGGCTGGCTATCGATAAGCACTTGCCCTGGAGTGACATCGTGTTGACGGGCTTCTTTGCGGGGCTGTCGTTCTACACGTACATGGCGGCTCGCATCGCGCCCGTTCTCATCGTCCTATCCCTCGGTTTCAGCATCGCTTTGGCACCGCGCATGGGCCTGCCGAGGCGCAAGATGGTGACTGCATCCGCAGCAATCATCGCCCTGATGGTTGCTACCATGCTGCCTTTGCTGGTCTATTTTGCCCGCCATCCATACTTCTTTGCCGGACATGCGTTTGATATTTCGGTCTTCAACGGTCGATTCACAGCGGAGAATCCTGCCGCGGCGGTGATTCAGAATGCGGGCAAGTTCTTCCTGATGTTTTTCACCCTTCCCGATCCTGACCTTCGAAACAATCCAAGTGCGCAGCCCGTCTTTGACGTGGTGATGGGCCTGTGGATGTGCGCGGGCATCTTGCTTGGCATTGTCAATTGGCGGCGCTTCACACTCTTCTATTTTGTGTTGTGGTCGCTTATTCTTGCTGTGCCTTCCATGCTGAGTGCCTCGAGTTTACCGTCATCATTGCGCGCGGTTGGGATGATGCCTGGCGTCTTTGTGTTGCCGGTGGCCGCCATGCTCTGGGCAGGCGCACGCGTCGCGCCAGGGCATCCCCAATTGGCACTGCTTGCGCCGCTGCCTTTCGTCCTCATGAGCGGCATTTTGGGCGTACGCGCATACTTCTCGGCATTTGCCACTGCGGAGCGTTTCGACATGCCGTTCCTGGTTGCCTATGTTGAATTGGGTGAGGCGGTGCGCGCGCAGCAGGGCGATGACCTCTGGCTTGTGCCACTTTCGGCCGAAGGCGTCCGGATGGAAAATCGGTTTGAGACCGTCCACTACATTGTCAACAATCCCGAGCGCTTCCGGTCGATAACAATTGATCCGGCCACGGTGAGTGCTGCTCTTCAGAGCGTCACGGCCGGAGTAAAGCAAGTGAACGTCATGGAACTCTACGGAGTGACGCGATTTGAGATCAACACATCCTTTCTCGACAACAAGCAGATTCTTGATTTCTTGCTTGCACGGGACTCTGTTGCATCGCAGCCGCAACTAGCGCGCGCTGATGCACTTGCGACGACTGGTGCTGACGGACTTCCAAGCGGTTGGATTCCCTATGATACCTATATCTTGAAAGAGTCGACCGACTTTTCGTTGCCACCTACACTGCGACCGGCCGACATTCGGTTTGCCGATTCTGTTCAGCTTGTGGGTATCGCGACAGGCAGTGCCGGCAGCACGATTGACTCCGAAGAGGTACAGTTACATGGCGACGAGCGCCTGTGGGCAGTGCTCGAGTGGAAGGCTATGCGGCCGATTGGTCGCCTTCTGAAGTCGAGCCTCGTGCTGCTCGATGCAGATGGCCAGGCAGTGGCACAGGTGGACAAGATGCTCACAGGCGATCTGTATCCAGCAGAGCGCATCTGGGATGGGGGCGAGACGACGCGCACCTATCACTTGCTGCGACCGCTGCCGGGCACGCCGCCGGGCACGTACACGCTCGCGATTTCCGTGTATGAGGACGAGAGCGGTAGCGTCTATCCCGGCTCGGTGGCAGGCGGTGCGGCTGCGCTACGCGCTCGGCTGGGCGAGGTTACGCTTCTGCCGCCGCTGACTGCACCTCAGATTTCACCGGAGCACCCCCTGGCGGATGTGCAACTGAGTGATGAACTTGAGCTTGCCGGTTACGATTTGCCACGCACCAAGCTTTCGCCAGGCGAGACGCTCGGGGTCACCCTTTACTGGCAGGCCATGACGACGCCAACGCGCGACTTCACCGCTGCGGTGGAACTTGTGGATGAGGACGGCGCTGTTGCTGCGCACACAGTGGGTGCGCCGGGCGGCAGCAGCTACGCGACGACCGCCTGGACGCCGGGCTTCGCCGTGCGCGACGCGCGCACGCTTCTGATTGCGCCCGAGGTGCCTGCGGGCAGCTATGCGCTGCGCGTGCGGTTGCTGGATAGTACCGCGCCTGTCGGCGTTGCGCTGCTGGGCGAGGTTACCATCGAGGGGCGGTCGCGACGCATGACGCCGCCACAAATCGAGTTGCCGCTCTCTGCAACCTTTGGTGACCACGTGCGCCTGCTCGGGGTGAATGACCTGCCGGCCGCGCCGCTGAAACCTGGCGCCACCTTGCCGCTCACCTTCATTTGGCAGGCGCTGCGCACGAAAGACGCGCCGCTGGTGCGCTCGGTGCAATTGCTCGACACCGCGGGCGTGCTTGTGGCGCAGCAGGACGGCGTAGCCTGCGCCATGGATTGTCCGTCGACTTCGTGGCTGCCCAACGAATACCTGGTAGATGTAGTCACGCTGGCTATCCCTGCGCAGTTGCCGCCCGGTTCTTATCAGATCATTGCGGGCTGGTATGATGCCAATTCATTGCAGCGCCTGCCTGCCCTGGACGCTATGGGGGCGCCGTTCGCCGACAACATGGCGCCTCTCCCCAACGTTGTTGTCACCGAGTGACCGGTCCGCGCGGCAGCCGGGTCTGCTCCACGGACGCCATGTCCACCGCCGCCCCTTGCGGCCAATTCTGAAATGTGAAGACTTCGTTGCCTCCCTCCCTTGAGACATCGGCAGCGCATGCAAAAGCTGCAGCGCCTCCCGCATCCAACACATTCGTTGCCGCGCGTCAGCGCCCCTGGTGGCTGGAACCTGCATTGATTCTGGCCATTCTTGGCATAGGCTTGTTTGTGCGCGTCTACGATCTGCGCACGATCCCGCCCGGCCTCTACAACGATGAGGCCGCCTATGCCATGGACGCGCTCGATGTTGCGCAAGGCACACACTACGCCATCTTCTACGAGCGCAACAACGGGCGCGAGCCACTCTTCATCTGGATTACCGGCATGGTCTTCCGGCTGCTGGGTGCAAGCGCCTACACGCTGCGGCTAACGGCGGCCCTGATCGGCACGCTGACCATCGCGGCCACCTACTGGATGGTGCGCGTCGAGGCGCGTTTTGCCGCTCGCGATGCGCGCCCCGGTTCGCTGTGGGCGCGCGCCGATTTTCCAGTGTGGGCGGCGGCGTGGGTCTCGCTCTTTTTCGCACTCTCCTACTGGCACATCAGTTTCAGCAGGCTCGGTTTCCGTGCAATTACATTGCCGCTGCTGCTGGCTATCACCGTGGCGCTCTTTTTTCGGGCGTGGCGGCGCATGTGCGATGAGGATAGACTCCCCTGGAGCGACCTGCTGCTGGCAGGCGCAGGCGCGGGCCTCTCTTTCTACTCCTATACGGCTGGGCGCTTTGTGATTGTGCTGCTGGGGCTGGGCGTTGGATTGAGCCTGCTGACGGCGAGCCGGCTGGGGCTGGATCGGAAGCGCGTCTTCTACGCGGGGCTGATCATGCTGGCTGCGTCGCTGCTGGTGGCCGCACCCATGCTGACCTATTTTGTGCAGCACCCGGACGCCTTTGGCACGCGCGCCGTGTCGATCTCCATCCTGAGCCCCGAGTTTGCCACGAGTGGTCCCATTGCGGCGTTCTTCAACAGCGCGGCCAAAGTGGCTCTGCTCTTCTTCACCACGCACGACCCCAACCTGCGCCACGATCCTGCGCAGCGCCCCTTGTTCGATATTTTCCTGGGCCTCTGGCTGGCGGCGGGCTGCGTGATGGCGCTTGTGCAGTGGCGACGCTTCACGCCGCTCTTCTTCCTTATGTGGGCGCTGCTCTTTGCCGCGCCTTCCGTGCTCACGGCTGAGGGCGTGCCGCACTCGCTGCGTGCCATCGGCATGATGCCAGGCATTTTTGTTCTGCCCGTAGCGGCCATGCTCTGGGCGGGCGCAAGCCTCTTCGCACACCGCCCCCGTCTTGGGCTGCTGCTGCCGCTGCCCTTCCTGCTTCTGAGCGGCTTCACCAGTGTGCAGAGCTACTTCACTGCGTTTCGAGACACGGAAGGCTTTCGCGCCGCCTTCCTAACGGACTATGTGAACCTGGGTCAGGCCATCAATGAGCGGGGTGCAGCCAACAAGTGGCTGCTCACCCTCTCCCCTGCCTATGCGCTATCAGACGCCAAGCTCAACACTGTCGATTTCTATGTGCGCGACCCCAGCCTCTACGCCACAGTGCGCATGGACGAAACGGCCCCCACCGTTCTACAGGAGATGGTTGCCGGTGGCCAATCGGTAAATGTGCTGCGGCTTTATGATGTCCCCGACCTTTCGGAGACCGCCTTCGTCTTCCTCGACGCCAAGGGGCTGATGGACTTCCTGCTCCGGCGCGATGCCCAGTCGGTTGTGCAGCATGACGGCGCCGACATCAACGGCATCCCATACACCACCTACACGCTGCATGCGCAGCCGGATTTCTCGCTACCCACCGCCGCGCGCCCCATTTCGGTGACCTACGGTGCACAGGTTGCGCTTACTGGGCTGGCTGTTGGTGCTGACGAGCGCAGTGATGCCATCCCACCCAGCGCGCGCGCCGATCAGCCGCTCTGGGCGGTTCTCGACTGGCAGGCGCTGCTGCCGATTGACATTGACTTGAAGACAAGCCTGATGCTGCTGGATGAGGCAGGGCATGTCGTCGCCCAAAAGGATGGGCTGCTTACGGGTGATCGATACCCGGCGCTGCGCACATGGGACGCAGGCGATACGACGCGCACCTACCACCTGCTCGAGGCGCTACCGGGTACGCCACCGGGCCGCTACACACTGGCTCTCTCTGTGTATGAGGACGCGAGCGGACGCGTGTACCCGGCCACAGCGGCGGGCGCCGCGCCGGAGCAGCGCGCCGTCCTCGGAGCGGTTGAACTGCTGCCGCCCCTTGCGCCGCCGCAGATTGCGCCGCAGCATCCGCTCACCGACACGCTGCCTGGTGCAACCGTCAGCCTCGCCGGCTACGACCTGGCGCGGACACAGCGAGCGCCCGGTGAAACGCTGGACATTGCGCTCTATTGGCAGACCGCGATCACGCCCACACGTGCACTTTCGGCCGTGGTGGAATTGGTGGATGATGGAGGCAAGGTCGTCAGCAGCGTGGTGGGGCCGCCTGGCGGCAGCGCGTATCCCACCAGCGTGTGGCAACCCGGCTTCATAGTGCGCGACCGGCGCGACCTGCCGCTCGATGCCAAGGCCGCCGAGGGTGTTTACGTGCTGCAGGTGCGCCTGGTGGATGGTGAACGCACCCTTGGCTCGGCTGACCTGGCGCAAATCACCGTTGATGGGCGGCCGCGCCTGATGGAGAGACCGCTCATCGAGCAGCCCCTCGATGCCACCTTTGACGCGAACCTGCGGCTGGTAGGTGTCAACGGTCTCCCCGCAGCGTCGCTCGCGCCGGGCGCATCGCTGACGTTCACCTTTGTTTGGCAGCCGCTGCGCACGCCCGACGGGCCACTTGTGCGCTCGGTGCAGTTGCTTGATGCCGGCGGCGCACTCGTGGCGCAGCAGGACACCATTCCGTGTGACGAGCAATGCCCGTCCACATCATGGCTGCGCGATGAGTATCTGGTGGACGACGCGACGCTCGCGCTTCCTGCCGATCTGCGAGCGGGCGCCTATCGCATGATTGTGGGTTGGTACAGTCCGGAGACGCAGCAGCGGCTGGCCGCCGTGGATGGCGATGGCGCGCCCCTTCGCGACAACATGGCCCCGCTGCCCGAGATTGTAATTGGGAAATAGCGGCGTGGATATGCGGCGGCCAGCTATGTCCAGCCCAGCGCGGGGAGTATGACCCCCCACAGCCCGTAAATACCCAGCACGGCCGCGCCTGCGATCAGCAGCGCTGCCGCTGTGCCTTCGCGCCGCACGGCTCGCCCCAGCTCAAGCCAGCCCGCCGCCAGCAGAATCGCAATGGCGGCAGCCGCCGGGTAGAGCAGCCGCCCCTGGTCTGTGCCCAGGGCGATGAGCGAATACTGCGCCATCGCCAGCGCGACAGCCGCCACCGCACCTGCGAGAAGAAGAAGCGGCCAGCGCACCGCGATCCACCCGCTGCGCCACCAGAGCACGATTAGCCCGGCCAGCGCCAGCAGCACGAACGCGGCAAGCAGCGTGTAGAGCCACTGGGTCATGGCAATGTGCCCAGCGCCGCCGAACTTGCCCCAGAAGGAGACAAACCAGCCGCGCAGCAGCCAAACTGTGTCAGCGGAGGTCCAGGGCGCCGTGCGCTGGTCAATGGTTAGGCGCGCCATGGCCATGCCCATGGGGTCGCCGTAGAGGCGCTGGTTGCGCAGGAGCCACGGCGCAACCAGCAGCGTGGCCGGCGCGAAGACGGCCGCGCCCGCCGTAATCATGCGCCGCCAAGTGGCCCACGCCCAGCGCGAGGCAGCCGGGGCGGCTGTGAGAGCGCCCAGCGCGATGGCCAGCGCCACCACCGGCCACAGCGCGGCGCTGCTGGCTTTGGTGAGGAATCCTGCGACCAGGGCGAGGCCCGTCCACCACGCGCCGTGCACGCGCCCGCCGCTGCGGTAGATGCGCAGGCCACCCCAGAGCGCCAGCGTGCCGCAGCCGGCGGCGCCCACATCGTTGCTCACCGAGCCGCTCAGGAAGAGGAATTCTGGTGCAAAGCCCAACAGTGCGACGGCGGCCACGGGCAAAAGACGCGAACCGGGCAGCGCCACGCGCGCCAGCGCCGACGTGGCCGCGAGCGTCAATGTCCCCAGCAGACCGGACCAGTGGCGCGCCAGGTGATCGGCGCGCAGCGGCTCGCCCCACGGTGGTGCTTCGGCAGGGCCGTGTTGAAAGAAGTTGGGCGAGTAGCCCGGGCCAGGCGTCAGGTTGACGGCGGGGTTGGGGCGAAAGAAGCTGATGGACGGCTCACCCAGCGCGGCGAAGAGCGCGCCGCCCATATAGTAGAGGGGCGGGTGTTTGGCCTGTGTAAGTCCAGGTCCCACCGGCAACGTGCGCGCGGTGGCCAGGTGCACCACATAGGCCCAGTGGTCGGCCTCGTCGGGGGCCTCACCGAGGGGATTGCGCAGGCTGTACTGGAGCGCCAGCGCGAATTGCGCCAACAGCAGCACCAACAGCAGAGCGCGCATGCGGCCCGTCATGGTAGTACTTCCAGGCTAAGCGCCGTGCTGTAGGGGGTATCACTGCCGGCGGGCTGGAGAGGCGCATCGGGCTGCCCGGCAGGGTAGAGGCCCACGCGCAGCGTATAGACGCCGGGTGCGACCGTGGTTGGTAAAGGCAGGTGTTGCTCCACACGAACGAGCATACCGGGCGCGAGGCGGGCGGCGGGCGTGTAGGCCCCTGCCAGCGGCGCATCCACCTGCGCCAGCAGCGCGCCGTCGGGGGCGAGCAAGTGAATAAAGGTGACGAGGTCGCCGCTCTGCTCCTGCACCAGCCAGTGGAACGCCAGTGTTGCCTCTTCGCCGGCGCGCGCGGGGACTGCCGCCATTCCCGCCAACTGCGCGGGGCCGAAGTCGGCATCGGCCGGCTGTACGGGGAGGCTGCGCGCTGTTACCCCGCTGCTCCCCGCCAGCAGCAGCAGTGCCACGACACTCCAGCCCACCAGCGCCGCCACGCGCCACGCACGCAGATGCCAGATATACCAGAGCCCAAGCAGCCATCCAAGCGCTGTGAGCACGCGCCCCAGCCAGACAGCTGGGGTTGGAGCCCAATCAAGCGCAACGGCGCGCTCCCCCGACGGCATGGGCGCGGCCAATAGCCCCAGGTTCCCTACCGGCTGCTTGGCTATGCGCGCACCATCGACGCTGATTGCCCAGGCCGGGTAGTAAAAGCGATT